>JAZSFF010000030.1:0-7679 GCA_045532055.1 Clostridia bacterium
TATTCCTCAAAGTATGCCCTGAGCTTCTGATTGTATTCCTTTTTACAAACAGGACAGCCTATGCTGTTTATGTTAAGCTTTATTCCCTTGAGGTTAAGTTCAGAAAGGAACATATGTGCCAGAGATATAACCTCTGCGTCCGTTGCAGGGGAGCTTGCTCCAAAACACTCAATACCGAACTGGTGGAATTCACGCAGTCTGCCTGACTGGGGTTTTTCATACCTGAAACAAGGTATGATATAACTCAATTTTGTAGGCTGTGGATTGGCATAAAGAGAATTTTCTATATAACTGCGCACCAGAGTTGCTGTGCCCTCAGGCTTTAATGTGATTGAGCGTCCGCCCTTGTCTTCAAAGGTATACATCTCCTTTTGAACAACGTCTGTGGTGTCACCAACACCTCTCTGGAACAATTCCGTATGTTCAAAAACGGGTGTTCTTATCTCCTTATATCCATACAACTCACAAACTCTTCGTGCTGTATTTTCTATGTATTGCCACAGTTTGCTGTCCTTTGGCAGTACGTCCTCTGTTCCTCTTGGTTTTGTAATCATGTTTCACCAAAATCCTTTCTGCAACTAGTTTGCTTTGTCCTTCGTGCTATTTTTCCAGCACATATTCAATCAATTCCAGAACCTGGTCCCTGCCCTCTCTTGTCTCGGAAGAAAATGGTATGAGCACCGAATCTTCGTTCAGTCCAAGTTCCTGATATATTGCTGTCAGGTTTTCATCTATCTGGGATTTCTTCAGCTTGTCAAGTTTGGTTGCGACAACCAGGGGTTCGTAATCATAACTGCGAATCCATTCAAACATCATTTTGTCATCGGCTGTTGGCTTGTGCCTTGCATCAACAAGCTGAATCACCTGAGCAAGATTTTCCCTGCGGGAAAGATAATTTTCAATCATACCGCTCCACTTTTCCTTTTCAGCCTTTGAAACCTTGGCATATCCGTAACCGGGCAAATCAACCAGTCTGTAACGATTTGCAACCTCATAAAAATTGATTGTTGCTGTCTTTCCGGGGGTACTGCTTGTTCTTGCAAGGTTTTTGCGGTTTGAAATGCAGTTTATCAATGAAGATTTTCCCACATTTGAGCGACCTACCAGAGCAATTTCGGGCAAAGTAGCTTCTGGATACTGGTCAAACTTTACTGCTGTGGTCAACAGCTTAATGTCGACAAATTCCATTCCTTGCCACCTCCGGTCAGAGCGTTTTCAATAACAGTTTTCATATTCTTTGCAAAAACAAATTCAACTTCTGTTTTGATTTTTTCGGGAAGTTCCTCAAAATCCTTTTTATTTTCAAATGGAATGATTATTTTTCTTATCCCCATACGATATGCAGCAAGTGACTTTTCTTTAAGTCCGCCTATGGGCAACACCTTGCCACGCAGGGTAATCTCCCCTGTCATTGCCACATTTTTGTTTACAGTCTTTCCCGTCAGAGCCGATATAATTGCTGTCGCCATTGTGATGCCTGCGGATGGACCGTCCTTTGGTATTGCCCCTTCAGGCACGTGAACATGTATGTCCTTTTCTTTATAGAATTCTGCATCTATTTCAAAAACATCGGCATTGGCTCTTATAAAACTGAGTGCCGCCTTTGCAGACTCTTTCATCACATCCCCTAGGTTTCCTGTAAGTTCCAGTCTGCCTGTGCCCTTCATCGTATTGACTTCAATATACAAAGTATCTCCGCCAACCTCAGTCCATGCAAGACCTGTTGCTGTACCAACCAGATTTTCCTCTGCCATATGGTCATAAAGATAAACACGGCTACCTAGGTATTTTTTCAGCACTTTTTCGCTTACAGAAATGCTTTCCTTGCCGCCTTCAACAATTTCCTTTGCGGCCTTTCGGCATATTGCTCCAATCTTTCTTTCAAGGGTTCTTACACCGGATTCCCTTGTGTACCCCTCAATCAAAAGACGCATTGTGCTGTCAGGAACTTTCAGCATTTTAGCTGTAAGTCCGTTTTCCTTACGTTGTTTGGGAAGCAGATATTTCTTTGCTATGTTAAACTTCTCATCCTCGGTATATCCCGAAATCTCGATTATATCCATTCTGTCATAGAGTGGTGCAGGAATATTCTCAACCGAGTTTGCAGTTGTTACAAACAGTACCTTTGACAAATCAAAGGGCAGCTCAAGAAAATGATCACGGAAACCCTTGTTCTGTTCAGGGTCAAGCACCTCAAGCATTGCAGCGGTAGGGTCGCCTCTGAAATCACTTGACATTTTGTCAATCTCATCAAGAAGAATCAGGGGATTATTGCTGCCGGCTTGCTTTAATGCTGCAACAATTCTGCCTGGCATCGCACCAATGTATGTCTTTCTGTGGCCTCGGATTTCCGCCTCATTTTGAATTCCGCCAAGGCTCACCCTTACATACTTTCTGCCTAATGATTCCGCCAAAGACTTTGCAATTGAAGTTTTTCCCGTTCCGGGAGGGCCTGCAAGGCAAATGATTGAACCTTTGGTCTCGTCGGACAATGATTTCACCGCAAGATATTCAAGAATTCTTTCTTTCACCTTTTCAAGTCCATAGTGGTCACGGTCAAGGACTTTCTTTGCTAAGGTTATATCGGCATTTTCCTCTGTAGATATCTCCCACGGCATAGCCAATACAGTCTCGATATAATTTTGGACAACCCCG
Organism: Clostridia bacterium; assembly: GCA_045532055.1. Classification (GTDB taxonomy): domain Bacteria; phylum Bacillota; class Clostridia; order Monoglobales; family Monoglobaceae; genus SIG440. The sequence continues at coordinate 2,656 of JAZSFF010000030.1, forward strand.
TACTCCTGAGAATGAACAGACAAACGTGACAGTCTGGAAAGTTCCTCGTCCAGTTTTTCTGTAACCTCTTTTGGAAGCTGTCTTTTTTCCATTTTACTTTTATAGGAATCCGCCTCTGCCTGACCAGATTCAAAATCACCCAGTTCTTCCTGAATAATCTTCATTTGTTCACGAAGAATATAGTCTCGCTGATTCTTGTCAAGGCTTGTCTTGAGCTTGGACATAACGCCCTGCTCAACTTCCATAATATTATTCTCATTTTCCATAAAAGCAATGAGCTTTTCCATTCTTGTCATTACGTCAAGTTCTTCAAGAACAACCTGCTTTTCGTGAGGTCTCAGCGGGAAGTTGGTAGCTGTGATATCCGCTAGCTCCCCTGCATCTTCAATGCCGATTATGGATGCCACAACCTCAGGATTTATCTTTTCATAAAGACTGAAATGTTCTTCAAGAAGTTTGTGGATTTTACGCATCAGGACCTGTTCTTCAACAAAATCCTCACACGGTATATCCCTTTTCTTTACTACACCTGCAGAAATAAATTTTTCTCCGTCCTCAAATGTTGTCATGCCCGCCCTGTAAAGACCTTCGACCAAAACCCTAAGGTTGCCGTCAGGAAGCCTTAAAATCTGTTTTACTTCCGCAACAACACCTATTTTGGACACATCCTCTTTCTTTGGATTCTCGGTCATTATATCCTTTTGATAACTGAGGAATACCAACTGGTCCTTGGACATTGCATATTCAACTGCCGCTATTGACTTTTTTCTGCCTGCATCAAAATGCAGAACCATTCCGGGGAATATTGTAAGCCCCCTCAAAGGTATAAGGGGCAACATATATCTTTTGTTTGCCATTTGTACGTTTTCATCCTTTCATGGGCAAAATATCATACTTTACCCATTATCCGTACTATTATACTCCTTTTTTGAAAAAATATCAACCCCTTCGGCACTAATTATTCCAATATTATCAGAAATTTTCCCATTAAACACACCTGTTTGCGCCCCGTCCTGTCCCGTCATTGCATCAATAACTTCAAACACCGTGTTTACAGGTATGATTTCTATATCATACTCTCTAAATCTTTCTTGCCAGTTCGCCATAGGAATAATCACCTTTTTCGCCCCTGCCTCTTTTGCCGCATGAATTTTAACAGGCACCTCCCCCACACCATATACATCACCACAAACGGCCAGTTCACCCGTCATTGTGACCTTTGGGTCAATGGGAATCTTTTTTATTGCAGAATATACCGCACAGAAAATAGCAATTCCGGCAGATGGTCCGTCAACGGGAACACAATTTGGGAAGTTTATATGGATATTATAGTCCTTGACCCCAATTCCCAATTCACGTTGCAAAACCGTAGCAACATTTTTAACCGACGAACTTATGCTGCTTTTCCGCCTGAGTTTCTGGCGGTTGTTTGATATTTCTTCTTCTTCGATGGCTCCTGTTACTATTATTTCGCCTTTACCCTTTTCGCATCCCTGTGCCACCGCCTCTATATCCAGCACATAACCCTGGCTACGACCCCCTACCGCAAGTCCGTATATCCTGCCCACCTTGGCTCTTGTTTCAAGCACTTTTTCATATCTTGGGGTATATCTGCCCGTCTCCACAACCCATTCAATATCTGCCGCAGCTACCACATTATGCCCCTCCATGCGGGAAACACTCTCTGCTGTTTGAATAATGTTTACAGCATCTCTGCCGTTGTCTGCATATGCCGCCACCAAATCAAAAACTTCATTCTTAAACTTCATATCCGTCTTGTTTGCCGCATCTTTGGCAATCTTTTTCACATCATCCCTTGACAGACTTTTGAAAAAAATCTCCGCACATCTCGACCTGAGTGCAGGCGGCATTTCCTCTGGCAGCCTTGTGGTAGCACCGATAAGCCTGAAATCTGCAGGCAGACCGTTTTTAAACATTTCATGGATATGTTTTGGGATTTCCTTGTTGTCACGGCTATAGTACGCACTGTCAAAATATACACGTCTGTCCTCCAGAACTTTGAGCAATTTGTTCATCTGAATGGGAGAAAGTTCACCAATTTCATCAATAAACAAAACCCCGCCGTGGGCTCTGGTAACCGCTCCCTCTTTTGGTTGAGGAACACCTGCTGGTCCGTATGCTCCCGCGCCCTGATATATAGGGTCGTGAACCGAGCCAATAAGCGGGTCAGCAATGCTCCTCTCATCAAACTGCATAGTGGTTGCATCCACCTCTATAAACTTTGCAGCATCTTTGAACGGAGAATCCGGATTCTTTTTCGCCTCTGCAAGAACCACTCTTGATGCCGCTGTTTTACCTACTCCCGGAGGCCCGTAAATCAGTATATGCTGCGGATTCTTGCCGCACAGAGCACCCTTAAGTGCTCTTATACCCTCTTCCTGACCTACAATATCTCTTACGCTTTTGGGTCTTGTACTCTCGGTCAACGGTTGGGTAAGTTTTATATCATTCATTTTTTTTAGGCGCTCCAGTTCTCTTGTGCTTTCTTTGTTTATAGAGTTTCTCCCTGAATACTGACTTTTCAGCATGCCCAGAAAGTATAATCCTATGACTATGGTAAAGCAAAACTGGGAAATTGCCATTATCGACATAAACATAAAAGATTCTCCTTTGATGTGAAAATTTATTATGTTTATTATGCGTTTTTTCCGTCAGTTAATACCGAAAAAATCCCCCGATGAAACCATCGGAGGATTTAATTCTATTTTAAATTTTTATTCACAAATTCCTGCAATTTGTCTTTTACCTGTATGTCAAGAGGCGGAATATCCCTGAATCTGTTTTCCACACACAGTTCAGTGTATTTGTAAAACCCCATGGTATGAAAAGCAAGAAGTTCGTACTTTTCGACACAATTTATACCCTTGACAACCTCAAGATACCTGCTCATGACTTTCTCGTTGTCGTTTATTCCCGGCACAACCACAGTCCTTATCCATGTTCTTTTGCCTATTTCATCAAGATACCTAAGGGTTTTTAACGTGGTTTCCATGCCATGTCCGGTATACTTTATATAACTCTCATCGTCCCAGAATTTAAGATCAAGTATAACCAATCTGGCATTTTGGAGAACAATTTTTACTGTTTCTGTAAGCTCTATCGCCCCTGATGTATCAATTACATAATTTATACCCAAGGGTTCAAGCAATTCTGCTGTTTCTTTTATAAACTCCGCCTGTAGCAAGGGTTCACCACCCGAAAAGGTGACTCCACCATCCTTACCAAAATAGGGTTTGAATCTGGCAATTTTTTTAACAAGGGTTTCTGCATCTGCCTCCTTGCCAGCATCCATAGTCCATGTATCAGGATTGTGACAGTATGCACACCTCAAGGGACACCCCGCAAGGAACACCGCACACCTTACACCCTCCCCGTCAACAGCAGCCAGGCTCTCAAATGAGTGTATATACCCTTTCATACTATCACCTCAGGGTTACATTTTTTCGTGGAATGTTCTTGCAATTACCTCAAGCTGTTTGTCCTTGGTCAGTTTGTTGAAATTAACTGCATATCCGCTTACTCGAATGGTAAGTGAGGGATAAAGGGTGGGGTCATTCATTGCATCAATCAGCTTTTGTCTGTTGAGCACGTTTACATTAAGATGATGTGCCTCCTGCATAAAATACCCGTCAAGCACCGACGTAAGTTTCTTTATGCGGTCATTCTCATCTGTTCCCAAAGCCTCCGGTGTGATTGAGAATGTGTTGGAAACTCCATCCTGACAGCAGGCATAATTTATCTTAGCCACAGAGTTAAGTGACGCCAGAGCACCCTCGCTATCACGGCCGTGCATTGGATTTGCACCCGGCGCAAAGGCCTCACCTTTCTTTCTTCCGTCAGGAGTTGTACCTGTCTTTTTGCCATATACAACATTTGATGTTATTGTAAGCACTGACAAAGTATGTTTTGCACCACGATAAGTCTTAGTTTTGCAAAGCTCGGTATAAAAGTATTCTGTTATCCATTGTGCAATGCTGTCCACACGGTCGTCGTCGTTTCCATATTTGGGGAAGTCTCCCTCCGTCTTAAAGTCAACTATAAGACCATTTTCATCTTTTACAGGAGTAACCTTGGCATACTTTATTGCACTCAGGCTATCTGCAAGAACGCTGAGTCCACTTATGCCGAAAGCCATCAATCTCTCGGGCTCCACATCATGGAGCGACATCATAAGACGCTCGTAAGCATAGCGGTCATGCATATAATGGATTACATTCATGGTGTTTACATATAGATGTGCCATCCACGCCGCATAGGTTTTGAATGCGTTCAAAACCTCATCATATTCCAGTGGCTTTTCGTCAAACACCTTGCCCACTGGTGCAATCTGCTCGCCATAAATCTCGTCCTTGCCACCATTAAGTGCCATAAGCAAAACCTTTGCAAGATTACACCTTGCGCCGAAGAACTGCATTTGCTTGCCCGTTTTCATTGCTGACACACAGCATGCAATGGAATAATCGTCACCGAAATCCGGTCTCATAACATCATCGTTTTCATACTGGATCGAGTCTGTATCAATAGAAACCTTGGCACAGAATTCCTTAAAAGCCTGAGGAAGCTCTTGTGCCCAAAGCACGGTAATATTAGGCTCTGCACTGGGTCCAAGGTTGTAAAGTGTCTGCAGAATTCTGTAACAAGTCTTGGTAACCATAGGTCTGCCGTCTTCACCCATTCCCGCCAATGAACATGTTACCCATACCGGGTCACCCGCAAAAAGGTCATTATATTCCGGCGTACGCAAATGACGTACCATCCTCATTTTAAGCACTAAATCATCAATAAGTTCCTGAGCTGATACCTCGTCTAAAGTCCCCTCTTTTAAGTCACGTTCGATATAAATATCAATAAATGCAGAAATTCTGCCTATACTGTTTGCCGCACCATTTTGTTCTTTTACAGCACCGAGGTATCCAAAATACAACCATTGGATTGCCTCTTTTGCATTGGCGGCAGGCTTTGAAATATCACAACCATATTCCGCTGCCATTTCAACAAGCTGA
>JAZSFF010000057.1:0-2031 GCA_045532055.1 Clostridia bacterium
ATCATTGTGAACCTGATCATCCTTGAATCTGTCAAAGCCAAAGCTTATTGATGGTGTATAACCAACAACATCGGTCTGTTCAAATTCCTCATCAACGTACTGTCTTGAATATTCTTTTGGATTTTTGGCTGTTGAAATCTCATCAAAGCCTTTCATGCGATAAAATGTATACGCCCCCTCGCCTGTGGGCACGCCGTAAAACGCTAACTTTTTACATCTTTTGATTATTTCTGACATACTTTTTTCCTCCTTATAGGTTATGTACGAAGAGTGCGGAGCCTTTGCACCGCACTCTCCGTCCCAAACTATTTTATCCCTTATAATAGATCAATCTGAGTTGCATCTCATATCTGGCATCAACACTGTTTACAGATGCAACACTAAACCCTTTTGTAACCTGAATAGAGCATGAAACTCCGTCCTGACCAAGCAGTGGCAAATTGCCCGTATCATTTTGCAGCTTTATCCAGTCTTCAATCTGCTGGCATCGTTCTGCTGCAAGACGATTGCTTGTGTCGGCCTCTGTATATTCCTGACGAAGAGCCAACACAAAATCCCTGCCGCAAAGCATGCCGCCGTCTGCATATTCCTTCACAACATTTATTCCAGAGGCCATCTCCAAGGAGCACGACCCCGCCTGGCCACCAAGATAGTTTATTTTTATCTTTTGTCCATCAAAAGCAGGACATCGGGAAAAATACTCTTTCATTTGAGAAATCATTTTTTCAAATCCTTTCTTTTATTTGACAGACATCTTGCTATCTATGTTCATACTCTGCCTCTAGATGCCAATGGGGTGAAGTTCCAAACCGATTTTCACAAACTTCGGCAATTTTTCTGCATTTTGCCGCCGAAAATTCTTCCAAGCCAACCTCACCAAAGGCTATCAGGTCTCCCGGTTCTATGCATTCCGCCTTATCAATGTCTATCCTCACATCAAATTTATCACAGACCCTGACACCATTTCCGGTATTCCTCAATCTTTTTTTGCGATGTATCCATGCGCCAAAACTGCCTCTTTTCACAAAACCGTCTCCTGTCTTGTCCGGTGTAAAAACACTCACAACCCCATTCTCAAGCATTATTCCACCCCCGCATAAAGGAGACCGGTTTGTGCCAGCCGTTTTAAAAGAATTTTGCGGATCCTCTCGTCCACGCAATCCCCGTCTTTAAAAGTCACTGAATACCCGTCTGTGCTCTCGCTTTTCACCGATGCCTGTTTTTCATCTTTAAACAAAGCCTCTGCAACCTCACATATGCACAACGCAACCGCATCCCATGCATCCCCGGCGGTTATATTGCCCTGCAACCGACCCTGCACTTCTCTTTGGGCAGCGTTTATGTATCTGTCAAATTCCTGACGGGGCAGAACACCCTGATGACCTGAATTGTAGACATTGAAATAATACTCGTATCCTATTTCCTTATTTTTCATTTTCATCACCGCTTTCAGCCTTAGCAGGGCCTTTTGGGTTTTTCCTTGGTTTGGCATCAGTCTTTTTTTCTGCCGGTTTTTGAATAAGTCCTACAAATTTCACAACCTGTCCTCCCCAAACTCTAAAAATTTAGTTCAATGCACTGTGCATATACACACCGCACGCCTTGTTTTCATAGATATCTGCAATACCATATGAACGATAGAAGAACTTCCACGCATCTGAGAGCTGGTTTTCTTCAGGTGTAACAACCTTGCTTACCACATGTTTCTGATACTGGATTGCAGCAGACTTTTCAACAATCATGAAGTTGATGTTTTTGCCGTTTTCTGCGTCCTTTACAAAATGTCCAGCGGTTTCGCCCTCAGTTGAACCATCATAAAGATTGATTGCAGTATAAAATCTGCTCTGCGGAACCTTTACAATGTGTGAGAAAGAATCAAGTACAGCCTTTGACTTTGTTGTATCAATATTCATAACACCGTTGTAAAGTACAGGTGTAATAAACAAAACTCTGCTCTCTGTAGGAACTTCTGCTTCATCCATTGCGTTCTGTGCCGCAATAAGTGCTGCAAGTGTATCCTGAGGGTCATCA
>JAZSFF010000005.1:0-22529 GCA_045532055.1 Clostridia bacterium
AACCTCATGTCAGGTTTTGGAATTGACCAGATTCAGGCGGAGTTTGTTGCAGAAATCAAATTGAGAAATTTGAACAAAGAATATATTTTAAGGCGTACAGCCGAGATTAAAGAACTTGCTGATGAAATTGCTGAACTCAAGGCTACCGTAGAAAACAATAAAAAAGTTGGAAAGATAATCGAAAAACAGCTTAAAGAAATAATGAAAAAATATGGTGCAGACAGGAAGAGCAGTATAGTGCAGGACAATGATACAGATATTGCAGAAGAAACAGAAACCGTTGAAAATTATCCTGTTATGATTTTCAGGAGCAAGGACGGTTATGTAAAGAAGATTTCACATCTTTCTTTGCGTTTCAGTGGTGAACAAAAGGTAAAGGAAAATGATGAAATCATTGAATGCATAGATACTGACAATACGGCGGAGGTTCTGGTTTTCTCAAGCTCGGGTGATGTTTACAAAATCAAGGCACACGAGATTCCCGACAGCAAAGCCAGCCTTCTGGGTGAATATATGCCAAACCTACTATCTATGGGTGAGGGCGAGCGTGTTGTGGGAATGGTTGTGACAAAAGAGTTTAAAGGGTATGTGCTGTTTTGCTTTGAAAACGGAAAAATTGCCAAGATAGATATCAAGGGCTACGAGACCAAGCAGAACAGAAAGAAACTTGTAAATGCATATTCTCTTGCGTCACCCCTTGCAAAAGTGCTGTTTTTGACCGAAGAGACTGAACTTGTTGCCATAAGCAACACAGGCAAGGGGCTGGTGTTTAATTCAGAACAAATTGCGGTCAAGACCACCAAAAATTCTCATGGTGTAAATGTAATGACGCCCACCAAAAACAGCAAACTGGCAGACGTAAAGATTGCGTCAGAGTCAGGAATAAAGGATTTAAAACATTATCGCACAAAAAATATTCCTGCAAAAGGTGCTGTTATAAGGCCTGAGGATACTGAAAACGAACAATTGACACTTTTTGAATAACTAGAAAAAGCCATCATTAATGATGGCTTTTTTGTTGTACATATTTGAAAACATAAGTTCATATGTATTCTTGAGGTGGTTTTGGTGAGAGTGTTGTTCATAAAACGAAAGATTTTGATATTATTTATAATAATAGTTTTTGTTGCCGTGGCTATTATTGAAGTATATCTGAAATCTTATACGGCACAAAGTACCATTGCTGTGCCATTGTCGGGAAAAATAATTCTGATTGACCCAGGTCACGGCGGGATTGATGCAGGGGCATCGGACAACAATGCAGTGGAGAAAGAAATAAATCTGTCTATTGCAAAAATTATTCAGGAGTATATTGAAATGGGTGGAGGTATTGCATATCTTACTCGTACAGATGATTCAAACACAGCGGACCCAAACAGAGATAAGGGGGTGTCTCAAAAAATGTCTGACCTTAAAGAACGCAAAAAAGATATAGATGACTTTCATGCCGATTTATTCATAAGTATACATATGAATAAGTTTGGTCAGGAACAATATAGAGGTGCCCAGGTGTTCTATGACCCCGATTCACAGGAAAGCAAAGAGCTGGGCGAGACAATTCAGCAATCTGTAAAAGATGTGGTGAAAGACCAGAACAACAGAAAGGCAAAAGCAACGGGCAATAGTATTTTTGTGTTAAAAGGCAATAAAGTTCCCTCTGCACTGATTGAATGTGGATTTTTGTCAAACAGTGATGAGGCAAAATTGCTGAAGACCCCGGAATATCAGCGAAAAATTGCATGGGGTATTTATGTGGGAATTGTCAGGTATTTCAGCCGTTAATCATTTTGTTTATATCACGTTTGAGACGAGACATTATTCTCTTTTCAAGTCGTGAAATATATGACTGGGATATACCAAGCATATCTGCCACCTGTTTTTGAGTTTTTTCTTCTCCGGAATCGTTCATACCAAATCTCAGGTTCATTATTATTTGTTCCCTCTCAGACAACTTTGTCAGTGCTATATGCAGGAGTTCACGGTCCACCTGGTCCTCAATCTTGCGTTGGGTGATGTCATTGTCGGTGCCCAGAATATCTGAAAGTAAAAGCTCGTTTCCGTCCCAGTCTACGTTGAGAGGCTCGTCAATTGAGATGCTAACTTTGTTTGAATTGTTCTTCCTAAGATACATAAGGATTTCGTTTTCAATGCATCGTGAGGCATACGTTGCCAGTTTTATATTTTTAGCAGGCTTGAATGTGTTGATTGCCTTTATAAGCCCGATGGTGCCGATTGAAATCAAATCTTCAACTCCGATACCGGTGTTTTCAAACTTTTTAGCAATGTAGACCACAAGCCGGAGATTGTGTTCAATGAGCATGGCTTTGGTGTTTTGGAGGTCATGTTTATCGCGTAAATTTTCTATGAGTTTTTCTTCTTCGTCTGCAGATAACGGTGGAGGAAGTGTGTCTGTCCCTCCTATGTAGTGGACAGTTGATGTTTCTCTTATGTAATTTAGCAATTTCAGAAAAGTTATCTTGATGGTGGTTAAAAGGTGTTTTGACATTTGATTTCCTGCCTTTCTGTCTCTGTTGGACAATTATTTAAAAGTTCGGGGTTTAGGATTGCTGAAAAGTTTTCATCTTTATTAACAACGGTTTTTGAAACCGCAATAACTATTTTAGGTATCTCGTGACCTTGGATAGACACCTTGTCAGGGATAAAGCCATGCATAATTCCGTTTTTGTTGTCTATTGTCGAGAATGGAATAATACGGTATCGGTTTTTAAAATCTTGCGGAATAATACCGCCTGTTGACAGGGCAGTGAAAAAAGGTTCCGGAAGCAATTTTTTGCCACACTCAGGTGATATTATCATTGCAGGGTATCCGGTGGCAGGATCTGAAAGACTGCAACCGGTATCACATAAAGCTGTAACAGTTACATTTTTTGAACAAAACCATATGGTTGCTGGAGTGGTTAGTTTAGAATGTTTGACGTTAAGCTGTTTTATATATGAAGTAAGGTAGGCTATTAAATATGCAAGGACTGTGGAGGACATAAGGACGGAGGGGGTTATGTTGATGTATACCTCGCCGTTGGAAACAACACTGCCCACAGATGTTCCGAAATCAGTGGCAAAAATAATAGCAAAAACCATTCCGCCGAAAATCAGGTTAACAGCAAAAAACATGATAATATTTTTTGCTAAATTCTTCAGTGTCCTTGTGGGAAAAGCCAACCATACCGATAATATCAGAAATATAATCTTAAACAAAACAGAATAAAGAAATGAAACCTGGGGAAAAAACATGATTGCGGAATAGAGTGCAGAAACTGTGGCGCTGAGTATCATTCGAGGGATATGTACAGCTTTTTTAATAAGGAAGCCTGTTGCATATATAGTCACAGAATCCATAAGAAAATTCAGCAAAAACAGCATATCCACATATACAATGGGTTTCACATACAGTCTCCTTTCTGTTTTTAAAACCATTATACTGCGTTGTCCCTGAAGTTTTTGTCGGTTTTAGGTGTGGGATATTGTCTGATATTCTGAATATAATATTTTGACAAAAAATAGGTACAAATTAATATTGAAATATTATGGAATATATGTTAAACTTAATAAAAGGAAAATAATGAAAAACAGTCAGGAGAATAATAGAATGAGAAACATTACACTTGATTACAAATCGGCGCTTGGCTTTTTCAGCGAAGAGGAAATTTTTAATGTGAAAGAACAGGTCAGGGCAGCGCACAATGCATTGCACAGCAAAACAGGTGCAGGTTCTGATTTTCTTGGTTGGGTGACACTTCCCAAAGATTATGACAAAGAAGAGTTTGCAAGGATAAAGGCTGCGGCAGAGAAGATAAGAAATGATTCAGACGTTTTGATAGTTATCGGTATCGGGGGTTCGTATTTGGGCGCAAAAGCTGCAATCGACTTTTTGTCAGGACCATTTTACAACTATACCTCAAAAACTCAGATTTTCTTTGCAGGCAACAGTATAAGCCCCAATTATATCAATGGCCTTCTCAAAGCTATTGAGGGCAAGGATGTGTCGGTGAATATTATATCCAAATCAGGCACAACTACTGAACCTGCCATTGCTTTCAGAATTTTCAAAGAATATCTCGAAAATAAGTATGGCAAGGAGGAAGCAAGAAAGAGAATATATGCAACCACAGATAAAGCTCGTGGAGCACTTAAAAATCTTGCTGACAGTGAGGGCTATGAGACATTTGTTGTTCCCGACGATGTGGGCGGAAGATTTTCAGTTCTCACCGCGGTTGGACTTTTGCCTATTGCGGTTTGCGGTGCGGACATAGACAAAATTATGCAAGGTGCTGCGGATGCGGCAGAGCTTTATGCAAGTGATGATGTGGAAGAAAATGATTGTTATAAATATGCGGCAATCAGAAACATACTCCACAGAAAAGGCAAGAATGTGGAGATGCTGGTGAACTATGAGCCGGAGCTTCAATATTTTATTGAGTGGTGGAAACAGCTCTATGGCGAGAGTGAGGGTAAGGACCAGAAAGGTATTTTTCCTGCAGGAGCATGTTTCTCTACAGACCTTCATTCAATGGGTCAGTATATTCAGGATGGCCTCAGAAACCTTTTTGAAACAGTTCTTTATGTTGAAACCTCAAAAGAAGACATTGTGGTTGGAGAAGACCCTGAAAATATTGACGGTCTCAACTTTTTAAGCGGCAAAACTGTCGATTTTGTAAACAAAAAGGCGTTTGAGGGTACACTTTTGGCACATACAGATGGCGGAGTTCCAAACCTTGTGCTAAAGATTGCTGCGCTTGATGAATATACTCTGGGTCAGCTTTTCTATTTCTTTGAGAAAGCATGCGGTATCAGTGGGTATATTCTGGGCGTTAATCCGTTCAATCAGCCCGGCGTTGAAAGTTATAAAAAGAATATGTTTGCACTTTTGGGCAAACCCGGATATGAGGCTGAAAAGGAACTTCTTGAAAAAAGATTGAAATAATTAAAAAAAACTATTGTTAAATTCCGGATTGTATGATATGATATAATTGCGAAAGAGAAAAATACATTTCAGTGTATCAATATAAAGAAGGGCGGTAAATGCTATGATTAAAATTCACATTGGCCTTAAGGGCAGCGGAAAAACAAAAAAACTGATTGATGATGTAAACGGTGCAATCACTCTGGAAAAGGGTAACGTAGTTTGCATCACTGAGGGTAATCGCCTGATGCATGACATCCACAGAAGTGCAAGAATGATAAATACCGAGCAGTTTGATATTAAAAACTTTGATATGTTTGTAGGTCTGCTTTGCGGAATTATCGGTCAGGACTTTGATGTTACACACATCTTTATTGACAGTGTGTTCAAGAGTGTTCCCGGGGCAACAATGGGCGACCTTGACGAACTTATCAGTGCAATTGAAAAACTGGAAGAACAGTTTAATGTATCCTTTACACTTATGGTTAGTGCAGACACTGCGGATGCATCAGATTTGGTTAAGAAGTATATTGCTTAACTTTTATTGACTTTTGAGAAGATGAGGGGAGCGGCCGGCTGCAGATTGTGCAAATCGGCTTTGCTCCTTTCTGTGTTTAAATGAAACGAGGAGGAATTGATTATGCAGTACATGAGTACAAGAAACAGCAGTATCAGAGTTAAATCTGCTGCTGCAATAAAAAAGGGTCTTTCGGAAGAGGGTGGACTTTTTGTTCCTACAGACATACCACAGATATCATTGGAGGATATCAGCAAACTTGGTAAGAAAAGCTATATTGAACGTGCTGTGTTTGTGCTTAAAAAATATTTGACAGACTTTTTGGTTAAAGAAATCAGAGAATGTGCGGAGAATGCATATGGCGGAGGAAAGTTTTCCTCGGAGAATCCTGCACCATTGGTAAATGTGGGAGATGAATACAACGTCCTTGAACTGTGGCATGGTCCTACTTGTGCTTTTAAGGATATGGCTCTTCAGATATTGCCTCACTTCCTTACCAAGTCAATGCAGAAAACCGGTGAGGACAAGACGGTAGTTATTCTTGTTGCTACATCAGGGGACACGGGCAAAGCTGCCCTTGAGGGGTTCAAAGATGTTGAGGGAACAAAGATTGTTGTATTTTATCCCAGCGAGGGTGTCAGCAACATCCAGAAACTCCAGATGATTACCCAGGAGGGCAAGAATGTATTTGTATCCGGAATTGAGGGCAATTTTGATGACGCTCAGTCTGGGGTAAAGACAATTTTCACTGATGAGAAAGCAAATGCTGATTTTGTAAAGAACGGCTGTGTTATGTCCTCGGCAAACTCTATCAACTGGGGCAGACTTGTTCCTCAGATTGTTTATTATGTTTCAGCATACTGTGATATGGTAGAAAGCGGTGAGGTTGAGCTTGGCGATAAAATCAACATTTGTGTGCCTACAGGAAACTTCGGCAATATTCTTGCTGCATACTATGCAATGCGTATGGGTGTTCCCATTAACAAACTTATCTGTGCATCAAACAAAAACAGTGTATTGACTGAGTTTATAAAAACAGGTGAATACAACAAAAATCGTGAATTCCACACTACTATTTCACCATCTATGGATATATTGATTTCCAGCAATCTGGAAAGACTGCTTTTTGACCTCTGCGGCAATGATGACAAAAAGGTAAACAAATGGATGGATGACCTCAAGGAAAAAGGTGAATATAAAGTATCTGCTGATGTTAAGAAAAAGGTTTCAAATCTTTTCTGGGCAGGATTCTGTGATGACTATTTCACCAAAGAATGCATATACAAAACCTATGAAAAGCACGGTTATACCATTGATACACATACGGCAGTTGCTGTTGATGTGTACAATCAGTATAAGACAGAGACCGGGGATGAAACACCAACGGTAATTGCATCAACTGCAAGTCCGTTTAAATTTAATCAGAGTGTGCTTTCGGCTCTTGGCAAAGACAGAGATACGGTGGGTAAAGATGATTTTGAGCTTCTAGATGTACTGTCGGATGTTTCGGGCATGGAAATTCCTGAATCACTGGGAACTCTCAAAAATAAGAAAAAAAGATTTGAAAATATTTGTGGCAAAGAAGATTTGCTTGATACGGTAGGCAAATTTATAGGCAAAAAATAACAAATCGACAATGAAGAAACGGCTCACGGGTATCTGTGAGCCGTATTTTTGAAAAATAGAACTTTTGGAGGTGGTGCTTATGTCAATTTATGCTTTGGCTGATTTGCACCTGTCATTTGGCGCAGACAAACCCATGGATGTTTTTGGCAATAGGTGGGAGAATTATACAGAGAAAATCTATAGCAATTGGCAAAGTACAATTGGTGATGATGATTTGGTTATAATTCCTGGTGATGTATCATGGGCTACATATATTGAAGATGCATATGAGGATTTCAAGTTTATAAATGATCTCAAGGGCAAAAAAGTTATTATAAAAGGCAATCACGACTACTGGTGGACAACACTGAGAAAAATGGAGAACTTTTTAGAAGAAAATGGTTTTGAAACAATAAAAATTCTCAATAACACAGCTATGGCATTTGAGGATGCGGCCATATGCGGAACACGTGGCTGGTCAGTCCAGGAAAACAATACCGAGGAAGATGTGAAAATTATTGACCGTGAGAAAAAAAGGCTGATTCTGACTATTGAAGAGGCAATAAAACTAAAGAAAAAAAGACTTATTGTCGCCTTGCATTATCCACCGTTTGACAGGAAGGGAGAAGAAAATGGTTTCATGGAGATAATGCGCAATTATAATGTGGATTGCTGTGTTTACGGACATCTACATTCTTTTGCACACAAAAATGCGGTGGAAGGGGATGTTGATGGGATAAATTTGAAATTGGTCTCGGGGGATTTTGTTGACTTCAGACCCATTTGCATATGAAGAGCAAAAAATGAGACATTTTATGGAAAATAATAATAAATTATTAAATTTCTATTGACTTATGGAAGGAATTAATATATAATACTAGTGTCAAAAAAGAAACCTTGGCAAAAGCAAAACGAAAGAAAAAGAAAAGAAAAAACAATACAATACAATACATAAAGAAAGAGGTTTTTACTATGAGTTCAAATTGGGCAAAAATGGATCTCTCAAAAGTTCCAAACATGGTATCTGCGACTGTTCCCGGTCCTAAGTCAATCGAATACCATGAAAGATGTGAAAAATACATGAAGGGTTACTCAAGCCAGGTTAAATTGTTCCCTGTAACATTTGAATCAGGCAAAGGTTACACTCTTACAGACGTTGATGGCAATACATATCTTGACTTCTCATCAGGTATTTACGTAACAGGTCTTGGTCATTGCCATCCTAAAATCAGCGAAGCTGTTGCTTTCCACGCTAAAAATCTTATGAACTGCCATGACTTTACTACAAAAGTAAAGATGGAACTTGTTGAAAAGCTCCATGAAATCACAGGCGGACGTTTTGGTGGTTTCCAGTTCTATGATTCAGGCACTACTGCTGTTGAAGCGGGTCTCCGTTGTGCTCGTGCTGCAACAGGTAAGCAGGAATTTATCTCTTTCTGGAGAGATTTCCATGGTAAGACATATGGTGCAAACTCATTGGCTGTTGTTGGACCTGATACACACATGAGAGCGCCTGGCTTCATGTTGGTTCCTAGACCAAATCCATACCGTGACTTCTTTGGCAGAACACCTGAAGAAGCATGGAAAGATTCTTCACCATACATCAGAATGATTGAAGGTACACTTGACAATCAGTGTGCTAACGGCGGAAAGAATGTTGCAGCTATCGTTCTTGAACCTATTCAGGGTTGGGGCGGCTCAATTATTCCTCCTGCAGATTTTATGCCTGCACTTCGTGATCTCTGTGATAAGAGAGGAATCCTTCTCTTTGCAGACGAAGTTCTCAACTGTATGGCAAGAACAGGTAAGTACCTTGCTATGGATCACTGGAATGTTACAGCTGATATTACTACACTTGGTAAGGGCTTTGGTAATGGTTTCCCTGTAACAGCTCTTGCTGTATCTAAGGACCTTGCTCCTGCTATTGAAAAGATTTCAGCTTCTTCAAGCTACGGCGGCAACCCAATGGCTTGTGCTGCAGCTCTTGAATCAATCAAGGTTATCGAAGAAGAAAACCTCAACGAACGTTCAGCTCACCTTGGCGAAATCATGCTCAAGAAGATGGAAGAAATAAAAGCAGCTCATCCTATCGTTGGTGATGTTCGTGCTATCGGTTGTCTCCAGGCTATAGAAATCGTTAAGGACCGCGATACAAAAGAACCATTTGCAGAAGCTGGTACAATGATTTACCAGAAGGCATTTGAAAAGGGTCTTGCTTGGGTACCATCAGGTCACATTTTGCGTATGTCACCTCCTATGATTCTTGATGATGAAGCAGCTCTTAAGGGTCTTGAAATTATCGAAGAGGCTATTGCTGAAACAGAAAAGCATTTTGGTTATTAATAAATAATAGTTTCTAAAAGCAAATAGGGCCATTGCAGGAGAATTCTTGCAATAGCCCTTTACTTTACAAGATGAAAGAGAGGAAGATTAATATGAAAACTGTAAAATTCGGTCTTATCGGCTGTGGGCTTATGGCGAGAGAGTTTGCATCAGCGGCAGCTCGTTGGTGTCATCTCACTGACGATATTCCCAAGCCTGAAATTGTTGGTATTTGTTCAGTTGTTCCAAAGGAAATGGAATGGTTCCAGAAGAACTTCCCTGAAATAAAGTATGCTGTTTCAGACTACAAGGAACTTCTTGAAAAAGATGATATAGATGCTATCTATTGTGCTGTTCCCCACAACCTCCACGAACAGTTCTATATTGATATTATCAAAAGCGGCAAGGCTCTCTTGGGTGAAAAGCCTTTTGGTATTGATAAAAAAGCCAATGAGAATATCATGAAAGCATTAAAAGAAAACCCCGACACATTTGTACGTTGCTGCAGTGAGTTCCCATATTATCCTGCAATGCAGACCATGATTAATTGGTTCAAAGAGGGTAAATTTGGCAAAATTCTGGAAATCCACTGCGGATTCAATCATTGCAGCGATATGGACACAGCAAAACCCATCAACTGGAAACGCATGGTAAAATTCAATGGTGAATACGGCTGCTTGGGTGACCTGGGTATCCATACTCAGCACGTTCCTTTCAGACTTGGTTTCAAACCAAAGACAGTAAGAGCACATTTCAGCAATATTGTTAAGGAACGTCCCGACGGTAAGGGAGGAACGGCTGTTTGTGATACATTTGATAACTGTACAATATTCTGTACTACATTGAATCCTGATGGCGATGAAATTCCAATGACCCTTGAAACCAAGCGTATGGCACCAGGCTCAACAAATCGTTGGTTCTTTGAAATCTATGGCATGGACTGCAGTGCGCGTTTCACAAGTGATGATGCAAATGCGTTTTACTACACATCATCATGGGGAAAAGAGCAGTCATGGAATCGCATTATAATCGGTTACAAACCAATGCTCCCAACAATTACAGGACCAATCTTTGAATTTGGCTTCACAGATGCTATTCAGCAGCAGATTGCAGCATTTATGCTTGAATATTCAGGCGTTGAAGTTCCTTTTGGTCTCTTTACCCCTGAGGAAACAGTTCTTTCTCACACACTTGCAACAGCAGCACTTAAGTCATTCTACAACAAGACAGTTGAGGTTATTGACTAAATAAAGGTTAATTTCCAAAAAACGCAGAAAAAAATTTGTTTTTTTCTGTGAAATGAGTTGACATTTCTTTGTTTTTGTTGTAAAATGAAACTAATGTGATATAAATAAGATATTCGCAATAGTTTCACTGAATAAAAACAACAGTGATGCCGTTGACTTAAGGAGGAAAACAAAAATGTTAGTAAACATGAATGAAGTTCTCAGACCCGCGAAAAAAGGTCAGTATGCAGTAGGTCTTTTTAACGCAGTAAATCTGGAACTTGCACGCGGTATTATCAGCGCAGCAGAAAGCACACAATCACCGGTTATCATGGGTTCGGCTGAAATTCTGCTTCCTTATGGTCCTTTGGAAGAAATTTCTTACTATTTGATTCCTATGGCAAAGAAAGCATCAGTTCCTGTAGTTGTACACCTTGACCATGGTTTAACATATGATACATGTGTTAAAGCGTTGAAACTGGGTTTCAGCTCTATCATGTATGACTGCTCAACAGATACATATGAAGAAAATGTTCGTAAGGTTAAAGAAATGGCAGATATTGCTCATTCTTATGGTGCAACAATCGAAGGTGAACTTGGTCACGTTGGTGACAATGAAGGTTCAGCGGAAGGTAGCGACCATATGGACGATCCTTCTAAATTCTTCACCGACCCTGCTCTTGCAAAAGATTTTGTAGAGAAAACAGGTGTAGATGCTTTGGCTATTGCAGTAGGTAATGCTCATGGTGCTTACAAACTGCCTCCTAAACTGGACTTCGAGAGAATTCGCACAATCGCTAAGACTGTTGATGTTCCCCTGGTTCTTCATGGTGGCTCAGGTCTTACAGACAATGACTTCAGACAGGCTATCAAAGATGGTATCAGCAAGGTTAACATATTTACAGATATCAATGTTGCTGCTGTTGAAGCGGAATTTAAGAAATTTTCTGATATGAACAAGGGTATCATTGATCTTATCCCTGCAGCCGTTGAGGCTGTAAAGCTTGCTACAATGGAAAAAATGAAATTGTTCAGCAGTGACGGCAAAGCAAATCGCAGTGCTGCGTGTGGCTCAAAAATGTCAGCAGAGGATCTTGAGAGAATTACCAGTCTGGTAGCATCAGAAGTTGCAAAGTACCTTAAGAAATAATATTATAAGGACAAAATTAAAAGAGGCAAAGCAAGGCTTTGCCTCTTTTTTTGTGCGTATAAAAAACAGCAAATACAGATTTCTGTATTTGCTGTTTATGATGTCAGATTAGATATTAGTTTCCTGCCATCTTTGCAACTTCAGCTGCAAAATCGTCAACTTTCTTCTCTAAACCTTCGCCTTTTTCAAGACGAGCAAACTTAACAACTTCGATATCTGTACCGATTTCGTTTGCAACGTTCTTGAGGAACTTAGCAACTGTCAAATCGCCATCCTTAACATAAGGCTGTTCAACAAGACAGATTTCTTTGAAGAATTTCTGGATACGGCCAACAACCATTTTGTCAACGATTGCTTCAGGCTTACCTTCGTTAAGAGCCTGAGCCTTAAGAATTTCTTTTTCCTTTTCAACTTCTTCGCTAGGCACTTCGTCACTCTTAACATATTTGGGCATAACAGCCGCAATCTGCATTGCAACGTCCTTTGCTGCAGCTTTAAATGCAGGGTCTGATGACTTTGATTCGTCGCCAAGCTTGAAGTTGACAAGAACACCGATTCTGCCGCCACCGTGAATGTAAGCTTCGTTTACACCTTCGTATCTTTCGAAACGACGGAGGTTCATGTTTTCGCCGATTGTAGCAATCTTTTCTGTAAGAGCTTCGCCAACTGTCTGGTCCCCATAGAGCTTTGTAGCTTTAAGTGCCTCAACGTCAGCGGGGTTTGCTTTTGCTATACATTCAGCAACGTCAGCAACAAACTTCTGGAAGTCAGCGTTTTTTGCAACGAAGTCTGTTTCTGTATTGATTTCAACAACAACACCAACGTTGTCAAATACCATTGCTGTAACAAGGCCTTCAGCAGCAATTCTGCCAGCCTTTTTTGCGGCGGTTGCAAGACCTTTTTCTCTCAAAAACTCAACAGCCTTGTCCATATCGCCGTTGGTTTCGGTAAGAGCCTTTTTGCAATCCATCATACCACAGTTTGTCATTTCTCTGAGAGTTTTAACATCTTGTGCAGTAAATGCCATAATATATTCACTCGCTTTCTGTAAAAATCAATTATTCTTCAATCATGTCAAGTGAAACGTCTTCAGCGGCAGCATCTGTTGCAGCTTCTTCTGTAGCACTTGAAAATTCTTCACCCTGTTTGCCCTCGAGGATAGCATTACCGATTGTAGAAACAATAAGTTTTACAGCACGGATAGCATCATCGTTGCCGGGGATAGGATAGTCAGCTTCTTCAGGGTCACAGTTTGTATCAACAATAGCGATTACAGGGATACCAAGTTTGTGAGCCTCTGCAATAGCGTTCTTTTCTTTTCTTGGGTCAACAACGAAAAGTGCAGCAGGAAGATCTCTCATTTCCTTGATGCCGCCAAGGAACTTTTCAAGACGTTCTTCTTCAAGGTTAAGTTTCAAAACTTCTTTCTTGGGAAGAAGTTCCATTGTACCGTCTTCGTTCATTTTCTTAAGCTGATAAAGTCTGTCAATTCTTCTCTTGATTGTCTTAAAGTTTGTGAGCATACCGCCAAGCCATCTTGCATTTACATAGTACATGCCAGTTCTTTCAGCTTCTTCACGGATAGCGTCCTGTGCTTGCTTCTTTGTTCCTACAAAGAGAACGTTGCCGCCCTCTGCTGCGATATCGCGAACAAAGTAGTAAGCTTCCTCAATTTTCTTTACAGTTTTCTGAAGATCGATAATATAGATACCGTTTCTTTCTGTAAAGATGTACTCCGCCATTTTAGGATTCCAACGGCGTGTCTGGTGTCCAAAATGAACACCTGCTTCAAGCAATTGCTTCATTTGAATTACTCCCATGATTTTACACCTCCAAAAGTTTTACACCTCCACCATAGTCACCTTGCCGGGGAGCTGTCATGGGTATTCTAGCACCGCCCCGTCAATCGTATGATGTGCGTATTTTATTTTCTTGCTGACACCTATGCAGATGTCAACTGATGTATTATACCATCAAAAACTTGATTTGTCAATAAAATTTTACAAAATATATGGAATAATTTTGATAAATAAAGCGTTTGTTTGTGTTGATTTTTTTATGTAGATATGATATAATTTTTTATAAACTAACTAATCGAAACGATGATTGAGAGAGAGGTGCTTATTTTGAAAAAAGTATTAGCTATTGACTTTGGTGCGTCAAGCGGGAGAGCGATTTTAGGCTCTTTTGACGGCGAAAAGATTGAACTTACAGAAGTTCATAGATTTTCAAACGACCCAAACTATGAAAATGGGGAACTGCGTTGGAATGCAGAGGCCCTGTTTAATGAGATTAAAATTGGCATAAAAAAAGCAAGCGAAATTTCTGATTTTGACAGTATTGCTATTGATACATGGGGTGTTGACTATGGTATAATCGGCAAAGACGGAAGTTTGGTTGCAAATCCCTATAATTACAGAGACTCAAGAACCGATAATGCTCCTGAGAAAGCGTTTGAAGTTATTCCTGAAAAAGAACTTTATGACATGACAGGTATTCAGGTAATGAACTTTAATACACTTTTTCAGTTGTTTGTAGAAAAGGATATTGACAAGGCGGACAAATTTTTGATGATGCCTGATCTCTTTGGATATATGTTGTGTGGTGAGAAGTACGGTGAAAGTACAATTTGCTCTACAACCCATATGTTTGACCAGAAACGATGCGACTGGAATTGGGAAGTGATAGACAGATTTGGCTATCCCAGAAGTATTTTCCCGAACGTTGTTAAAGCTGGCACAATTGTTGGAAAGATGAAGAAGGAGCTTGCTGATGAACTGGGTGTTGAACCTAAAAATGTAATTGCAATAGGTGCACACGACACAGCAAGTGCGGTGGCAGCTGTTCCGTCAACTGAGAAAGACTTTATATTTATTTCATGCGGTACATGGTCGTTGTTTGGAACTGTTACTGACGAACCGGTGATTTCTGAAAAATCAAAGAAATATAACATAACTAATGAATATGGTTTTGGCGGCAAAACCAGGTTTTTACGCAACATCATAGGTCTTTGGCTTATTCAGGAGGCAAAACGTCAGTTTGTAAAAGATGGCAAGGATTACAGCTATGGTGACATGGAAGAATTGGCACTGAAGTCTGAACCATTTAAATATTTCATTGACCCAGATGACCCTGTATTTGTTCCTCCGGGCGGTATGCTTGACAGAATCTGTGATTACTGTGAAAAAACCGGCCAGGGCAGACCACAGACAGACGGCGAAATTGTGAGATGTATCTACGAGAGTATTGCTCTCAAGTATAAAAACTCACTTATGATGATTTCAGACTGTACAGGAAAAGATTATAAAGCAATACATATGGTTGGCGGCGGAACGAAAGATAAGCTACTTTGCCAGATGACCGCAAACTCAACCGGTGCAAAGGTTATTGCAGGCCCTATCGAGGCAACAGCTCTTGGTAACATTGCAGTTCAGCTTTATGCCCAAGGTGCGATTGATGAAATAACACCTGTTATAATGAAGTCAACTGAGATAAAGGAGTATGCACCCACAGATGAAAAACTCTGGGATGAAGCGTATGAAAAATTCTTAAAAGTAATTGACTAAATTATTCAAACGTCCTCGCTTGAAAGTGGGGGCGTTTTTGTATGTAAAAAAAGGAGATGTGCATTACACATCTCCTTTTAAAATTCTTATGAATAAATTATCTTATATTTTTGTACATAGGACCATATGTCTGGCAAGCACGATAGTCCTGACCTTCTTTGTCCATGCCAAATGCATTCCATGCAGCTGGTCTGAAGATTTTGTCTTCAGGAACGTTGTGCATACAAACAGGAATTCTGAGCATTGAGCACATTGTTATAAGGTCTGCACCAATATGACCATATGAAATAGCACCATGGTTAGCACCCCAGTTCTGCATAACTTCGTATGCTGTTTTGAATGGGCTGCCTTCTTTTCCGTCACATCTTGGAGCGAACCAAGTGCAAGGCCATGTTGGGTTTGTTCTTTCCATAAGAGTATCAGAAACTTCATCTGGGAGTTTTACTGTCCAGCCTTCAGCAATCTGAAGTACAGGACCAAGTCCCTGAACAAGGTTAAGTCTGATCATTGTACAAGGCATTTCTGCTCTTGTTGTATAATGGCTTGAGAATCCGCCGCCTCTGAAGTTATCAAAGCCTGCTTCACACCAAACAGTTGCATCAGTCATCTTCTTGATATCTTTGTCGGTAACTTCCCACCATTTTTTCATAACAGCGTTTCCGCTTTCGTCTGTGCACTCGCCGCACGCATCAAGACAAGCAGCACCTGAATTAAGAAGGTGAATAATACCATCTGATTCTTTTGCTTTACCTTCAAGTTTGTAGCCTGTAACTCTTTCTGTTGCTTCACCTGACCAGTAGGTACGAACATCAGCAAAAATCTGTGCTCTGTGTGTAAGCAATCTCATGAAGAGCATACCGAGACCGTTGAGTATATCGTTTTCTGTTGCAAGGGTATATGGTTCTCTTGCGCCTTCATAGTCAAAGGTTGAAGAAAGAAGAGCTTCAGGATAGTCACAGTTTGGCCAATGGTCTGTCCATTGTCTCTGTCCCTGGAAACCGCCTGCAATTGCGTTGTGCCCAACTTTTTCTTCTTCAAATGCGTCAGGAAGATTTTGGTTTCCTGCCATTAAATCTTTGATGATGCAGTACATCTTAACAGTGAATTCCCACTGTTTATCTTTTTCTTCGTCTGTAAACTTGATTTTTCTGTCCTCGCCAAGGAACTTAACAGACTCAGGATTGTCATCCCTGCCCTCTTTACAATGTTCACGGGTCCATTTAAGTGCTTTCTGGTATTCTTCCTCGTTATAAATGCCTTCTTCCATTCGTCTGAGAATTTCAACTTCATCAACAGATTCAACTCTCATGCCGAGGTAGCTTTCCATGAAATCCTGGTCCATAATTGAACCAGCTATACCCATACACTGTGAACCAATCTGAAGGTAGGATTTGCCTCTCATTGTAGCAACTGCAACAGCAGATCTGCCGAAACGGAGAAGTTTTTCTTTTACATCTTCAGGAATATCTGCAACCTGGTCTCTGTCCTGTACTTCGTGACCGTAGATTCCAAATGCAGGAAGACCTTTCTGTGCATGACCTGCAAGAACTGCTGCGAGGTAAACTGCCCCTGGTCTTTCTGTACCGTTAAAGCCCCACACACCCTTAATTGTTGTTGGATCCATATCCATTGTTTCGGAGCCGTAGCACCAGCAAGGTGTAACTGAAAGTGTAATAGCTACGCCTTCTTTTTTGAATTTGTCTGCACAAGCAGCAGCTTCGGGAACCCTTCCGATCGATTTGTCAGCCATAACGACCTTTACAGGTTCGCCGTTTGAGTAGAAAAGGTTTTCCTCAAAAAGTTTTTTTGCAGCATTAGCCATAGCCATAACCTGATCTTCAAGACTCTCTCTGAGTTGCATAGGTCCGCGTCTGCCGTCAACTATCGGTCTGATACCGATTACTGGATAATCTCCAACGTATCTGTTCTTTGCCATAATAATTTTCCTCCTTGTTTATGTAAAATTTATTATATACCCTAAAAATAGTTATATATATTATAATTATATACTTGCACAAAACAAATTACTTGTGCTATAATAGAAAAAAGTATAACTATATTCAGCTTTTGAGGTGGAGTATGATTTATAATGAATTAAAGCAAAGAGGAACGGTGGATTTTCCCATAGAATACCATTGTATTGACAAAAATCATACCAGATACGATATGTCTGCGCATTGGCATAACGAGATTGAAATTATAAGGATTTTAGAGGGTAGCATGAAGGTGCGTCTTAACAATCAGGAGTACTTTGCAAAAAAGGGAGATGTTATCTTTGTGAACCCTGAAACAATCCATGGGGCGCAACCGGATAATTGTGTATACGAATGTATAGTATTCAGTATAGATTTTTTGAACGTGGATACGTACAGCTGTCGGTTTTTTGTCGAGAGTATAGTAAACCGTGAATATATGATAAGGGAATATAATTCAACAAGTGATGCGGAATTCAATGATGCGGTGGACGTGGTTTTTGAATCAATGAAACACAAGACTTCGGGATATAAATTTTTGGTAATAGGTGCTCTTTACAGGATGCTGGGGGTTATTGTTGATAAGCATTTTTACAGCCCTGTCAATGGAAATGCTGCCATTTCGGATGAGAAAAATATTCCAAAGCTGAGAAAAGTTCTCACGTTTTTGAGAGGCAACTATGATAAACAGATTTCTCTTGAAGACATGGCAAAGGCAGCAGGAATGTCACCAAAATATTTTTGCTATTTTTTTAAAGAACGGACAGGAAAGACGCCGGTTGAATATCTTAATGGCTATAGGATTGAAAAGGCCTCGCAAAAGCTTTTAAACACAGATTTAAATGTTACAGAAATAGCTTTTTCCTGTGGATTTAATGATTTAAGTTATTTTATAAAAACATTCAAAAGTTTCAAGCATATTTCACCTGCAAAATTCAGAAAGGGATAAAAAAGGCAACCATCAGGTTGCCTTTTTTACATTTTAACAGATATTATGCTGTCGTTTTTATAAAATTGTTCAGTAAGTTCAAGTTTGTCAAATGGATGGATAAAGCTTGCGTTTATGTATATGTCAAACAAAATGCCATCTCTTGATGAAATTTCAATGTCATTGGTTTGAATATTCTTGTCATCAAGAATTTCACGTATGTAGGGAATAGCAACATATTTATTATTGACGGTAAAGAAAAATTCAATATCAGAAAGATGAGTGAAAAACTTGAAGTTTTTATGGAACAAAATTTGTACCACAACTATTATAAGTGTAGCAGAAATGCTGATAAAGTACATGCCTGCACCGATTGCCATACCTATTCCTGCCGTTGCCCAGATGCCTGCCGCGGTGGTAAGACCGGTTATGACCTTTTTCTGGACAAAAATCATACCTGCACCAAGAAAGCCGATTCCGGGCACAATCTGTGCGGCGATTCTGAATGGGTCAAGATTGATGTTTGCACCGGTTCCGTGATAGTGCCTGATAAAATCACTGATACCGTATTGTGAAAGAATCATAAGGAGACATGCGGCAATAGAAACAATAGAGTGGGTTTTTGTTCCTGCTCCTTTTCCTCGGTTTTTGCGTTCGTGACCAATGATGGCGCCGCATAAAAGAGCAATAAAGAGTCTAAGCAGAAGTTCAAGCTGAAACAGAAAATCAGCACTGGTGAAATAATTTGTTATAGCGTTTATCACATCAATACCTCCAATCTGTGATTTTTAGAAATATCTGTATATTATAATACAATGGGTTGCTCTTGTCAAGATAAAGTTTATTAAATATAACATAATATATGTTCGCGGATATTAAAAAATGAAAAGTTTCTGAACACTATTAACCAATATATCTTTATGTACAAAAACGGAAGTCCAGTACATGGTAAAATTTTCCTCTATACACTAAAATAGGATAGAGGAGGTATGTAAATGTACAACATTGAAGGTTTGGGTCACCTTATAAGACGGCGTAGAGAGGAAAAAAGGCTGAGCAGAGAAAAACTGGCGGAACTCTGTGATATAAGTGACAAGTGCATCAGCAATATAGAGTTCGGATTGGCTGACCCAAAGGCAACCACATTATTGCCGATATGTAATGAACTGGATATTGATATTGGCGACCTCGTAGAATTTTGTGTAGGAGGGGAGGAGTGCGAGTGAACGGCAAATACATATGCAGAAAACAAATTTTGCATCACAAAGATATGGGTTTATATAAGACCTATGGCGTTTTTTGGGATGATAAAAACTTTGTTGATGATGTCAGTTGTGACAGGGAGATGGCGGAACGCATTGCAGAGATACTTAATCTATACTGTGTTGATACTGTGCATATGCGTGATATAATTGAAGATTTGATAATAGAATAAAAAAGACACCCTAATGAGTGTCTTTTTTCAATGGAGCTACCTAGCAGGATCGAACTGCCGACCTCTTCCTTACCAAGGAAGTGCTCTACCTACTGAGCTAAGGCAGCATGTGGCGATCCGGATGGGGCTCGAACCCACGACCTCCAGCGTGACAGGCTGGCATTCTAACCAACTGAACTACCGGACCAAATAAAACCACTTGAAATAGGATAACACAAAGGAATGAAAAAGTCAATACAAAATAAAAATATTTCTCATGAGAAAATTTGTTATATCTATTTGCAATTGTGGTAAAATGTGTTATACTATAATTGAGAAATTGTGCAGATGTTGTTTCTGCGTTAAAATGCATTAACAGAGGTGGATAAAATGCCGGAATTTACAGTTAAATTAAGTAAAATAATTAAAGAATTCAAACTAGAGGAAGTTTATGTTCCTAATGAAAACACTCTGATTGGAACAACAGAGGTAAATCGTCCCGGACTCCAGATTGCGGGATTTTTTGACTATTTTGACTCCAGAAGAATACAGGTGTTGGGAATGGTTGAAAATACCTATCTTGCTGGCATGACATCAGAGGAGAGATATAAAAGTATCGATAACTTTTTCAGCAGAAAAATTCCGGTTGCCATTGTCACCAGAGAGATGGAGATTTTCCCGGAGATGATGGAAATTGCAAAGAAATATGGGATAAACATTTTAAGAACAGCATTGGGAACATCAAGTTTTATGAGTGCCCTTATTGCTTTTCTTAATGTAGAACTTGCCCCCAGAATTACAAGACATGGCGTCTTAGTTGAGGTGTATGGTGAGGGTGTACTTATATTAGGCGAAAGCGGAGTAGGAAAGAGTGAGGCTGCTGTTGAACTTATGAAGAGGGGTCATCGTCTGGTGGCAGATGATGCTGTTGAAATAAGACGTGTATCTTCAAAGGCTTTGGTTGGCAGTTCACCAGAAATAATTCGTCACTTCATCGAGATGCGTGGCATAGGTATTATTGATGTAAAGAAGATATTTGGTATGGGTGCTGACAAGGATACCGAAAAGATTGATTTGGTAATTCAACTTGAAGTATGGCAAAAGGGCAAACAGTATGACCGCCTGGGCTTGGTTGACAACTATACCGAAATATTGGGTATCAATGTGCCATCACTGACCATTCCTATCCGCCCAGGACGAAATCTGGCGGTTATTTTTGAGATTGCGGCAATGAACAACAGACAGCGTCGAATGGGTTATAATGCTGCAGAAGAACTTAACAACAGACTTATGGAACATATTGGTGATGAAGAGGATTAATAATGGAAAGTTCCATGAATTCAAAGATTATGATTTTCATAAAATGTATAGGAAAATAATCGGTTGTGGCGGAGTTCTATTCCACGGAAAGGATTGTTATGCGTAAGGTTTTTGAAGAAATTCTGGGTGCAGAGAACGTTTTACAAAACGAACTTATGAGCAAGCATACTACATTTAAAATAGGCGGAGCGGCAGACTGGTTTCTTATGCCACAAACAAAAGAACAGATTGCAGAAGTTTTGAAACTGGTCAAGGCAGAGAAGTTGCCATGCTTTATCCTGGGTAATGGTTCAAACCTGCTGGTAGGTGATAAGGGTATACGGGGGATTGTTATATGCCTTTACAAAAAGATGGACGATATAAATGTTCAAGATGACAGAATGCATGTACAAAGCGGTGCATTGCTTTCTAAGTTGTCAAATACAGCTTTGGCCGCAGGTCTTTCGGGTGTTGAATTTGCATCGGGAATTCCCGGAACTGTGGGCGGTGCCTTGTTTATGAATGCAGGGGCATATGAGCATGAAATAAGCGAAGTTGTTGAAACAGTTGAATATATGGATGCCGATGGTAATATTTTTGAAGTATCAGCTAGTCAGTGTGGGTTTGGTTACAGAAAAAGCGTTTTTGCTGAAAGGGAGTATATTATTCTTGGTTGTACACTTAGACTGAAAAAGGCCGATAAAGAGAATATAAAGGCATTGATTGCAGATTACACTCAACGCCGTGTTTCCAAACAACCATTGGAAAAGCCGAGTGCGGGCAGTACATTCAAAAGACCCACGGGATATTTTGCTGGGGGGCTTATTGAACAGGCACAGCTCAAGGGTTATACCATTGGCGGAGCGCAGGTTTCAGAAAAGCATGCGGGATTTATTATAAACAAGGGTGGTGCCACAGCTGCTGATGTTCTTGCTTTGATTGAGTATGTGAAAAAAACTGTTTTTGAAATGTCTGGTGTTATGCTGGAACCCGAAGTAAAAATTATAGGCGAATTTTAAATATTTAATTTCCGTTTGAAAGGAGTAAGCCGTAAAATGGAATCTTTTTCATTAAGAACAAAACAAAGTCTTTGCAGACTTGAGATGGGCGAACTCTGTTGCTGCGAAGCAGAAATGATGGGAATAATAATGTTTGCAGGGCGATTCAAGGGATATGAGATAAGAGTCACCCTTGAGAGTCGGGAAAGTGTAGAACGGTTTGCTGGACTTGTAAAGATGTGTCTGGGTGTGGCCGTTGAGATTGAGAAATTGAAGAACAGCTTTTTCTGCACATTATCGGACAAAAAACTTCTGCGTAAGATAGTTGAATATGAAACTGCAAAAACGGGATTTGCAGAGACTGTTGCGAAAAATGAGTGTTGCAGAGATGCTTTTCTGAGAGGAGCATTTTTGGGTGGGGGAACGGTTATTGACCCACACAAAAATTATAATATGGAGTTTGTTACCCACAGCAAGAAAATTCACGATGGGTTCAAGGTTCTCCTTGATGAAATGGATTTGAAACTAAGGTCTGTTAAACGGAAAAATTACTTTGTCTTATACACGAAACACAGTGATATTATATGCGATATGCTTACTCATATGGGTG
>JAZSFF010000003.1:0-18492 GCA_045532055.1 Clostridia bacterium
CGATAGGAGCGTAATCGTTGAGAGCCTTAGCCATAGGAGCAAGGCAGTTTGTTGTACAAGAAGCTGCAGAGATGATTTTGTCATCTGCTGTGAAGTCGGAGGCCAAGCGGTCTTAGGAAGACAACACCCACAGCCAACTCCTTGGCTCACAGAACGACATGGCTACGATCCGACTTCGATAGGAGCGTAATCGTTGAGAGCCTTAGCCATAGGAGCAAGGCAGTTTGTTGTACAGGAAGCAGCAGAGATGATCTTGTCTTCCTTTGTAAGAGTGTTTTCGTTTACGCTGTAAACGATTGTAGGAAGATCGTTGCCTGCGGGAGCAGAAATAACAACCTTCTTTGCACCGGCATCAATGTGAGCCTGTGATTTTTCTTTTGAGCAGTAGAAACCTGTACATTCAAGAACAACGTCTACGCCGATTTCGCCCCAAGGGAGATCCTTTGCGTCCTTTTCAGCATAGATTTTGAGAGTCTTGCCGTCTACTGTGATTGTGTTAGCTTCGTCGTCAGCTTCAACTGTGTGAAGATTTTCGCCGATTCTGCCGCAGTAACCACCCTGAGCTGTGTCATACTTAAGAAGACCTGCGGGCATAGAAGGTTTTGTAAGGTCGTTGATTGCAACAAATTCATAACCCTCAGCGCCGAACATCTGTCTGAATGCAAGACGTCCGATACGACCGAAACCATTAATAGCAACTTTTACTGACATAATAGAATACCTCCAAAATGTATAATTTATATTATTATTAATAATATTTTACCTTAATTCCCTGAAATATACAAGTATTTCTGAGAAAAATTGTTAAAAAATTAACTTATATAAAAGCCAAAATTTAACACAACGGATACAGTATAACACAAAAAAAATATTTTTGCAACTATCAATATTTACAACAAGAAAAAAATATGGTATAAATATTATAGACAAATTTACGAAACAGGAAATGGAGCAATTTTTTATGAAAATGGTTCTTGCGAGCCAAAATCGTCACAAAGCACAGGAGATGCAGGCGATTTTGGGAGATAAAATAACTCTTGTAACTCTGGACGAAGCAGGCTTTGAAAATTTGGAGATTGTTGAGGACGGGGATACCTTTGAGGCGAATGCAATAAAAAAGGCTGTGACGGTTATGCAAGCTACGGGGCTTCCCTGTATATCAGACGACAGCGGTTTGTGTGTTGACGCACTTGGTGGTGCTCCGGGAATATATACTGCACGTTTTGCGGGAGAGGACGCCACAGATGAACAAAACATAGCCAAACTTCTTTCACAGCTTGACGGGGTGGACATGCAGCAGAGAACAGCACGGTTTGTATGCGTGATTGCTGTAGCTGTACCGGGAAAAGAACCGGTGACTTTCCGTGGTGAGTGTGAGGGAAAAATACTTACCGAAAAGCGTGGCATGGGCGGTTTTGGGTATGACCCTGTTTTCTATGTTGAGGAATACGGTAAAGCAATGGCGGAGCTTGCTCCTGAGATAAAAAATTCAATCAGTCACCGCAGTCGTGCCCTGGCAAAATTAAGTATTGGGGATTAATTTTTATGCGAAGAATTTTGAGTGGAATGCGAAGAGCAATCCAGGATTATAACATGATTTCCGCCGGCGACAAAATTGCTGTGGGTGTATCAGGGGGCAAGGACAGCCTTGCGCTGTTGTGTGCCCTTGCGGCATATCGCAGGTTTTCGGAGACTCCCTTTGAGGTTATGGGAGTGACCCTTAATATGGGATTTAAAGGGGTTGACTATTCACCGGTGAAAGCTTTGTGCGAAAAGCTTGGTGTTGAATATGTGGTCAAGGATACGGATATAGCAGAAATCCTGTTTGACGTAAGAAAAGAGGAAAACCCCTGTTCCCTGTGTGCTAAGATGCGTAGAGGTGCAGTGAATGATTTGGCCAAGGAAAACGGTTGCAACAAGGTGGCATTGGGACATCACAACGAAGATGTGATTGAGACATTCTTTCTGTCGCTTTTTTATGAGGGTCGGATTAATTGTTTTTCACCGGTTACATATTTGTCAAGAATAGATATGGATGTCATAAGACCGCTGATTTATGTCGCCGAGGGTGACATAAAAGGCTTTGCAAAACGTGAAAACTTGCCCATTGTTCACAACCCATGCCCCATGGACGGCAAGTCCAAACGGCAGGAGATGAAGGATTTTATAAACGAAAGAAACGAGGCGGATCATCATTTCAAAACTCGTATGATGACGGCAATAAAGTCGGGGCTTGATGATTGGAAAATCCGTTAGGTTTGGAGGAATATATATGCTGATTTCATTGGCAAAAAACGATTTTAAGGCAAAGTATGCAGGTTCTGCTTTAGGTATGGTATGGGGATTCGTTACACCTATAATAACAATCCTGATTTACTGGTTTGTATTTCAGGTGGCATTTCAGAACGGGCCTGTAAACGGTGTGCCCTATGTTCTGTGGCTGGTTTCGGGCATTGTACCCTGGTTTTTCATATCAGAGGGCTGGGGCGGTGCAACAGGGGTTCTGGTAGACTATTCATACCTGGTTAAAAAAGTGGTTTTTGAGGTGGAAATTCTCCCGGCAGTAAGGGTTACGTCCGCTGCCTTTGTGCATCTGTTCTTTGTTGTACTTACCTTTGTGGTGAACTTTGCCTGCGGATATCCGCCGGAACTTTTGGATTTGCAAATTATTTATTACATGGTGGCAGCATATGTTCTGACCCTTGCTTTAGGCAGAATAACAGCTACGTTGACGGCATTTGTCCGTGACACAAGCAATATCGTTGGGGTACTTGTTCAGTTTGGTTTCTGGATTACACCGCTTTTCTGGGATATCAATTCTATTCCCAAAAGTTTTCACATATTCTTTGAACTGAACCCGATTTATTATGTAACTCAGGGTTATCGCGATACCTTTGTTTACGGGATCGGTTTCTGGGAAAAGCCCTGGCATGCCCTGTATTTCTGGGCTGTGGTAGCTGTGCTTGTTGGTGCAGGAAACATTTTGTTCAAAAAGCTAAGACCCCATCTGGCGGATTTGATTTAGGGGGAAGAATAAAAAATTTGGCAAGATTAATATCTTGCCAAATTTTACTCTTGACAAAAGCGAAGATTGTGTGTATAATGGACGAGTTGACAAAATAAATATTTCGAGGCGTGGCGCAGTTTGGTAGCGCACCTGGTTTGGGACCAGGGGGCCGCAGGTTCGAATCCTGTCGCCTCGACCAAGGGCACTTGGCATTTTGCTTGGTGCTTTTTTGTTTGTCGTGAATTGCGGCGGGTGGTGTGAAAACACAATGTGTTTTCCTGCATTCCAAAATGCTCTCGCATTTTGTAATCCTGCGCTACCGATATGCCACCGGCATATCGTCTTGACGCTCTGGCGCAGGTTCGAATCCTGTCGCCTCGACCACGTCGCAGCAAACTACGCTGCAATCAAAATGACCACACAAAGGTGGTCATTTTTTATATGCTTCGTTGCTGCTCCTTTTTCGCAAAAGGTCACGTTCAAGTCGGCTATTCGCTTGTGAACGCGCTCATAACTCATTTGTATCACTAGTAACCTTTTGCGAGTGCGCCTTTGGCACACTAGATTGTACATTTGATACTTGAAAAAATATCTATTATGTGATATAACATAACTATCCAAACAATTTATAAGGAGTGGTATTTATGTTAAAAGGAATTCCTGCAATTCTTTCACCCGAATTATTAAAGGTGCTTTGCGAAATGGGACACAGTGATACTATTGTTATAGGAGACGGAAACTTTCCTGCAGAAACAATGGGCAAGGATGCTGTAGTTATCCGCGCAGATGGCCATGGTGTGCCGGAAATTCTTGAAGCAATTCTCAAGGTGTTTCCCCTTGATACTTATGTTGAAAAACCAGTTTCTCTTATGCAGGTAACGCCCGGGGACAAGGTGGAGACACCCATCTGGGATGTTTACAAGAAGTTGGTGACAGAGGTTGATGACAGAGGCGAACAGGCTTTTGCGGAGGTTGAGCGTTTTGAGTTTTATGAACAGGCAAAGAAAGCATATGCAATTATTGCCACAGGCGAAACAGCAATCTATGCAAATGTTATATTGCAAAAGGGTGTTGTTTTAAACTAAAACACATACAAAAACTCTCGCAGGAGATATATTAAAAACAAGACACTTGTTCTTAATCAGGACAGGTGTCTTTTTTGTATGTTAAGGTTAAATTGTGGCAATGATATTAATGGTAGTGCGAAGTTCTAAATTTTTTATTTGCGAATATACTTTAAGCAGATACATTAAACATTAGCAGGAAATTAGGGAGTGAATTGTTTTGAATACCGGAAGTTATGCAGAGAATAATAAAGTGGTTATTGCAGGGACAGTGGCAAGCGAGCCGGAGTTTTCGCACGAAGTTTATGAGGAGATGTTTTATACATTCATGCTGGACACCCCAAGACTCAGTGAGACCCACGATACAGTGAGAATCACCATATCAGAAAAGTTTCTGGCCACGGGTGGAATTGAGGTGGGTGACAAGGTGGTCATACATGGACAATTCAGGTCGTATAACAATTTTACAAATGTGGGGAATAAACTGATTTTAACCGTTTTTGTAAAGGATATTGAAAAGATGGAGGAATGTGAGGAAAAAAGCCTTAATTCCATTTATCTCAACGGCTACATATGCAAAAAGCCGATTTACAGAACCACGCCATTTGGCAGAGAAATTGCGGATATTCTGCTGGCGGTAAACAGATCTTATAATAAATCCGACTATATCCCCTGCATTGCATGGGGAAGAAATGCAAAATATGCAGAATGCCTTGAAATTGGGGATAATGTAATAATAAAGGGAAGGGTTCAAAGCAGGGAATATCAAAAAAGGTTAAGCGAAACTGAGGTTGAAAGCAAGACTGCATACGAGGTTTCGGTTTCTCATCTGGAACTTGCAGAAAATGTGATTCTTGAGGAAGAGGAATGTTTTTAAAGCAAACAATAAAAGAGCCACCCAACAGGGGTGGCTCTTGATTCTTAATAGTTATCTTTTTTGATTTCGAAGTATGACTGAGGATGGAAGCATGTAGGGCAAACTTCAGGAGCAGCAGTGCCAACTGCTATATGTCCGCAGTTGCGACATTCCCAAACCTGAATGCCACTCTTTTCAAATACTTCTTTTGCTTCTACGTTGTGAAGAAGAGCACGGTATCTTTCTTCATGCGCTTTTTCTATGGCTGCAACTGCACGGAATTGGGCAGCCAGCTTGTCAAAGCCCTCTTCTTCGGCATCTTTTGCCATTCTTTCATACATATCTGTCCATTCATAATTCTCGCCCTCTGCTGCGTGAATCAGATTTTCAGCAGTGTCACCAAGTTCGCCAAGAGCCTTGAACCAAAGTTTTGCATGTTCTTTTTCGTTTTCGGCAGTTTTTAAGAAAAGTTCTGCAATCTGCTCATAGCCATTCTTTTTGGCAACTGAAGCAAAGTATGTATACTTGTTTCTTGCCTGGGATTCACCTGCAAAAGCCTCCCAAAGATTTTTCTCTGTTTTTGTACCTGCGTACGGATTTTTTGACATAAAAATACCTCCTTTAAAACTTATATATTATAATTGTTTATGCATTTGCTGGTAGTTCGGTTTTCAATCCGGAAAGATGGTCATCATATCCGGCATTTATCAGATGCCATTTGCCGTCATCGTAAGAAATCTCAGTAACTGACGCATTTGAGACCCAGGGGATATCTTTCATTGAATCAAGGGATAATCCGGAGAGGAGACACTGAACAGCTCTTATTGGTGTGGCATGGGTTGCCACAACCACTGTTTTATCCGAGTTATCCTGTGCAATATCTGTAAGAGCGGACATGATTCTCTCGCTTAGCTCCGCTACACTTTCACCATCGGTACAACGGCTGTTGCCTACGTCGGTAAGCCATATATTGTAGTCTTCTTTAAAATCGTTGACAAGGTCATCAAATTTGCATCCGTCCCATTTGCCTGCATATATTTCACGCAAATTTTTGTTGGGAACCAGGGCTGTTCCTATCAAATCAGCCACACATTTTCCTGTATCGAATGCACGTTTTAAATCGCTGGCATAAACTTTGTCTACCTTATAATTCTTTATTATGTATTGTGCTGTGGTTTGTGCCTGTCTGAGGCCTGTGTTCTGAAGGGGAACGTCGAGGTGTCCGGCAAAAATCTTTTGCCTATTGGCCTCACTTTCACCATGTCTTATGAGAAGTAATGTAGTCATTGTTATACCTTCTTTAATTGTATTTTAGAAAATTATATCACTCACAATTTAAACTGTCAATCAGCAGTGCTAAATATTTTTTGGCAAATAAAAAATCCTGTCAAAAAAACAGGATTTTGGAGGCGCCACCCGGATTTGAACCGGGGGATAGAGCTTTTGCAGAGCTTTGCCTTACCACTTGGCTATGGCGCCGTATTAAGTTTTGTAAGACAAAAGACGCGAAATTGCGTCCTTTGTCCTTTGGAGCGGAAGACGAGATTCGAACTCGCGACGTTCACCTTGGCAAGGTGACGCTCTACCACTGAGCCACTCCCGCATATTATAGTATATTCAAGCACCACTGAAAGTGTGAATGGTGCCTCCGGGCGGAATCGAACCACCGACACGAGGATTTTCAGTCCTCTGCTCTACCGACTGAGCTACAGAGGCGTGTAAAAAAAGAATGGCGATCCGGATGGGGCTCGAACCCACGACCTCCAGCGTGACAGGCTGGCATTCTAACCAACTGAACTACCGGACCGTAAATGTGGTGGGCACAATAGGGCTCGAACCTATGACCCTCTGCTTGTAAGGCAGATGCTCTCCCAGCTGAGCTATGCGCCCACATTAGTCGCGTCCATTCCAAAATCAGCGACGACTGATATTGTATCACTATAATATGCTGATGTCAAAAAAATTATACCTGATTATTTGGGGTTATAAGCGATTATCTGCGTCAAAACTCTTAAAAACTTCGATTTTCTATAAAATACGCTTTTTTGAAGAGTTTAAATCTTTTGAGGACAGAGGTTATTGATGGGACAAATATCGCACTTAGGACTTCGTGCATTGCAGTATTCTCTGCCGTGAAAGACCAATTGATGACAGAATGATGACTGGCATTCAGAAGGTATGATTTTAAGCAAGTCAAGCTCAATTTTGTACGGGTCCTTGTTGGTGGTAAAACCCATTCTGTTGGCAAGGCGAGTGGCGTGTGTATCTACTACTATGCCTGGGATGCCAAAGATATCGCCAAGGACAAGATTTGCGGTCTTCCTGCCTACGCCCGGCAGAGTAAGGAGTTCGTCCATTGTGTTGGGAACCTCTCCGCCAAAATCAGAAATCAGTTTTTTACAGCAACCGATTATGTTTTTTGTCTTATTGCGGAAAAATCCGGTGGAGCGTATATATGAAGAAAGTTCTTCCTCGTCAGCGTTTGCGAAATCCTGAACAGTCTTGTATCTGTCAAAAAGAGCAGGAGTTACAAGGTTTACTCTGGCATCTGTGCATTGTGCCGCAAGCTGTGTGGCAATAAGGAGCTGATGTGCAGAGGTGTAATCCAGAGTGCAGTCGGCACCTTTATATACAGTTTCAAATACTTTTATGATTTCAAGAGCACGGCCTCTCTTTTTTTCAAGATTTTCCCTCATTTTTCGATATCCCCCTTGCAAAACTTATAATTTTATAGTATACTTTTTTTTGATTGGTTTATTATACAACAGATTATGTTTTTTGTAAACATTTTTAAGGAGGAAAAGATATGTTTGAGCTTGAAAACATAAAAAAAGTTGACCCTGAAGTTGCTGCTGCAATAGGCCAGGAAATAGGCAGACAAAGAAGCAAGATTGAACTTATTGCATCAGAAAACTTTGTAAGCCCTGCAGTTATGGAGGCAATGGGTACACCACTTACAAATAAATATGCCGAAGGATATCCCGGCAAGAGATATTATGGCGGATGTGAATATGTTGACATAGTTGAGGATTTGGCAAGAGAACGTGCAAAAGAACTTTTTGGTGCTGAATTTGCCAATGTTCAGCCTCATTCAGGTGCACAGGCAAACCTTGCTGTATTTTTTGCAGCAATGGAGCCGGGAGACACCTATCTTGGAATGAATTTGGCTCACGGCGGACACCTTAGCCATGGTTCACCGGTTAATATTTCAGGCAAGTATTTCAACGTAGTACCATATGGTGTTGATTCAGAAACTCACAGAATAAATTATGATGAAGTTCGTGAACTTGCTCTCAAACATAAACCCAAACTTATCTTAGCAGGTGCAAGTGCATATGCACGTGAAATTGATTTTGCAAAGTTCCGTGAAATTGCGGACGAGGTTGGGGCTTACCTCATGGTTGATATGGCTCATATTGCAGGTCTTGTTGCGGCTGGTCTTCATCCAAGTCCAGTCCCTTATGCGGATTTTGTTACTACCACAACACACAAGACATTGAGAGGACCTCGCGGCGGCCTTATTCTCTGCAAAGAAAAATATGCACAGATGATTAACAAAGCAGTATTCCCAGGAAATCAGGGGGGACCTTTGATGCACGTGATTGCTGCAAAAGCAGTATGCTTCAAAGAGGCTTTGTCACCTGAATTCAAAGAATATCAGATGCAGGTGAAGAAAAACGCTGCTGCAATGTGCGATGAGCTTATGAAACTTGGAGTAAGCATTGTATCAGGCGGAACAGATAACCACCTTATGCTTGTGGACCTTTCAAAGAAAGGTTTGACGGGCAAAGAGGTTGAACATAACCTTGACGAGGTTGGAATCACTGCAAACAAGAATACAATTCCCAATGACCCACAGAGTCCATTTGTTACCAGCGGTGTGCGTCTTGGTGCACCTGCTGTTACAACACGCGGTTTCAAGGAAGAGGATATGCGTGAGGTTGCAAGAATTATCAATATGGTAATCTGTGACTTTGAATCAAACAAGGAAGAAGCAAGAAAGCGTGTTGACGCACTTTGCAAAAAGTATCCGCTTTATGAATAAACCATTGGCGGACAGGCTCAGACCGCAAACTCTTTCAGAAATTGTGGGACAAAGCCATATAATCGGTGACGGCAAGGTTTTGTCAGAAATTGCAAAGTCGGGAAATCTTCCCAATATGATTTTTTATGGTCCGTCGGGCGTGGGCAAAACTACGGTTGCAAACATCCTTGCAAAGGCGTGTAACAAAACATTGTTCAAGCTTAATGCTACCACAGCGTCGGTTAGCGATGTTCGTGAGGTTTGTGCCCAGACTGATACGTTGTCGGGACAAAACGGCATTCTGCTTTACCTTGACGAGATTCAGAATTTTAATAAAAAACAACAGCAGTCTTTGCTTGAGTATATCGAAAACGGAAGTATTACTCTTATTGCAAGCACCACTGAAAACCCGTATTTTTATGTATACAATGCGGTGCTCAGCCGGTCAGTGGTTTTTGAGTTCAAACCCATATCTGCAAAGGATATTGTAAAGGCACTCCATCGTGCACTTGATGAACTGTCAAAGGAGTTTGGTGAAATTTCTGCAGAGGAAGATGCTCTTTTGCATATTGCAGAGATGGCAAACGGCGATGTCCGCAAAGCCCTTAACTCACTTGAACTTGCTGTTATTTATTCTCACCCTGACAAAGATGGGGAAATTAATATAACAATGGATGCGGCGGAGCAATGTACCCAAAAGAAAGCCTTTCGCTATGACAGGTCAGGGGACAGTCAGTATGATGTGATGAGTGCACTCCAAAAGTCCATACGTGGCTCTGACCCCGATGCGGCGGTGCATTATCTTGCACGCTTGATTGCGGCGGAGGATTTGCAGACCGCTTGTCGCAGACTTATGGTTATTGCGGCAGAGGATATTGGGCTTGCCTATCCAATGGCTATTCCTATTGTCAAGGCTTGTGTTGACAGTGCCTTGATGCTGGGACTTCCTGAGGGAAGAATACCCCTTGGCGATGCGGCGGTTCTTTTGGCGACAGCACCCAAGTCCAATTCAGGACACCTGGCTCTTGATGCGGCACTTCGGGACATTGAGAGTATGGACACAGGAGAAATTCCCAGACAGCTCCAGAATAAACATTATGACGGCGAGGGCGATGTGAAAAAAGGTCAGAATTACCTTTACCCTCATGACTTCCCCAACCATTATGTAAAACAACAGTATCTGCCTGACAGGATTAAGGATAAGAAATATTATCAGTACGGTGAAAACAAAACCGAACAGGCGGCAAAGGAATATTGGGAGAAGATAAAGAAATAAAAAAAGAGCAGTTTCGTCAGAAACTGCTCTTTTCATATAATCATAATTTTGCAAACATTTCATAAACTTTATCAAAAATCCGTTCACGTTCCCACAGAGTTTTGATGTCGGGATTGTTCAGCTTATTGACTTGGGATGTATTTCGTACAATAGGCAAAGATGCGGTTTTCTTCATCCGTCGGATAAGCTCCTGACCGGTTTGGTTGTGGTCAAGGATTTTTATATACGATGGCGAAAGATCGCGGTCTTTGTTTGTTATCCCCAGATATGCGGAGAGAATTATCCGTCGTATGCGGCTGTGGGTGTAGCGTTTGGTTTTTATGGCATCAAAAAGTTCTTCAAGATTGTTTGCCAATAAGGAGGCGTCCTTTATGCGATTTTCCATACCCTCGGAAACATCCGAAATGTCAGCCAGCCTTTCAACGGGCATTTTTATAATCTCTGCAAGAATTGCTTTTTCCATTTTATCTGTACTGTGGATTGGTGCACTTTTAAAAATACTGGTACATTCGGTTGGAATATATGACAGGGCTGCATTTTTCTGACCTGCCATAAGCAGAGAACGTATATGTGTTGCTGAGGCGAAACCATCGTATACAGCGGCGGAGTCGTGATCGCAGCCTATGCGTTTTACCGCAAAGGGAGTTATGGAACTTTTGAGGTTATACAGTGCCTTGCAATACTCGATTGCCAAAATGTTGTTGGGGGACGAAAGAATATTTGAAAAATCTTCACCCATAAATTTCTCCACAGCATCTGCACGGGCAGAGGGGTATGATATCCCTTTGGATAAACAGGATTTGATATATTCTGAAAATTCAGCAGGTTCATTGCAAAGGAATTTTGCGGTTTTTGAAATTAAATCAACATTATTACATTCTGCACCAAAGGATAAAACATCAACAAGCCCCAGAGAGTCAGCGATTGCTACAGCATTTTTTGAAAAGAACTCGGCGGACTGCATTGCAAAAACAGTGGGGAGTTCGATAACAAGGTCTACTCCTGCGGCAATGGCAGCCTTTGCGCGGAGTTCTTTTGGAAAGGTTGCAACGTCACCACGCTGAACAAAGTTGCCACTCATAATTCCCACAACGGCATCTGCACCGCACAGTTCTTTTGTGCGGTCTATCTGGTGTTTATGACCCTTGTGAAAGGGATTGTATTCACAGATAATAGCGGCTACTTTCATATAAATTCTCCTTGCAAATTTGTTACTGATACTTATTATAACCTATATTCTTGATTAAAAAAAGTATTTTTGTGAAAAAAATAAAAATTTTGGTTTTTTCCTTGCACATATGGGAAATTTGTTATATAATAGAAAAGGTTTTTTAAAACAAAGTAAATTTTTATATTGCGGAGGCGGAATATGAGTAAATTTTTGGATACTATAAAGGCGAGGGCAAAACAAGATAAGAAGTCAATCATCCTCCCTGAATCCATGGATGCCAGAATCTATGAGGCGGCAGAAAAAATTCTTAAAGAGGACTTTGCTGATGTTATTATCATCGGAACCCCTGAAGAAGTTGAAAAATACGGCAAGGGTTATGACATAACAGGTGCAACCATTATCGACCCATTTGCTTATGAAAAGACAGAGGAGTATCTTAACCTCTTTGTTGAACTGAGAAAGTCAAAGGGTCTTACATATGAAGAAGCCAAGGAAATCGCTCTTGGTGACTATATGTACTATGCATGCCTTATGGTAAAAGCAGGGGATGCTGACGGTGTTGTTTCTGGTGCGTGCCACTCGACAGCAAATACCTTGAGACCCAGCCTCCAGATTATCAAGACAAAACCGGGAACAAAGCTGGTTTCTGCTTTCTTCCTTATGGTTGTTCCGGACTGTGAATATGGTGCAAACGGAACATTTATCTTTGCGGACAGTGGTCTTGTTCAGAACCCTGATTCTGAAGAACTTGCTGCAATCGCTGCTTGTTCTGCTGAATCTTTTGAACTTCTTGTTCAGGAAGAGGCAATTGTTGCTATGCTTTCGCACTCAACCATGGGCAGTGCAAAGCATGATGATGTAACAAAGGTTGTTGAGGCAACAAGAATCTGCAAGGAAGAACATCCTGAAATCAAGGTTGACGGTGAAATGCAGCTTGATGCGGCAATCGTTCCCTCGATTGGCGAGTCAAAGGCTCCAGAAAGCAAGGTTGCAGGTCATGCAAACGTTCTTGTGTTCCCTGACCTTGATGCAGGCAACATAGGCTACAAACTTGTTCAAAGACTTGCAAAGGCAGAGGCTTATGGTCCTGTAACTCAGGGTATTGCAATGCCTATAAATGACTTGTCAAGAGGCTGCAGTGCTGATGATATAGTTGGCGTTGTTGCTATCACTTGTGTTCAGGCACAGAAATAAGATATTTTAAGGAAAGGAAGTTTTAGTTATGAAAATTTTGGTTATAAATGCAGGAAGCTCATCACTCAAGTATCAGCTTATTGATATGGAGACAGAAAAGGTTATGGCAAAGGGCCTTTGTGAGAGAATCGGTATTGAGGGTTCAAAACTCAATCATACTCCTGACGGTGGCGAAAAGAACGTTATTGAAAGGGACATGAAAGACCATTCTGATGCAATCAAGATGGTTATTGAGGCTCTCACTGATGCAAACTATGGTGTTATCTCTGATATGAGCGAAATTTCGGCTGTGGGTCACAGAGTTGTACACGGCGGCGAAACTTTCAGCGGTTCTGTTATAATTAATGATGAAGTTAAAAAGGCGCTGGAGGCTTGTATCCCTCTTGCACCTCTTCACAACCCTGCAAACCTTATCGGTATTGCTGCTTGCGAAGAAGCTATGCCCGGCGTTCCGCAGATTGGTGTATTTGACACAGCGTTCCATCAGACAATGAAAAAGGAAGCGTATATGTATGCTGTTCCTTATGAATTCTATGAAAAGCACAAGGTAAGAAGATATGGTTTCCACGGTACATCACACAAGTATGTATCCCAGGAAGCAGCAAAGATGCTTGGCAAGAAACCTGAAGAACTCAAGATGATTACCTGTCATATGGGCAACGGATCAAGTATCACTGCTGTAGATGGCGGAAAGTCGGTTGACACATCAATGGGCTTTACTCCTCTCGCAGGAGTTGTTATGGGTACACGTTGCGGTGATATTGACCCTGCTATTGTTAAATTTATTGCAGAAAGCGAAAATATGACAATAGGCGAAGTTGATGCTCTTCTCAACAAGCAGTCAGGCGTTCAGGGAATTTCTGGTGTAAGCTCTGACTTCCGTGATTTGGAGGCTGCTCAGGCTGAGGGTAATGAAAGAGCAAGTCTTGCGCTTGATATGTTTGTTGAAAGTGTAAGAAAGTTTATCGGCGCATATATGGTTAAGATGGGTGGCGTTGACGCTATCATCTTTACAGCGGGCATCGGCGAAAATACACCTGTTATGCGTGATGAAATCACAAAGAATCTGGAAGCTTTTGGTATTAAGGTTGACCCTGAAAAGAACGAAAAGGCAATCCGTGGTGCACAGATGGATATATCCAGTGCTGATTCAAAGGTTAAGGTTCTGGTTGTTCCCACAAACGAAGAACTTATGATTGCAAAAGAAACACTTGAACTTTTAAAATAACTTAACTAAAAACAGAAATTGGGCTGCCCGTGTTGTTGAGCAGCCCGTTTTTGGCATTTATAAGGCGATAAGAGGTGAGCGGTTGTGTCTGAACAGTTTTATATTAATTATGAGAGTCTTATTGACGAGGATTTGGTGGAACTTTCGGCGGCAGGGGACAGAAATGCTACTGAATGTATACTTGCACGTTACAAAAATTTGGTTCGTTCAAAAGCGAGAATGTATTTTCTGGTGGGTGCTGATAAAGAGGATATAATCCAGGAGGGTATGATAGGACTCTTTAAGGCTATACGTGATTTTGACCGGGACAGATTGGTATCTTTCAAAGGTTTTGCGGAACTGTGTGTAAAACGCCAGATTCTTACTGCCGTAAAGACTGCAACCAGACAAAAACATATGCCTCTCAACACCTATGTGTCTTTAAGCAATCCATTGAATGATGGGGAATCTGAGGGAGTTCTTGAAGAAATACTTTCGAACAAAATAGAGGCCGACCCAGAACGGCTTTTTATCAGCAAGGAAAACGCTGCTTTCATAAATGATAAGATAAAAGAAGTTTTAAGCGAACTGGAAAAAAAGGTTCTTATGTTTTATCTTGAGGGCAAATCCTATCAGGAAATTGCGGCAATTCTTTCTAAACCCCAAAAGTCTATTGATAATGCCCTCCAAAGAGTTAAAAAGAAGATGGAAAAGTTTGAAGATATGTAAAAAAAGGCATGAATTTTTGAAATTACATATTAAATTTCAGGTCGAAAAAATGGTTTTGTTAAAAAATTTTTAAAGATTATGTAAACTGTGCAGCGGACAAGAAATAGTTTACATAATATCGGGTGTGGATAGAGAATGCCGTAGCATAAGTTATTAACAGAGTTATCCACGTTATCCACAGGTTTAGCTCTATATACCCCCGATTTTCCAAAAAATGGGCATAAATTTTCGAAAAGCCCAGTGGTTATAGGGTTTTAAAAAATAGTAAAATTTTTCCTTTTGGTTTACAATAATATTTTGAGACTATATGGAAATAAATTAAAAACTCTTGACAAAAAAAGAAGAATGGAATAATTTGACGAAGCTTGATGAACATAGTTCGGGAGGTAAGATACGTGGCAATGAAAATTGAAGCTCCTTTAAAAAAAGATATTGCCAAAAGTCTCAGATGCGGTGATAAAGTTCTTATAAGTGGCAGAATTTATACAGCAAGGGATGCGGCACACAAGCGAATGATACAGTCACTTGAGAATGGGGATGGACTTCCATTTGATGTGAATCAGCAAATTATATATTATGCGGGGCCAACACCTGCAAAGCCTGGACACGTCATAGGGTCCTGCGGACCCACAACCAGTTGCCGTATGGATGCCTATGCACCAAAACTTATAGAACTGGGTCTTGT
This sequence comes from Clostridia bacterium, assembly GCA_045532055.1. Lineage (GTDB taxonomy): Bacteria > Bacillota > Clostridia > Monoglobales > Monoglobaceae > SIG440. Next base: position 15,214 of record JAZSFF010000003.1, read on the forward strand.
GGGAATGATAGGAAAAGGGGAACGAAGCTGTGAGGTTGTTGATGCAATGAAGAAATACGGGTCGGTTTACTTTGGTGCGATAGGCGGTGCCGGAGCGCTGATTGCAGAGAGCATCCGATCGGTGGAGATTGTAGCATATGAAGATTTGGGAACGGAGGCAATACGTTGTCTTGTTGTTGAGGATTTTCCTGCGATTGTGGTCATTGATTGCCAAGGCAATAGCCTCTATGACAGGTGAATTTGGATTTATTTAATGAAAATTGTCTATAATTTTTCAAAACCCTTGCAAATATGTTTGAAATAGGGTATACTAATCTAGGCCAGACACGATGAAGTGTTTGACAAATGAAAGCGAGGTGTCTGAAATATGGCAAAGATTACAAAGGATACAATAATTCTTGATGTTTTGAGGCTGGACCCCGAAACAGCACCATTCTTCCTTGAGATAGGCATGCATTGTCTTGGATGTCCGTCTGCAAGCGGAGAAAGCATTGAACAGGCATGTATGGTTCACGGTACAGATGCCGATGCCCTTGTTGAAAAGATTAATGCTTTTCTTGAGTCAAAGGCGAATTAAGTGAAAAAAATTTTTTAAAAACAAAATTATGTATTGACAAAACGTCAGTGATTGGTGTATAATGATTGCTGACGCTTTGATTGATGCGTCGATTTTGAGGAAGTATGGGCGCATAGCTCAGCTGGGAGAGCATCTGCCTTACAAGCAGAGGGTCATAGGTTCGAGCCCTATTGTGCCCACCATATTTTCTTTTGAATCTGGCGCGTTGATGGTGTGTTTGAATGTGGGCGCATAGCTCAGCTGGGAGAGCATATGCCTTACAAGCAGAGGGTCATAGGTTCGAGCCCTATTGTGCCCACCACATTTTCTTAAATTCAAAGGGCTGTGAAAATGAAGCTTGATTTATTACCTATTATAAATGCTGACGGAAGAAAACTGCCTCTGAAGGCGGAACTTGATTTTTCCAGGACACCGGAGGCGGACGTGACTTTTTTGTCGCCGGTGTGTGTGACAGGTGAGTTTGTCAACATTGGCGGAAGCATTGAACTTAAGGGATTGATTTCCTGCAAGGTGGAGTATTCATGTGATCGGTGTTGCGAAACATATAATGCAGACTTTGAATGTTCCTTCGAGGAACTCTTTAAAAAAGAGGATATGAGGAACGAAGACAATAATCCTGATGCAGTGATTCTTGCGGGAACCATGGTGGATATTGATGAGATTGTATTTAATAATGTCATTGTCAACCTTCCCCTCAAACGCTTGTGCAGTGAGAATTGCAAGGGCTTGTGTGCAAACTGCGGACAAAATCTCAACAAGGGAACATGCGGTTGTGATACACGGCCGGTTGACCCCAGGTTTGATGCATTGGATAAGTTTTTTAAGTAGATTATGCAGAGACATTTAATCTCTGTTCAAATTATTTTGATTGGAAAGAGGTGTATTTAGAATGGCAGTTCCAAAGAGAAAAACTTCTAAAGCTAGAAGAGATAAAAGAAGAGCTAACTGGAAGCTCCTTATTCCGGGAATGGTTGTATGTCCCCAGTGCGGTGACTACAAGATGCCTCACAGAGTTTGCAAAGCTTGCGGATATTATAACGGTAAAGAAGTTGTAAAGACAGAGGCGTAATGTGAATTAGCATAAAAGGTCGTATCAAACGATGATGTTTGGTGCGGCTTTTTTCTTTCTGTACCGGGTGTTACAAAAATTGATTTCTTTTTCAAAAAATATTGTATTTAAAAAAGGATTATGGTATACTTAGAATAGTGAATTATAGGTATCTCTATATATAAAAATTCACTAAGGTTTGGAGTGGGAGCAGTGACCAGGGGAAACAGAGAGGACAACAAAATTGAAGAATTCTTCCGCGCACAGGAAAAACAGATAAAAAATAATGATTTTTACAGCAGGTTTATGTTTATCCCTATCGTTGTTATTGCAGTTTCTCTTGTTATCATATTATATAATTTTACTGTGGGAAAGTCGCCCATGAATGGAGCAGAGGCTAAAAAGCTTATATTACCTCAGACTGATAATGACGGAGCATATGTGGTGCTTGTGGACGATGCAGACGAGGAAGAGACAATAAAAACACCTTACGTTGCCGAGGGTGACAGCCGGATAAACCTTAATACAGCAAGCATTCGACAGCTTGACGCCTTGCCGGAGATTGGTCCGGTAAAAGCCGGTGAAATTGTGAGACTGCGTGAAGAAATGGGCGGATTTAGAACAGTTGAGGATATTCTCAACGTAGATGGAATAGGGGAAAAGATTCTTGAGGGTATCAGAGACAAGGTCTTTGTTGATTAGATAAATTATTTTTTTTAAGGGGTGAAAAACGGTGGCGTTGTTTGGAAACAGATATACCAAGGAAGGCAAAGGTGTGGAAAAAAGAACAGGGGATGAATCCAAGATTAAAATATTTTTTGAGATTTATTTCAGAAAGTTTTGGAAACTATGTGAGGTGAGTTTGCTTTACCTTGTAGCGTGTATACCCACATTTGTGATAATAATGATTCTTTCGGGATTTATATCATCCACCATAATAAATACCATGATGCCTTTATTAGAAAGCATTCTTGGAACAGGCAGTGAATTGGTAGCCTATTCTGCATTGTTTGATGTGGCTATACGCCTGATTATAAGCTCGGTTGTTACCGCACTTTGGGGCATGGGTCCAGTCACAGCAGGTTATACATATATTTTGAGGAACTATTCCCGCGAAGAACATGCGTGGGTATGGAGCGATTTCTGGGAGCACACATGGAAAAACTTTAAGCAGAGTATATGTGTATGGAGCATTGATGTAATTATGTTCACAGTGCTTGTTTGTGCCTTTTTATTCTATTCGTCACAAACGGGTATTTTGGGAGCGATGAAGTATATTGTTGTGAGCATATTCCTGTTATATACAATCATGCACTTCTATATCTATCAGATGATAGTTACATTTGAGATGAAGCTCAAAGATATCTATAAAAATTCGTTTTTATTTACCTTCATGATGTTGCCAAAAAACTTTTTTATATTGATTGCGGTGATGTGTATACATCTGGTGTTCCCATACCTTGGAATTAATTTTGGCTATTTTGCAGGGAAACTGGGATTCTGGGCAATATACATTGCTTTGGCTATATTTGTTATGCAGAGTTTGTCCGGACTAATTATAAACTTCTCCGCGTATTATACCATTAAAAAATATATGCTTGATACTATTGAGCAAACAAAAGAAGAAAATAATTAATAATTTTTGAAAGGTTGT
>JAZSFF010000006.1:0-32489 GCA_045532055.1 Clostridia bacterium
ACAATTCCGCCGACCTTTGGTGCTGATATTGCATCCTGCAAGGTACTTCTTTGCATAAGTCCGATTTTTCTTCCGGCAAGCATCGCCATTGCCACAGACAGTGTTACAATTCCAAGACCGCCAATCTGTATCATCAAAAGAATAACAAATTGTCCAAACATCGACCAATGCGTTGCTGTGTCATGTACCACAAGACCAGTTACGCATACAGCTGAGGTTGATGTGAACAACGCATCAGAAAATGATGTCATAATTCCGCTTGTCGATGAAATCGGGAGCATTAAAAGAATTGTTCCTAATATGATTGCACCTGCAAATCCGAATATTATTATTTGAGAGGAGGAAAGATGTTTTTTTATACCTGTATTCATAACAAAACCACCATTCAAGTGTATCGTTTTTCTATTATCATTTTATCATAATATTTTTTAAGATGGCATTAACGGTTGAACTTCTGTATTAAGATTGCATTAAGACAAAAGAGCTGAACATGTGATTTTAAATGAGAATATTGCATTTGCATATTATTTTTTTGGATATTGGATAAAAAATAGCATATGCAAAAGAAATATAATTCTTTCACATATGCTATATAACCATTAGGATCTAGTGTCAATGACGTGGGGGTTCAAGTCCCTTCAGCCGCACCAGCATCTTTAAAGCTTGTCGGATTCTTCCGGTAAGCTTTTTTACTTGGCTAAACCTCCCAAAAAATCACATTTGAAAATTTTTCCTTTATATCCTCTCCAAACTTATAATCAGTAACAATACCGTCAATTTCTGAAAATTCCATGTGTATATGTGTATATGGATGATTTATCTTGTCATGGTCAGCAAGATAATAAACCTTATCGGAATTTTCCGCCATAAGTCTATGCAATAAAAAATATGTATCATTGTCACCTGCAACTTTACCATCTTTTGCAAATGAGCCAGTAGAAAAGAACATTTTGTCAGCATGATATTTACGCACGTTTTCTATTGAAATATCTCCATTTAGCATATATGGTTTTTCTGCCACAACTCCACCCAGACAAATTGCTTTTACATCATACTCGCTCAAAAACATTACCAAAGCCATATTGTTGGTGATTACAGTCAAATCCTTCTTTTCAACCAAATAGCGTCCCATATACTCAGCCGTGGTAGATGCATCAATAAATATAACATCTCCATCTTGTACAAACTCTGCCGCTTTCTGTGCAATTTTGTTTTTTGCGGACTTCATTTTATGATACCTGAAAGGCAAAGAAACACCCTTTTGTTCAATAAATTCAACTCCTCCGTAGCTGCGTCTTACCATTTTCTGCTTTTCCATAACCGTTAAATCTCTATTTATCGTTGCATTGCTGTAATGCAATGCCTCTGTCAAATATTTTACAGTTACATATCCATTTTGCTTTAATATCTTAATAATCTCTTCAATTCTCTCCTTTTGATACATATCCACGCCCTCTTTTGATAAATATTGAGAAATTTTCTATTTTTTCAACACTATTGATTTTTTTTGATAAATTGATATAATTTTATTGTACACATTTTAAAAACTTTGTCAAGGAGGCCGTAATGAAAAATCTCACCCAAGGCAATATCTATAAAAACTTCATAATTTTTGCTCTGCCGCTGGTATTCTCTGCGTTTTTGTCTCAGGGTTACAATCTTATTGACAATATAATTGCAGGGAAATATCTTGGTGATATCGGTCTTGCTGCAACAGGCGCTACCAGTCCGTTTATATCCTTTTGTTCCTCTCTTTTCTGGGGTTTCAGCGTAGGTTCATCCATATATATTGCTATGCTCTTTGGTGCAGAGGACTATCAGGATATTAAATCAGGTCTTTTTTATAGCACCGCTATACTAATCAGTATTTCTCTTTTATTTTGTTTGGTTGTGCTTATTTGGGGCGACAACATTCTGCACTTACTAAAAGTTGACCCATCAATACACCACGTCGCAAAAACATACCTATATATTTACATGACCGGATTCTTTATTATTTTGCTCAACAATCATTTTGTCCAAAGTTTGTATTCCCTGGGAATAAGCACATATCCTTTTATTATCTCCATAGTTTCAGCTTTGTTGAACATTTTGGGCAATATCTTTGCAATAAAAGTATTACACCTTGGGGTTGCCGGAATTGCTCTTGCCACAGTTTTTTCAGCATTTATAGTTGATATTCTGTACCTCTGCAAATTTAAAAAATGTTTTAATGAACTGAATATTTCAAAAACAAAGCTCCGGTGGAATACCGGAGCCATCAAAAAAATTTCACTTTTTGCCTTTCCTTGCACTGTGCAGCAATCTATAATGTACACAGCAAGTCTTCTGATTTCACCAATCATCAACGGAATCGGCAGTGCTGCAAGTGCAAGTTATACCGTGATTTTGCGCATCTATGAAATAAATGCATGTGTATATCAAAACGCCTCTAAAACAGTAAGCACCTATACCGCTCAAAGTATAGGTGCCGGAAAAATGAATAATCTTAAGAAAGGTGTTGCCGTTGGATTTTTGCAAGGGGTACTCTTTCTTTCGCTCCCGCTTCTCATCTGTGTTTTCCTTGCAAAACCAGTCTGCAGTATGTTTTTCCCCAAGGGTTACTCTGGCGAAGCGCTTGATACGTCTCTGATTTTTGCAAAATTCTTTTTGCCATTTATTATTTTCAACGTGATAAACAATTTGTTTCATTCATTCTACCGTGGTACCGGCTCATCAAAATTTTTGGTTGCTCTTACCGCTCTTGGTTCGGTAAGCCGAACAGTCCTTACCTTTATTTTTGCAAATATCTCTGGAATGAATGGTGTCTTTATAGCATGGGTTATCTCATGGATTATGGAGTCTATAGTAGCTCTTACCATCTACTTTTCCGGCATTTGGAAAAAACACATCATCAACCCATTTGACCCAAAGTAAATACCACAGACATCAAAATAGTCAATATAATCAAAATTCCAAAATTATAAAGTGAAAACTGTTTTATGTAGTCCTTTGCGTTTTCCGGTTCACGCTTTACATATTCTCTGAATGTTATAAGACTTGCCAGTGATGATATTAACGTACCCGCACCGCCGATATTTACTGCTACCAGCAGTTGTTGATAATTTTGCGTAAACTTTGACAACAAAATCGCACTGGGTACATTGCTTATTACCTGACATGAAAGCACGCCTAAAATCAGCGTGTTTTTTTCTATCAACCATTCCAGAAAAACTTTTATCGCAGGGATTCGTGACATATTGCCTGCAAATATAAAAAACGCACAAAATGTTACAAGCAGTGGATAATCCACCCTCTTTAGTGCAGATTTATCAAGAAAAAACAGAGATGCCGGAATTATCACCAATCCCCACAGATAATGAATTGTCCTGAAAACAATCATAATTGAAAACGCAAATAATATAAGATAAACTGATACCCTCTTCCAATCCAGTTTTTGAGTATAAGCTCTGTCTATTTTAAGTTCCTTATTCTCCACTCTAAGACAACATAAGGTTATCAGCACCACAGATACAACAAAAGGCAGCAACATTATCCGCACAAACTCACCCGTAGGAATGTTAAAATAGCTGTAAAGATAAAGGTTCTGTGGATTGCCAAACGGCGTCAACATACCGCCCAGATTTGCCGCTATGTTCTGCATTATAAAAGTAAAACCCATATGATTTTCGTTATCTGTGGAAGACAATACATAATATCCCAAGGGCAAAAACGTTATGAGCGCCATATCGTTTGCAATAAGCATTGACCCGATAAATGTTATGTATACAAGCGCTATCACTGCTGTTCTGGTAGTTTTGAAAATACGCACTATTTCACTTGCCACAATCCTGAAAAAGTATATATTTTTCAGTGCACACACCACCGCAAGGGTACAGAACAAACATGTGAGGGTTTTAAAATCAAAATACCCCAAATATCCTTTATCCGGCGGCACAAAAAATGCTGTAACCACTGCCGCAAGGATTGCGATACACATTACCTCGTTTTTTAAAAAAAACTTCTTTATCAATTCATCACCTGCTTTATGTACAACAGACAGGGCGAGCATGAATACTCCGCCCCGTTTTTTAATTCTATAAATATTTTTTCATATGCCCCAGAGCATTTTTTTCAAGTCGTGACACCTGTGCCTGGGAAATACCAATTTCATTTGCAATCTCCATTTGTGTTCTTCCCATAAAAAACCGTAGTTTAAGAATATTTTGTTCCCTGTGATTGAGATGTTTCATTGCCTCTTTAATAGCGATTTCTTCCAGCCACGAATCATCAAGGTTTTTTTCGTCCTTAACCTGATCCATAACAAAAATTGCATCTCCACCATCGTGATATATAGGTTCATATAACGATACCGGATCCATTATTGCATCCAGAGCCGTAGAAATTTCCTCTCTGGAAAGGCCCAACTCTGCCGCTATTTCATCAACTGTGGGCTCCTTTGCATTTTTATTCACAAGCCTTTCTTTGGCAGACAGTGCCTTGTACGCTATATCTCGCAAAGACCGGCTGACTCTTATGGAAGTATTGTCACGCAGATATCTGCGTATTTCACCGACAATCATTGGCATGAATGTCTTTTGGCGAAACGCCTTTTTTTTGCGGTTTTTGTTTTTTAGGAACTATCTGTGATACAATTATTCCCACAAAGATGCAAACACACCCAACATATCCGCGTCCGGTCATAACCTCATGCAAAATTATCGCTCCTCCGATTGCACTGAACATCGACTCTGTCGAAAGGATAATTGATGCATGAGTTGGGTCTGCATTCTTCTGCCCTATAATCTGGCAGGTATATGCAACACCCACTGACATTACTCCACCATAAAGAATTGGGATAGCCGCCGCTTTTACTCCAGCAAGAGTTGTTGCCTCAAAAACACCCGCACAAACAAGACCTATAACAGCACATACAATAAACTGAGTACATGCAAATCTTAAGGAATAAATTTCATTTACAAATTTGTCAATAATCAAAATATGAAACGCCCAGAATACCGAGCCACAAAGCAACACTGCATCACCGTAACTGATTTGCCACTTTTCATTTATGCACAGAAGAAAAAGCCCAATAACGGCAAAGAGAGCGCCCATCCATACGTTTATGTTAGTTTTCTTTTTGAGAAATATACCAAACACAGGCACCAAAACAGTATAAAGGCCTGTGATAAACCCTGCCTTGCCAGCACTTTGCGTAATTACAATGCCGCATTGCTGAAGCCAGGAGGCTATAAACAAGACCACCCCTGCAACACACCCGGCAAGCAATGTTTTCCTCATTTTCAAATTGTGGATTTCATTCCGTTTTTCCTTTTTCTCAAAAATAAATATGACAGGAATCAGTGAAACAGCTCCCAGCATAAACCTTATCCCATTGAAAGCAAATGGCTGTACAAAATCCGCTCCAATTCTCTGTGCTACAAATGCAAAGCCCCAAATCATGGCTGTTATAAGCAATATTCCCAAAGACTTTATTTTTTTCATATATGTAATCCTTTCAAGCTGAATTTCCGTAGGTTATTATACAACCAAATATCGCTCAAGTCAATAAATTATGCTACTTTTTGACAAAAAAAGACTCCGTAAAATCTACGGAGTGTATTTTTTATTATTGGAGCAGATTTGCAGTTTCATCCCATATGATGTTTCCGTCTTCATACTGACATTCATACATCTGTGTAACACTTTCATCTACCACAAATTCACAAAGCAAGGAGCTGTGGTCACCATTCACAAGCCAACGCCATCTGCCCACATAAAAAGTTCTTTCTTCATTATCAATATTTATATTAAATTTACCTGTAATTTCAAAAATGTGTTGGTTGCCCGTTGCCTCATCAATGAGTCCAAATTTTGCATAAAGCAACTCGGCCAAAGTGTTCTTCTCGGCTTCCTCTGCTTCCGCAATGTTATCAATGTTTTGTTTATGAATACCGTTCTCAACGCTTTCCCCTTTTGCTATATCAAACGTTTCAATGCCCTGTTGAGTTTCACCTGCGGGAGCAGGAGCTATTCTTGAGTTTTCAGATACAGCATTTTCTGTTGTAGTCACAACTTTTTCTATACTATCTTCTTGAGGTTGTGTCTGAGGTTGCAACGACCTGATTTCAGTTGAATCATTTTCCGATTTCACATTGCTTTTAATCTCTGCAACAACAGGTTGCTGATTTGTTTTTTCAATCCGGGGATAAAGAAACGCAGAAACAGCCACTACAAATACAGCCGCAACAGCAGTACCGATTTTGTATATCTTCGCTCTGGGTTTCATTTCAGGCAAGCTTTCCGCTTTTTCAAAAATTTTGTCAATCAATTCTCTGTCTGGTTTTATGTCATCATTTGCCTGTTTGTAGTATTTTCTAAACAAAATCATATCCTCCTTCCAGTTTTTTTCTCAAAAGATTTCTGCCACGACTAAGCTGGGATTTAATGGTAGAACTATTGATACCCAAAGTCTTTGATATCTCATCTACCGACATGTCTTCATAATAAAAAAGATGTATCACAGCCCTATATTTCTGCGGAAGTTCCATAACAGCATAATAAACATCGCTTTTTTCTTCTGTATCAAATACAATGTCCTCAGAAATAGGAACTGTTTTCTGCATCCACGAATTTGAAAATACGTTGTGACTGCAGTTGATTGTTACACGCAAAAGCCAGGCCTTTATATGTTCTTCGCTTTCAAATGCTTTGTCTGTTCTGATATAACGCAAAAAAACCTCCTGAACAACATCATCAGCATGCTCACGATTCTTGGTTTGCGACAACGCAAGTCGGTAAATCATGTCAAAATACTTTTCAACAATTTGACGCTTTGCATCGCTATTATCGTTTTTTTGGGGTAAATTCTCAGACAATCCCGGCTCCTCCTCTCATATACAATACCCTTCAAAGTCAAAAAAGGTTGCAACTTTTTCAAAATTTCAAAATGACGGGCTTTGCCCGTCATTTTGAAGATATCCAAATTTATTAATTTTTAAGGCTGTGTATAGGCGCAGGAATTCTTCCGCCACGATTTACAAAATCACAGCTTGAATACTTATGCACCGGCATGATTGGTGCATAACCCAAAAGTCCGCCAAATTCAACACTTTCTCCCACATCTTTACCAACAACAGGGATAATTCTGACAGCAGTAGTTTTTTGGTTTATAACACCGATTGCCGCCTCATCTGCAATAATTGCAGAGATAGTTTCTGCCGGCGTATCACCGGGTATCGCAATCATATCAAGTCCAACCGAACATACGCAAGTCATAGCCTCCAATTTATCCAGAGACAATGCTCCGCACTCCGCTGCCGCAATCATACCGGCATCTTCACTTACCGGAATAAATGCACCGCTCAGTCCGCCAACATAACTGGACGCCATAACTCCGCCCTTTTTAACCGCATCGTTAAGCAATGCAAGTGCCGCTGTTGTTCCGTGAGTTCCGCATTTTTCAAGACCCATTTCCTCAAGAATATAAGCAACGCTGTCACCAACCTCGGGGGTTGGTGCCAAAGACAAATCCACAATTCCAAATGGCACATTCAGCCGTTTTGATGCCTCTTGTGCTACAAGCTGACCCATTCTGGTAATCTTGAACGCTGTCTTTTTTATCACATCTGCAACTGTACCAAAATCCTGTCCCTTTACCTTTTCAAGTGCAGCTTTTACCACACCTGGACCGCTGACACCCACATTAATCACACAATCGCCCTCACCAACACCGTGAAACGCCCCTGCCATAAAGGGATTGTCCTCAACCGCATTGGCAAACACTACAAGCTTTGCACATCCAAAAGAATCGCTGTCTGCTGTAAGCTCTGCTGTTTTCTTTATTGTCTTACCCATAATCTTTACCGCATCCATATTGATGCCTGCTTTTGTTGTTGCAATACCTACAGATGAACAAACTCTCTCCGTGCGAGCCAAAGCCTCAGGGATAGATTCTATTAGAATTCTGTCACCTTTGGTAAAGCCCTTGTGAACAAGTGCAGAAAAGCCGCCTATAAAATTTACACCGGTTGCCTTTGCCGCACGGTCAAGCGTCTCGGCAAACATAACATAATTGTCCGCATCACTTGCCCCTGCAATCATTGCAATTGGTGTAACAGAAATTCGTTTGTTTATAATTGGTATGCCGTACTTACTGCTTATATCTTCCCCTGTCTTTACCAAATCCTTTGCAAGACAGGTTATTTTCTCATAAATTTTTTCACAGGCCCTTTCCGCACTGCTGTCAATACAGTCAAGAAGAGAAATGCCCATTGTTATTGTTCTTATATCAAGATGCTGGTCGTCAATCATCTTGATTGTTTCCATGATTTCCCTTGTGTTTATCATATGTCCTCCGAAGTTAAATCCTATATTCTGTGCATTGAATTGAAGATATCCTCGTGTTGCATTCTGATTTCAACACCTATCTCCTTGCCTATACGTTCAAGTTCTGCCATAACATCATTTGACGCACCTGAATCCTCTCGAAATTCAACCAACATGACCATTGTGAATATATTCTGCATAATGGTCTGGTTTATGTCCAATATATTAACACCATAACGATAAAGGCAATCACTAACCTTTGCTATAATGCCTGTCTGGTCAATACCCATAACTGAAACAACTGCTCTCATTTGTACACGCTCCTCAAGTTTCTTTGCTTAATGCAATTATATGGTTTATTATACAACCCCGTCTTATTTCCGTCAAGTAAAATTTATATCAAATTTCGGTTGAAAAAAAATATTTTTTGTGGTAAAATATTCTTGTTGAAATCTATATTTAAAGCGAGGATTTAAGCATGTTTCTTCCCGTTTCAAAAACCGATATGAAAAAACGTGGAATTCACCAGCTTGATTTCATTTATATAATTGGTGACGCATACGTTGACCACTCCAGTTTTGGTCACGCAATAATCTCAAGAGTCCTTGAGAACGCCGGCTATACAGTTGGTATAATTTCTCAACCCGACTGGCACAACTGCGAAGCATTTAAGTCTCTTGGTACACCACGACTTGGGTTTCTTGTTTCCTCCGGCAATATTGACCCTATGGTCAATCATTATACTGTGTCCAAAAAAGTCCGTTCCAGAGACCTCTATTCACCAGGTGGTGAAATTGGCAAACGCCCTGACAGGGCAACCGTTGTGTATTGCAACAGACTCCGCGAGGCTTTCGGCAAAAAAATACCCATTATAATCGGTGGCATCGAGGCAAGCCTGAGGCGTTTTGCACACTATGACTACTGGTCCGACAAAGTTCGCAGAAGCATATTGATAGACAGCGGTGCGGACATACTAATTTATGGCATGGGGGAACATCAGATTGTAGAGATTGCTGAGCTTTTAAACTGTGGCGTCCCTGTGAACCAGATAAAACACGTTGCAGGAACCGCATACGTTGAAGATACAGACTGTGACTTTCCCGATGACTTTGTTCATATTCCGTCCTTTGACGAGGTTTCGCGAAACAAACGTTTATATGCAGATGCAACACGTATACAATATGAGGAACAGGATTCTATGCGGGGCAGAACCTTGGTGCAAAAAGATAACGATAAGAAATGCATCGTTCAACTGCCTCCATCACCGCCCCTTACAACAGAAGAACTTGACGCTGTGTATGAACTCCCCTACGAGGGAACATATCATCCGACATACGAGGCTTTGGGCGGTGTCCCCGCCATCTCCGAGGTTGAATTCAGCATAACATCCTGCCGTGGTTGTTTTGGCAGTTGCAACTTCTGTGCGTTAGCCTTTCATCAGGGCAGAACAGTAACCGCACGCAGTCAGCAATCAATCCTGCGTGAAGCGGAAAGATTAATCAAAAAACCTAATTTCAAAGGATATATTCATGACGTAGGCGGTCCAACAGCCAACTTCCGGGCACCATCCTGCGAAAATCAACTAAAGCACGGTGTATGCAAGAACAAACAATGTCTGTTCCCCTCTCCCTGCAAAAACTTAGAGGTTTCGCATAGTGATTATCTTGAACTTCTGCAAAAATTAAGGAAGCTGCCCAGTGTAAAAAAGGTATTTGTCCGCTCCGGCATACGCTTTGATTACCTGCTATGTGACAAGGATGACAGTTTCTTTAAAGAACTTTGCAAGCACCATATCAGCGGTCAACTCAGGGTTGCCCCTGAACATATTTCAGATAATGTTCTTAAATTTATGGGCAAGCCCTCATATGGGGTCTATGAAAAATTCCTGAATAAATTTGAAACCATAAATATGGATTTAGGGATTGAACAGTATGCTGTGCCCTACCTAATGTCATCACACCCCGGCAGTACCTTAAAGGATGCCATTAAGCTGGCAGAGTATCTGAACAAACACCGAATTTCTGCAGAACAGGTTCAGGATTTTTACCCCACTCCGGGCAGTATTTCAACCTGTATGTATTATACCGGGATTGACCCGAGGACCGGAAAATCTGTATATGTCGCCACAGACTACAAAGAAAAACAGATGCAACGTGCACTTTTGCAATACCGTGACCCTAAAAATTATCAACTTATAATAAAAGCACTAAAGCAGGCAAATCGTCTTGACCTTGTGGGGTTTGGTGCAAATTGCCTGATAAAACCATCAAAAGGAGAAAATAAAAATGGCAACAATCTTAAGCGGAAAAACAGTATCAGCAAGAATAAAGGAAAATCTCAAAGCAGAGATAGAAAACCTGAAGAAAAACGGAATAACCCCCGGTCTCGCCGTAATCATAGTAGGTGAAGACCCTGCCTCAAAAGTTTATGTCGGCAGGAAAGAGGCTATGTGCATAGAACTTGGTATGCATTCTGAAAAATTTGCTCTTCCCGAGGCAACAACTCAGGAAGAGCTTGTGGCTTTGGTTGAAAAGCTTAACAATGACGACAAAATCCATGGCATTCTTGTACAGCTTCCTCTCCCCAAGCATCTTGACGAAAAGGCTGTTATAAACACTATCCGCCCCGAAAAGGACGTCGATGCTTTCCACCCCGTAAATGTGGGTAAAATAATGATAGGGGATTATGATTTTGTTCCCTGTACCCCTGCAGGCATTATGGAGCTTATTGCGGAGAGCAATGTAGAAATTGAGGGCAAAACCTGTGTTGTCATCGGCAGAAGCAACATTGTAGGTAAACCAATGAGCATGCTCCTCCTCCACAAAAACGGAACTGTTACCACCTGCCACTCCAGAACAAAAAACCTCAAGGAAGTAACCCGTCAGGCTGATATTCTGGTGGCAGCTGTAGGCCGTGCACATTTTGTTACTGCAGACATGGTAAAACCCGGTGCTGTTGTGATTGACGTGGGTATGAATCGTCTTGATGACGGCAAACTGGTGGGTGATGTTGATTTTGAAGGCGTTGAAAAAGTTGCAGGTGCAATCACCCCCGTTCCTGGTGGCGTTGGCCCCATGACAATAGCAATGCTTATGCAAAACACCCTTACCGCTGCCAAAAATACATTGAAATAAGGTATTGAATTATGAAAACAAAAACCATATACGTTTGCTCCGAATGTGGTGCCACATCCCCAAAATGGATGGGCAAATGTACCTCCTGTAACTCATGGAACACCATGGTTGAAGAAGTTCTAAAAGCCACACCCTCAAGTTCCAAGGTTGCTGTGATGTCAACCCCCTCTGTATCATCAAGTGTCCCCAAAACCATCTCCGATATAGATTCTGTTGACGAGGTCCGTTCCTCCACCGGCATGGATGAACTTGACCGTGTTCTTGGCGGCGGCCTTGTAAAAGGCTCACTTGTCCTTGTTGGCGGTGACCCCGGAATAGGAAAATCGACCCTTCTTCTTCAGATTTGTGAACACATGGGCAAATCAGGAAAAATCCTGTATGTATCCGGTGAGGAATCTCAACGGCAAATAAAGCTCCGGGCACAGCGTCTTGGGATTACAACCGAAAACCTTAAAGTTTATTCTGAAACCAATATGAGTTATATAATTGACTGTGTTTTCCGTGAAAATCCTGATATTCTTATCGTAGATTCGGTTCAGACAATGTATAATCCGGAAATCCAGTCAACTCCCGGAAATGTAGCACAGATTAAAGATGTAACGTCTGTTCTCATGAAGATTGCAAAGGAAAACTCAATTTCTGTATTCCTTGTAGGTCATGTAACAAAAGAGGGCGCTCTTGCCGGACCTAAAATTTTGGAACACATGGTTGACTGCGTTTTATATTTTGAAGGAGAACGCCATCAATCTTTCCGCATTCTTCGTGCTGTCAAGAACCGTTTTGGCTCAACAAATGAAATCGGTGTGTTTGAGATGAAAGGTTGTGGCCTTGAGCAAGTTGTCAACCCGTCCTTAGCCATGCTTTCCGGACGGCCGGAAAATGTTCCCGGTTCGTGTATAATCTGCACTATGGAGGGAACTCGACCTGTTCTTGCAGAAGTTCAGGCACTAGTCTCTCCCACCTCTTTCGGCAACCCACGACGTATGGCAAGCGGGCCTGATATTGGTCGTTCAATCATGCTGATGGCGGTCCTTGAAAAACGGGGTGGACTCCGCATGTCAGCCTATGACGCATATGTAAATGTGGTTGGAGGACTGAGAATTGTTGAACCTGCTGCAGATTTAGGCTTAGTTCTTGCTCTTGCATCAAGTTTTTGCGGCAAGGCAATAGACAGTCAAACTGTTGCCATTGGCGAAGTGGGTCTTACCGGTGAACTGCGAACATGCAGTTTTCTTGAATCAAGAATTGCCGAGTGCGAAAAGTTGGGTTTTAAGCGGTGTATTATCCCGTCTGTTGATTTGAAAAAGCTCAAAAAATTCAACAATATAGAATTATGTCCTTTAAATAATATAAAAGATGTTATTGATGGATTTTGCAAATAATTTGAAAATAATAAAATATATTTAAAATATAAAAGTTTTTGAAGGGAAGTCTTTATGTGTTCAATATAGGCGACGAAATAGTTTATCCAATGCATGGAGCCGGTATTATTGTCGACATCGAGGAAAAGAAAATTCTCGGCGAGCTCCATAAGTACTATATCCTGCAGATTTCCATAAGCGA
This sequence comes from Clostridia bacterium, assembly GCA_045532055.1. Taxonomy (GTDB): domain Bacteria; phylum Bacillota; class Clostridia; order Monoglobales; family Monoglobaceae; genus SIG440. Next base: position 13,005 of record JAZSFF010000006.1, read on the forward strand.
CATGAAGGTAATGCTGCCCGTTAACAACCTTGACACCATCGGCATCAGACGAATTGTTTCTGAAGATGCCGCCAACGAAGCTATCAACCACTTTCACAACTGTTGCGAAGATTCAAACAACAATTGGAATCAACGTTACAGAGAAAATATCGAAAAAATCAAAAAAGGCAACTTAATTGATGTTGCAACCGTTGCGAAAACACTTCTTCTGCGCGACAATAAAAAATCATTGTCAAATGCAGAGCGTAAAATGCTTTCAAACGCAAAAAACATTCTTATATCAGAGCTGGTGCTTGCAAAGAAAGTGTCCCCTGAGGAAATCAAAGAAATGCTGGCACTATAAAAATTTGTCTGGAGGTTTCTCCTATGTCCATTAGGAAAAAAAACTCACCCACAGCAACAGCAATAATCGTTGCAGCCGGTGACAGCCGTCGTATGGGTGACAACAACAAACAGTTTATTCTTGTTAATGACATACCGGTTCTTGCTCATACCTTGCTGAAATTTCATAATGCACAGTCTATAGACTCAATTATTATTGTAACAAAAGAGGACTATATTCTTACAGTTTGGGATATGGTCCGTGAATTTGGCATTTCAAAGGTGACAGATGTAATACCCGGCGGCAAAACCCGGGGTGATTCCGTCAAATGCGGCCTGCAACTGGTACCCAACAACAAACTGGTGGCAATCCATGATGGTGCACGGCCATTTGTATCCACTGACAAAATTGACGATCTTGTCCTCCTGGCAGATACTTTTGGAGCGTCTGCTCCCGGTGTTATCCCCAAGGATACTGTCAAACACATTTCTCAAGACGGCAATATTGAGGAGACTATTAATCGTGAAGTTTTGCGTCTTATACAGACACCTCAGGTATTCCGGTCAGAGGAAATAAAACTTGCATATATCCGTGCCGACGAATCAGGTTTTACAGGAACAGACGACTGTTCGATTGTAGAAAATGCAGGTTTTACCGTTCATGTTGTTGATGGTGAGTATACAAACATAAAGGTGACAACCCCTGAGGATATTCCCGTCGCAGAAGCTATTTGCCATTTCTTAAGTAAATAGTTGTAATATACATTAAAAGGAGTTAATTATGAGAGTTGGTCTCGGGTATGACGTGCATGCCCTTACAGAAAACAGAAAACTTATCCTTGGCGGTGTAGAAATTCCATACGATAAAGGTCTTTTGGGTCATTCCGATGCGGATGTCCTTGTTCATGCAATCATGGATGCTATTCTTGGTGCTGCGGCATTGGGGGATATAGGCAAACACTTTCCCGACACCGACAACAGTTTCAAAAATATCAGCAGTCTTGTTCTGTTAAAACAGACAAAACATATTTTAGAAACCCACGGTTTCATCATAAATAATATTGACTCAACCATTGTGGCACAAAGTCCAAAATTATCCCCTTTTATTGAAGAAATGCGCAAAAACATTTCAGATATTCTGCAGATTGACACATCTTTTGTAAACATCAAAGCAACCACTACAGAAAAATTGGGTTTTGAAGGCAGAAAAGAGGGCATCTCCGCCTTTGCTATAGCCAGTGTTATTCAAAAATAACAGCTTAGAGCAGATTTTGGTAAATAATTGGACATAACAACGAATAATCGACCATAATCATCCGTAAATGGATTTGATTTACATGGGAGATTTTTGTATTATTAGTAGAGTTAGCACTCACCAATCCAGAGTGCTAACACAAAACAGTTTTTAATTAATTCATATAACATAAGGAGGCAATTCAAATGAACATCAAACCATTGGCAGACAGAGTAGTTATAAAGATGGTAGAAGCTGAGGAAACAACAAAGAGCGGCATCATTCTGGCAGGTTCTGCAAAAGAAAAACCCGAAGTTGCTGAAATCGTTGCTGTTGGTCCCGGCGGCATGGTTGACGGCAAAGAAATTAAGATGGAGCTTAAGGTAGGCGACAAAGTTTTAATCAGCAAGTATGCAGGCACAGAAGTTAAACTTGACGGTGCGGAATACACCATCCTTCGTCAAAGCGACGTTCTGGCTATAATTGACTAATTTCAGGAGGTAATAAAAATGGCTAAACAGATTTTATTCGGTGAAGATGCAAGACACGCACTTGAAAAAGGTGTAAACCAGCTTGCAAACACAGTAAAGGTTACACTCGGACCCAAGGGCAGAAATGTTGTTCTTGACAAAAAATTTGGCGCACCCCTCATCACAAATGACGGTGTTACTATTGCAAAAGAAATCGAGCTTGATGACCCATTTGAAAACATGGGTGCACAGCTTGTAAAGGAAGTTGCCTCAAAGACAAATGATATTGCAGGTGACGGTACAACAACTGCAACGCTTCTCGCCCAGGCGCTTGTTCGCGAAGGTCTTAAGAACGTTACTGCAGGTGCAAACCCCATGATTGTAAGAAAGGGTATCGCATCAGCTGTTGACGTTGCAGTTGCAGAAGTTGTTAAAAACAGCAAGAAAATCAATGGTCGTGACGATATCGCAAGAGTTGCTGCTGTTTCTGCTGCAGACGAAGCTATCGGCGAATTAATTGCTGACGCTATGGAAAAGGTTACAAGCGACGGCGTTATTACTGTTGAAGAATCAAAAACTGCTGAAACTTATTCAGAAGTTGTTGAAGGTATGCAGTTTGACCGCGGTTACATCACACCTTACATGATTACAGATACCGAAAAAATGGAAGCTGTAATTGATGATGCATATATTCTTATTACCGACAAAAAGATTACAACAATTCAGGATATCCTCCCCCTCCTTGAACAAATTGTTCAGCAGGGCAAAAAACTCGTTATCGTTGCTGAGGATATTGAGGGCGAAGCACTTTCTACATTGATTGTAAACAAACTCCGTGGAACATTCACCTGTGTTGGTGTTAAGGCTCCTGGCTTTGGTGACAGAAGAAAGGCTATGCTTGAAGATATTGCTATCCTTACTGGTGGTACAGTTATTTCTGATGAACTCGGTCTTGACCTCAAGGAAACATCTATTGCGCAGCTTGGTCGTGCACGTCAGGTTAAAGTTCTCAAAGAAACAACTATCATTGTTGATGGTGCAGGCGATGCAAATGCAATCAAATCACGTATCAACCAGATTAAGAACCAGATTGAAACTACTACATCGGACTTTGACAGAGAAAAACTTCAGGAAAGACTTGCAAAACTTTCAGGCGGTGTTGCTGTTATCAAAGTTGGCGCCGCAACAGAAGTTGAAATGAAAGAAAAGAAACTCCGCATTGAAGATGCTCTTGCAGCAACACGTGCAGCAGTTGAAGAAGGCATCGTTGCGGGTGGTGGTACAGCTTTCATCAATGCTATGCCAGCAGTTGAAGCACACATGAACTCACTTGAGGGTGACGAAAAGGTGGGTGCAAAGACTGTTCTTCGTGCTCTTGAAGAACCTGTTCGCCAGATTGCATTCAATGCAGGCGTTGAGGGCAGTGTAATTGTAAACAAAATCAAAGCAAGTGAAGTCGGCATTGGTTACAACGCTCTTACAGAAGAATATATGGATATGTTGAAAAACGGTATTGTTGACCCTACAAAGGTTACACGTTCAGCACTTCAGAACGCAGCATCTGTTGCATCAATGGTTCTTACAACCGAGAGTCTCGTAGCAAACAAGCCTGATCCACAGGCAGCAGCAGCTGAAGCTGCAGCTATGGCAGGTGCCGGAGCTGGCATGGGCGGAATGTATTAATAAATACGTTTTTCTATACAAAAGTTATTTACAACCGCAGAGTTTTTCCCCTGCGGTTGTTTTATACTGTTTTCCCCTCAAAAGACTTGACAAATTTCCCCTTTTCATTTAAAATATTATTACATATTCTAAAAAGCTTAGGAGGCTTATGTTATGAAAAAAATTATCGCATTAACTCTTGTACTTATGCTGGCTGTTTGCTGTCTTGCAGGCTGCGGAGCAAAAGATGAAAACACTCTTACAATGGCTACAAACGCAGAATTCCCTCCATATGAATATATGGAAAACAACGAAGTTGTGGGTATCGATGCTGAAATTTCAAAAGCAATCGCTGAGAAACTTGGATACGAACTTGTTATCGAAAACGTTGATTTTGATTCACTTATTCCCGGTGTACAGACAGGCAAATACGACTTTGCTGCTGCAGGTATGACAGTTACAGATGAACGTCTTGAACAGGTAAATTTCACACAGTCATACGCAACAGGTATCCAGTCAATCATTGTTAAAGAAGGTGCTGCTATTACTTCAGCCGATGACCTCTTTAAAGAAGGTGCATCAAACAAGATTGGTGTTCAGCTTGCTACAACAGGTGACCTTTACTGCACATGGGACATCGAAGACGAGGGTCTTGGCACTGTAGAGCGCTATAACAAAGGCGCTGACGCTGTTATGGCTCTTACCTCAGGCAAAGTTGACTGTGTAGTTATTGACAACGAACCTGCAAAGATTTTTGTTCAGAACAACCCCGGTCTTAAAATTCTTGACACAGAATACGCTATCGAAGACTACGCTATCGCAGTTTCAAAGGATAACCCTGAGCTTCTGGAAAACATCAACAAGGCTTTGGGTGAATTAATTGCTGACGGTACAGTTAAGAACATTATTGAAAAGTACATTCCTGCTGAATAATATTCAAGCTGATTATAAGGGCTGTATCGTGACGACACAGCCCTCTTTATTTGTTACAACGAAAGGAGCATTACAAAATGCCTGAATGGATTACAAAGCTTATGCAGGACTTCAACACAGCGTTTATAGTTGACCATCGCTGGAAGTATCTTGTTGAGGGTGTGCGGAATACCCTTATTCTTACCTTTCTTGCACTTATTTTAGGTGTTGCACTTGGTGTTATTGTTGCTGCAATTCGTGTCACCTATGACAAACAATACACCCAAATGAAAAAAGGTATCTCAAAGTTTTTACTCTGCATTGGAAACATAATTTCCAAGGTTTACCTCACAGTGATTCGCGGTACGCCTGCAATGGTTCAGATTCTTATTATATTCTTCATCATTATGGCAAGTTCCAGCAACAAGATGCTCTGTGGTATAATTGCTTTCGGTATAAATTCCGGTGCGTATGTTGCCGAAATTATCCGAGGCGGAATTATGAGTATCGATGAGGGTCAGGCAGAGGCTGGACGTTCCCTGGGCTTTAACTATGCCCAAACAATGCTCTTTATTATTCTTCCACAAACATTCAAAAGCATTTTGCCGGCACTTGCAAATGAATTTATTGTACTCTTAAAAGAGACAGCCATTGCCGGATATGTTGGTGTTACCGATCTTACACGAGGTGCCAATATAATCCGCGGTATTACATATCAGAGTTTCTGGCCACTTCTTTCAATCGCCGCAGTTTACCTTGTGATGGTAATGTTTTTCACTTGGCTTGTAGGTATTTTGGAAAGGAGGCTCCGCAAAAATGAACGATAATTTCATAATCAAAACAACCGACCTCTGCAAGTATTATAACAATGGAAAAATTAAGGCTTTAGACGGAGTTACTGCAGGAATAACAAAAGGTGAAGTTGTTGTAATCATCGGTCCGTCAGGTTCAGGCAAATCCACCTACCTGCGTTCCCTTAATCTGCTTGAGCTTCCTACTTCCGGCACCATAGTTTTTGAAGGTACAGACATCACGGACCCAAAGACAAACATCAATCTTCACAGGCAAAAAATGGGAATGGTTTTCCAACAGTTTAACCTCTTCCCTCACATGACTGTCCTTAAGAATTTGACCATTGCTCCTATGAAGCTCCTTAAGATGGATAAGTCGACTGCCGAAGAAAAGGCAATGGCTCTTTTGAATCGTGTAGGTCTTGCAGACCGTGCTGGCGCATATCCTGCACAGCTTTCAGGCGGTCAGAAGCAGCGCGTCGCTATTGTTCGAGCCCTTATGATGAGTCCTGATGTTATGCTGTTTGACGAGCCAACCTCCGCCCTTGACCCTGAAATGGTGGGTGAAGTTCTTGATGTTATGAAAGAACTTGCCAAAGAGGGAATGACAATGGTTGTGGTTACTCACGAAATGGGCTTTGCCCGAGAGGTTGCAGACCGTGTAATCTTTATGAGTGACGGAAAAATCGTTGAAGAAGGAACTCCTGATGAAATATTCACAAATCCTCAGGACTCCAGAACTCAACAATTTCTCCACAGTATTCTTTAAAATTAATGACCGGCAATTTGCCGGTCATTTTTGTATTGATTTTTTTCTCACTTAGTGGTATACTTGTGTTGTCAAAAGCTATATACAAGGGGATTTGTTATTATGATACTTGCTGTTGATATTGGAAATACAAACATTGTTCTTGGCGGTTTTTTAAACGATGAACTTAAGTTTGTTGCCCGCATCGCCACAAACGCAAACAAAACTGAGGACGAATATGCCACAAAAATCCGCAGTATTCTCGCAATACATGACGTGGACAAGTCAGAAATCCAGGGGGCTATTATCTCTTCTGTTGTTCCGCCCCTCAACTCTGTGATGAAAAAGGCAATCAAATTTATTTATGATGTTGAACCAATTATGGTAGGGCCCGGAATAAAAACCGGCATCAAAATCCAATGCGACAACCCATCAAGCGTTGGTGCTGACCTTATCTGTGCTTGTGTTGCCGCGCATCATATTTACGGAAGTCCATCCTTGATTGTGGATATGGGTACAGCAACAAAAATGATGATTATGGACACAAGCGGTGCATTCATTGGTGTTTCCATTATTCCCGGTGTTGGTATGGGACTTAAAGCCCTCGCAAGTGACACTGCACAACTTCCCCAGATAAGTCTTGAAGCACCCAAATCCGTAATAGGAAAAAATACTGTTGATTGTATGAAATCAGGCGTTGTTTTTGGTAATGCATGTCTTATCGATGGAATGATTGACCGTTTCAACGAAGAAATGGAAACTAACCTCGACGTTTATGCCACAGGCGGACTGGCCTCCACCATTATCTGTCATTGTAAGCATAAAATCACTCTTGATGAAAATATGGTTCTTAAAGGTTTGAATATTTTATATAAGAAAAACTGTTGACTATAAGCTCTGTATGCAGAGTTTATATAAAATTTTATGCGTTGTATCACGCTATCGTGAACGACAGCAAGGAGGAATTTTATGAAAACACAAAGAAATCAAATGTCAACCAAAACCCTGGTTCTTGGTGCGGTCCTTACTGCATTGGTAATTGTTCTTCAATACCTGAGCATGGCAATCCGCTTTGGAACCTTCTCCATCACCCTCTCCCTCACTCCCATTGTAATAGGTGCTGTAAGTTGTGGCATTGGTATGGGAGCCTGGCTGGGCCTTGTTTTTGGAATAACCGTTCTTTTGACCGGCGATGCTGCACCTTTTTGGGCGGTAACCGCTGCGGGAACATTTGTTACTGTTGTTGCAAAAGGTATTGCCGCAGGAGTTTTGCCTGCCATTATCTTCAAACTTTTGAAAAAAGTCAACCAGACAATTGCATCTGCTGTTGCAGCAGTTTTGAGTCCAATTGCCAACACTGGTGTGTTTCTGTTGGGCTGTGTGATTTTCTTTATCCCAACATTGATTAAATGGTATGGCAATGTCACCGCTTTTCTGGTTACTATTTTCAGTTTTAACTTTGTTATTGAGCTGGTTCTTAATATTGTTTTAACTCCTGTTGTTATCAGGTTGATTAATATGAAAGCGAAAAGATAAAATGTCTGATAAATTTTCACGCACCGAAATGATTCTGGGTGCAGATAATATGCAAAAACTTAAAAACGCTCATGTTGCCGTGTTTGGTCTTGGCGGTGTTGGCGGTCATGCGGTGGAAGCACTTGCCCGTTGTGGTATTGGCGAATTCACTTTATTTGACAACGACAAAGTTGCTATTTCAAACCTCAATCGTCAGATTATTGCTACCATGGATACCATTGGCATGTACAAAACCGAGGCGATGAAAAAACGTATTTTGTCAATCAATCCAGATGCACAAATTTCCTTACACAACGTCTTTTATCTTCCTGAAAATTCGGACAACTTCCCTCTTTCAAATTTTGACTACATTGTTGACGCCATAGATACCGTAAGTGCAAAGATTGAGTTGGCTGTCCGTGCAGAAAAAGACGGTACACCTATCATCAGTTCAATGGGGACAGGCAACAAGCTTGACCCAACCCTATTTGAAGTTGCGGACATCTACAAAACCTCTGTCTGTCCACTGGCACGGGTAATGCGAAGAGAACTGAAAACACGGGGAGTAAAGTCCCTTAAGGTTGTTTATTCAAAAGAAGACGCAATAAAGCCTGTGAGCCTTGATAATGACTCACGAACACCGGGAAGCACATCTTTTGTTCCGTCTGTTGCAGGTCTTATTATCGCAAGTGAAGTTATAAAAGATTTAACCACATTATAAAAGAGAGGCGAAAGCCTCTCTTTTTAATTATTCAAAATAGCTTCTTTCAATATTTTCAACGCAGTAACGGCGGTACTTTCTCTTACCTGCTTTCTGTCACCGCTAAACAGAAACTTTTCCGCCTTATGAACATCTTTGCCGCAAATTCCTATCCAAACTGTACCAACAGGTTTATCCGGTGTTCCTCCACCTGGGCCTGCAATACCGGTAACCGAAATTCCAAAGTCTGCATCAGCAAGCGTTCTCACTCCTTTACACATCTGAAGTGCGGTTTCTTCTGACACCGCACCAAATTTTTCAAGGGTATCTGCCGAAACACCAAGAAGTTTTTGTTTTTGTTCATTGGAATATGTCACCACGCCGCAGTCAAAACATTCCGATGCACCAGGTACAGATGTGATTTTTTCTGCAATCAATCCACCTGTGCAGCTTTCCGCCGTGGCAAGTTTCAGCTTTCTTTCCCTCAGGAGTTCACAAACTATGTTTTCTATGTTTTCCATTATTTTATCACCAGAATTTCTTCCTGCTCTATTGCCTCATCAAGTGCCGCTTCAATATCTCCCAAAGCCTTTTCAGCATCAATAATCTCCTCAAGTTGAGGCTTTGTTTTGGGATGTTTGGGAACAAAAATTGTACAACAATCTTCATATGGCAATATGGAGGTTTCATATGTGCCGATTTTCTTTGAAATTGTAACAATTTCCTCCTTATCCATACCGATACAAGGTCTGAAAACCGGCTGCATCACCGCATTATCTGTACAAACAAGGCTTTCCATTGTCTGACTGGCAACCTGACCAATGCTTTCACCTGTTATCAGTGCAGCCGAGCCTTCATTGGCTGAGATTTTTTCTGCAATCCGCATCATAAGACGCCTCATAATTATTGTAAGATAATTCTCAGGACATTTTTCAATTATATCAAGCTGTATCTTTGTAAAAGGTACAATATGGAGGCGTATCTTGCCGCAATATTTTGACATCTGCTTTGCAAGGTCAATAACCTTTTCCTTTGCACGGTCGCTTGTGTAAGGATGACTGTGGAAATGCACTGCCTCCAGAGACACTCCACGTTTTGCTATCATGTATCCCGCAACAGGACTGTCTATGCCACCTGAAAGAAGTATGGTTGCTTTGCCATTGGTGCCGACGGGCATACCACCTGCACCTTTAATCTTTCTGGTATAAACATATGCCTCTTGTCGTATCTCCACATTAACCATGATATCAGGCTTATGCACATCAACAGAAAGTCCATCAACCGCACCCAAAATTTTTCCGCCCAGTTCCATGCAAATCTGGGGAGAATTCAGGGGGAAAGTTTTATCTTCCCTCTTTGCCTCTACTTTGAATGTTTTTTCTGTTGTGCGAGTATCTTCTACACATTGAATGGCAGTTTTTGCAATACTCTCCATATCCTTGCTGCACTTGGCAACCGGACATATATTAACAATACCAAAAACCTGTGTAAGACTTTCAATAGCAAGCTCCATATCCACACCATCTTCCAATGGCTCAACATAAATGGTGGACTGGGCTTTTCTTATACTGAATTTCCCTATACTTTCAAGGCGACTTTTGATATTGTCCACAAGTTTGGCCTCAAAAAGGGGCTTGTTAAGCCCCTTCAGAGCAATCTCACCGTACTTCAAAAGTATCAAATCTATCTTTTGCATAAAAACTCTCCTGCCTTATCTTTTTAAAAGTTTTCGTATCTTCCTGACGTGTTCAACAACTTTTGCAATTGTATAATCGATTTCTTCTTCAGTAGTGAACTCTGACAGACTAAACCTTATGCTGCCATCAATCATTTTTTTGTCAGTCCCTATGGCAGTAAGCACATAACTTGGTCCTTTTTTATGGCTGGAACAAGCAGAACCCGAAGAAACATATATCCCCTCTGACTCCAGTGAATGAAGCAAAACTTCAGACTTCACATACCCAAATGATATATTAAGGATGTGCGGTGCTGCTCCCTCCGCTGGTGTATTGACAACAACATCGTCAAGCTGTGATAGGATTCCGTCTCGCAATTTATTGCGAAGATAGGTCATGCGTTCTGATTTTTCCAACAAATTATCATGACTTATCTGTGCTGCAAGGCCAAACCCCGCAATGCCAGGAACATTTTCGGTTCCAGGTCTCACATTATCCTGTTGCCCTCCACCAAAAATTATTGGCGAAAGTCTGGCTCTGTTCTTTACATACAAGGCTCCCACACCCTTGGGGCCATGGATTTTGTGACTGCTTAATGAAATCAAATCTGCCCCTGTCTGATTGGCTGAAATCGGTATCTTGCCATATGCTTGCACTGCATCAATGTGAAAAGCAGTATAAGGATTTTCTGTCTTTATTATCTTGCCGATTTTTTCCACAGGTTGGATTGTTCCAATTTCATTGTTAACATACATACAGCTTACAAGTGCCGTATCTTTTCTTATCATTCTTGACAATTTTTCAAGGTCTACAACACCTTTTTTAGAAACAGGAACAAGTTCAACGTTATATCCCCTTTTTTCAAGATGCTGCAACGTGTTAAGAACAGCAGGGTGTTCTATATTGGTACTAAGCACATGCTTACCCCTGCTTGCTCTGCACACCCCTAGTATTGCCAGATTATCTGATTCTGTTCCACCAGAGGTGAAATATATCTCACCTGGTGCCGCTTTGAGAGTATTTGCCACTTGTTCTCTGGCTGTTTTTATAACTTTTTCCGCTTCAATACCTTTTCTGTGCAATGAGGATGGATTTCCGTAGGAATTATACATAACATCAGCTACCAACTCTGCACTTGCTTTATATGCCCGCGTTGTGGAGCTGTTGTCCAAATAAACATTCACTAAAAACTCATCGCCTTTCTTTCTGCATGTTTACTGAAAATAACGCTTATCAGCCAAACCGGATAAGCGTATTTTGAGATATATTACATCTCTCTATATATTATGTACTGTTTTTTGTATTTGTGATATTATAAAACTTAAATTGATTCCACAATGTGAACAGGTATATCCCTGTCAGCATTTTCAAAGCCTTCAGGCACTGCACCTGTATCTGCATAATTCATAGCAGAATTCAAATATGCACGATTGTTGTCAGACATTCTTTCCACTTCATAAAGTTGCCTTTCAAAACTGCGTATAGCCTCAAGGGACGTCTGACGCATACGTTCAACCTCACCTTTTATCTGGTCAATCTTTTTGTTTTCGTTTGCATAGTAATTCTTTATAGCTCTGCGTTTTATCTCTATTTCACGATTTACGATACTCTTCTGCTCCTGCATTTCACGTTCTGCAGTCTTTCTTATCTCTTCAGCCTCATTTTTTGCCTCTGCAACCATTTCCTTTGCCTTTGCATCCGCAATTTGAAGCACGCTGACAACCGCATCACGATTTGCCTCAAGCTCTGCTATTTTGGCACGCAATTCGGCAATTTCCTTGTCCTTTTCAGCCAATTTTTCAGATGCTTTCAAATCCATTTCCTGAACATAATCATAGACATCCGCTTTTTTAAAGCCAAAAAGACGTTTTCTCAATTTCTTTCCTATCATAACAGTACCTCCAAAATATCACATTTATTTATTAAGACACATATATGCCACATTTCTCAGTCTTGGCTGATAATATTCTTCCTTGGGATTGAGCATATGATGTGCATAAAAATACGAAAATTCATTGTCCGGGTCAATCAAAGCTGTGGCACCTGCTGCACCGCCCCATCCAAATTCACCCAAGGCTCCTACACTTCCGCTTCGGGCTTTGTCAACCAAGGTACGAACACCCAATCCGTATCCATATCCTGCAAGATGTTTCCAGTTGAAGTCTTTAATCAACTCTTCCGAAAGCTGATTTGTCCTGAGAAGCTCTACCGTACCCTTTGCAAGAATCTGCTCACCAGTTTTTGTCCTGCCAAAGTTGGCAAGAGCATTGCACAAAAGTGCATATTCGTTTACCGTAGTGGTTATTCCCGCGCCACCGCTGTCATACATGGGTCCAAGGACATGAGAAACCGCAGGTTCTATAGTCTCAATCACGCCCGATTCGTCCTTTTTGTCGCCCCTTTGTGCCGCAACAATATCTGCATCAGCTTTCATGCTATATATATACTGTGTCGCCATTTTTTCGATTATTTCAGGTGTATGGTGATATACCGCGTTTTTGATACCACAAGGTTCAAAGATATTTCCTCTTACATAATCTGCAAATCTCTTGCCAGAAACAACCTCAACAAGTGCAGCAAGAACATCGTGGCACAGGCTGTATTCCCAGTGTGTACCGGGTTCAAACGCCAAAACATCCCCGGCAATACACTTTGCCACTTCTACCGTGTTCATATCTCCGTTAGTTATCTCGCGGGCTTTTTTGATTCCCTCAGAATTAAGATTGTATGTAAATCCAGCAGTCATAGTAAAAAGATTGCCGATTGTTATGGAACTTTTTGACTTTTCAACATCCCCTGCTGAATTTTTTACCTGCATTTCTTTAAACTCAGGAATATACTCAGACAATGGGTCGCTTAAAAGAAAATAACCCCTCTCCAAAAGCTGAAGAGCCGCAACAACAGTAGCTATTTTTGAACAAGAATATATATTGACAAACATATCCCCTGACATGGGTATCTTTTTCTCAATATTGCTGTATCCACTGCTATATCTGAAAACTTCTTCGTTTTTGTGATAAACACAAACACTGTTTCCCGGAACGACCCAATCAGTCAACCTATCCATAAAATCCTTTAAAGGTGTAAAATCCATATTTCCCCTCCAAAAGGCATCTTAATCCCTTTTTCTAAAGCATACCACAAATACTGTCAAAAAGCAAGAAAAATATGTTTTAATATATGATATAAAACAAAGCCGTCCCCTGACAAAACATAAGAGCACAATCATCTCTTCTATTCGCCATGGGACAGCTTTTTCTCGCTATTCATAATCACTATTCACTTTCTTTTGTTTGTAACTAAATAAATCCCTTGCACATATACTCCAAATATAGGAGGTGTCTTTATGTTTGATATTTTTATAGTTTTGTTTTTATGTTTCTTTTTGGGCATAGGTGCTTTGCTTATATTTTTACATAAAGCCCAAGCAAAAAATATCCTGCTAAAAAAAATCCAACCTATGCATTCCGTTCTTGCTGTAAAAAACATGGAAGAGTCCATCGAAGGTATTGTACGTTCTGTTGTATGGAAGATTCAAAACTTCAAAGAAAAAGACAACTTATACCCGCAGGAACTGATTATTCTTGACCTTGATTCCACAGATAATACACTTTTAATCTTGAATTCACTGGCAAGAGAATACCCCTTTATTCACCCAATGACAAAAACAAATTACATATCATACATTGAATCCTTTGATTAAATAAGCATAGCAAGAACCAACGCTCCTGTTATATTTCCCTCCTCAACAAATGCACCAACCATAAGAATTGATACGATAAACATAAATTTGAAAAATCTTCTTTTATTAAACCTTACCTTTGTCATAATAATTCTCCTTCTCGAAACTTTTTTGTTTCGTTTTTTATAACTTTTTCATCATGATAGCACAGATTTGTTTCGTTGTCAATAACTTTTTAAAAATTTTTTTAATAAATTCGAAACTTTTTTCTTGCATTCTTACAAAATATATGTTATACTTGTATTGTAAATAAGGTTTTCAAAGGAGAATAACTCTTATGTATAATTTCGGCGATAAATTAAAAGAATGCAGAAAGGCAAAAAATCTTACTCTTGAGGAACTGGCTTTCAAATATAACAGGCGCTTTGACGGAGGCATGAGCAAAGGCACTCTTTCCAAGTATGAAAACAATAAGCAAGAGCCTCTGGTGAGCGTGGTAACAAACCTGACTGAACTTCTTGACATATCTTCTGACTATCTTCTGGGACGTTCAGACAATCCAAATCTGGATATGGACTCAGCATCATGCGGAAATGACAATATCTATCAAATCCCAGTATTCAACAGCGTATCCGCTGGCTTTGGCCGTATTGCAGACAGCACGCCGGATGATTATGTTCCTACCTTCCTTCCCTATGGTGCTGACCCCGAAAAGCACTTACGAATCAACGTATCAGGTGACAGCATGTCTCCCCTGATTGATGACGGCAGTCAAATATTGGTGCGGTTGCAGTCATCTGTCGACAACGGTTCCATTGCTGTTGTTATGGTTGACGGCACAGATGCATTTGTCAAACGCATCAATTATGGAAGCAACTGGTTGGAGCTTGAATCCATAAACCCATATTATCCAGTCAAAAGATTTGAAAATTCTGATATTTCAAGAGTCTCAATTTTAGGAATTGTAAAAGAAGTTACTAAATATCTTTAATACCCCCCCCTTGCTTTATTGTTAAGCAAGGGGATTCTCTTTATTTTATCAAACATCTATATTTCCTGTGGACGGATTATCAATCAGTTCTCCGTTTTCCTGAAATCTGGAACCATGGCAAGGACAATCCCAAGTATGTTCTGCCTTGTTCCATTTAAGCGCACACCCCAAATGAGGGCATCTCCTTGTTGTGGGCGTCAGCAAATTAATTGTTGCCTCAAAGCCGTTTATTGCAAGTTGCGGTTTCAATATACTCCTTGATGGCGAAAAAACTTCTGCAAAAACGTTTCTGTTGTTTAGCACCATATCAGCAAGGATTTTGGCTGCAACCATAGATGAACTCATTCCCCATTTGTTGAAACCTGTTGCGACGTACATATCAGGTGTATTTTTTGAATACTGCCCAATATACGGAATTCCATCAAGACTCATACAATCCTGCGTTGCCCATTCATATTGCAAAGTTGCATTGGGGTAATATTTTTTTGCAAAATCATTTAATTCTTCCCATGCTCCGCCCTTTTTGCCGGTACGATGACCACCGCCTCCCAACAGCAAAAGTCCATTGTAATTTCTGAAAGACATTCCTTTCTCATCTTCATCCACATACATTCCCTCAATATTTTGGGCATTTTTAAACCCTGACACATAGGAACGATGCTGATAAAGTTTCAAAAAGTAACTTCCGTGCTTGTTTATAAAGGGAAAATGTGTTGCCACTATAATTTTCTTTGCTTTGATTGTTCCATTCTTGGTCACAGCACCCTCAGGCGTAAGTTCCCTGACAAAAGTATTTTCATATATATTCAATCCTTTTGAAAGTTCAACCAGAAATTTAAGAGGATTAAACTGTGCCTGATTTTTGAACCTTATTGCTCCACTCACCTTAAACGGCAACTCAGTTTTTTCTGTAAATTCGGCATTAAACCCCAATTTCTTAACTGCATTTACCTCTTCTTCTATTTTCATCTTGTTTTTAAGCGAATAAGTATATGCATCTCTTCTTTCAAAGTTGCAGTCCATTGTCTCACACAGCGTTGCATATTCATTCAGAGCATCCTGGTTTGCTTGCAAATACATCTTGGTTAGCTCCTCCCCAAGACTATTTAACATTTTTGCAAAAATCAGACCATGCTGAGATGTTATTTTAGCTGTTGTATTTTGGGTTATACCTGAGCCAATCCGTCGCCCTTCAACAAGTGCATAATCAACGCCCGCACGATGAAGATAATATGCACACAAAACTCCGCATATCCCACCTCCTATAATCAGAACATCCGTTTTTATGTCCTTATTTAATTTATCAAATTCAGGTAAATTGACACTGTCAGTCCATACCGATTTTTCCATTTTCTCTCCTCCGGATAAAGTTAAAGGCTATCCCTTTGCAGGAATAACCTTTTAGATTTTTCAGCAAGTGAAATCATGCAGTCTGTCATTCATTTTATTCATAATTTTTTCTGCACGGTGACACGCCTTACGCATAGCCCGTTTATTCATGGGATGAACGGTCATCATAACACCAATGCCCACAACAGTCCCTACCATAAGACCTAATGAGAAGTTTCCCATCATATATTCCTCCCTTCATTCTATATATATAGTATTGTCCTTTATCAACATTTTATTTATAGGTATTTTATTCTTCTTTTTTAAAAATCCATTGTTCACTACTACCTCAGTTATCTCGCCTGTTTCAAAGTCAAACCGCATATCCCTCTTTTTTAGAGGTTTGTTATTTTGTTGTATTACATTTGATATATCATCTTCAAAAACATCCTTTTTAATTTGTTCCTTGAGAAAATTTTCATTATTTCTAAAGACTATTCCTTTTTTTAATATAGCTCTTTTATCATTCATAACCTCTATATCTCTCATAGAAACAGTCCTGCTTATCGGTATAAGACTTACAGTCTCGGCAAGTACCAAGTCAACAGTCCCGGTATCCTTTGACAAATACACACCTCTTATCACACCGCATGGCTCGGTGTTTCCATTTTCATATATATACGTTCCCTTTATCCCTTTTACGCTCATTTGCACCATGGTCACCCCCGAGTCTGACTGATGTTTGCAAAATAAAACCCGCAAACCAAAACTTAAATTGATTTGCGGATTCTATCAAAAAACAATATTTTCAACAAGGGCCTAAATCCCCGTTATTTTTTTAATATAAGCATATCAGGATTTAACCAAAATTACTGACCATTAGCTAAGTCCTGTTCATACTTTTTGATCATCTTCTTTACCATCTGTCCGCCGATTGAACCAGCTTCTCTTGATGTGAGATCACCATTGTAACCATTCTTGAGCTGTACACCTACTTCTGATGCAGCCTCCATTTTGAACTTATCCATAGCTGCCTTTGCTTCAGGTACTACGAATCCGTTGCTGCTCTTGTTGTTTGACATATTGTTTCACCTCCCTTTTTTAATCAGAAAAACATTTTGGGTTGTTTATCTGTCCTTCGCTAATATTTTAACCCTTATCACATCTAATACACGTTGTAATTTTTTCTAATTCTGCATTATTTTTGGGCTTAAAAAACTTTTATTTGACAAATTTCTGCAATTATTATAGAATTATACTTGTTTCAATTTTTAAACGAGGAGATTGTACCAATGCAAAAGAAACTTTCTGAGATTTCATCCTTTGAAGTCATTCTTTGCTTATCAGTTGTTATGATACATATACTCTCCGAGAGCATTGCCGCATATGCCAAAGGTTCGATTTTATCTATTCTATCCTTTTCCATATCCAAAATGCTCACATTTGTTGTGCCTGGATTTATGATTTCTGCAGGTATAAAATTTGCAAATAAATTTGAACACAGTTCATTCAATTATTTTTCTTTTTTGAAAACACGCATAACAAAAATCTATCTTCCTTATATAGTTTTCTCAATAATTTATTATTTATATTTTGTTTTTTACAGAAATTATTTTGATTTCAGTTTCATAAAGTTGGGCAATTATCTACTATATGGGTCTATTGCCGCACCTTTTTACTTCATTGCGTTGATTATGCAGTTTTATATTCTTTCGCCAATTATAATGGTTTTTTACAGAATTTTGCCCTCAAATATAGGAATTTTCTTTGCGGCAATAATCAATATCGCCTCAATGTATTTTCTCAAAGAACTTAAATATAGTGACCGTATATTTACATCTTACTTCCTTTACTGGATAATTGGTTGCTACATAGGAACAGACTTCAGGACATCACTTAGTCGACTGACTCGCTTTAAAAAACCGATTACAATATTGGGAGTTTTTTTAACCATAATTTATGTAATCTTATCCTATGTAGAATTTTGTGGTTTTTTCCAGAGTTTCTTTACCGAAATTCTCAAGGTCGCATTTTGCATTTCAGCATCACTTATGTATCTTGTACTGATGCCCAAATCGGTTGGCTTTGCGGCTGAGCAGATTGCACCGGTAACGTTCTATATATACCTTATACACTGTTTGATAATCTTTGAGGCTCAGCATTTGCTGACCAACTGGGGAATCGAAAATATCCCCCTGAGATTTTTGCTTGTTTTCATTGCAACATATATAATATCCCTTGTAATATCTGTTGTTTATCTGAAAACAAAAAATAGCATACACCGCTCACGACGTTATAAACTTTAAAAGGCAAGTGTTTCTCAGGGCACTTGTCTTGCTTTTTTTCTACCTTATCTGATTTTATTAATAATTGACTGACATTGTTTTTTATGGTATAATTGTGTAAACATCTTGATAATACCGGAGGCAATAATATGTCAGTGAAAAACTATTCTAATATATCAGAAGAAATATATAATCTATCAGAAAAATGCATCAGCAACAGCACAATAGACCCGTCTCTTTATACCACCCACCAGGTTAAGCGTGGACTTCGCGACCTGGATGGCAAAGGCGTTGTAACCGGTTTGACCGAAATTTCAACCATAATTTCATCCAAGGAATCTGATGGCATATCTACCCCATGCGAGGGTGAACTTTATTATAGAGGAATTAGTGTACATGAACTTGTTGATGGTTTTGAAACCGACGGCAGGTTCGGTTTTGAGGAAACCGTTTATCTTTTGTTGTTTGGTGAACTCCCTGATAAAAATCAACTTCAGGATTTCAATGATATGCTTTGCAGTTACAGAACCTTGCCACGCAACTTTGTTCGTGATGTAATAATGAAGGCACCCAATCCCGATATAATGAACTCCCTTTCGCGAAGTGTGCTTACTCTTTATTCTTATGACAAAAATGCCAATGACTTGAGCATTCCCAATGTGTTGCGTCAATGCATTCAGCTTATCGCAAACTTCCCGTTGCTGTCAGTGTACGCTTATCACTCATACCGGCATTTTTCAAAGGGCAAAAGCCTTTATATACACCGACCTTCCTCATCTTTCGCTACTGCAGAAAATATTTTGAGGATGCTGAGACCCGACAAAAGCTTTACCGAGCTTGAGGCAAAGCTCCTTGATTTAGCTTTGGTTCTTCATTCAGAGCACGGCGGCGGTAACAACTCCACATTTACCACTCATGTTGTTACGTCTTCCGGAACTGATACTTACTCATCCATGGCAGCATCACTTTGCTCACTGAAAGGGCCCAAGCATGGCGGTGCCAATATAAAAGTAACCCAGATGTTTGATGATATAAAGAAAAACGTCAAGGATTGGAAAAATGATGATGAAATCAGTGCCTATCTTCTCAAACTTCTGAACAAAGAAGCCTTTGACCACTCTGGACTTATATACGGTATGGGGCACGCAGTTTATTCACTGTCCGACCCG
>JAZSFF010000024.1:0-44899 GCA_045532055.1 Clostridia bacterium
TGGAGTATAACAGGTCACAAAGTAAAAATCCTGAAACTCCAGGGTTATAACTCTGCCCTCATGGTCGTGATGGTCAATCCCTATACCCAAAGATACAGAAAGAGGTTCTTTCTTAGAAAAAACAGCCGTTCCGGAGTAACCTTTTTTGTCGGCACTGTTCCAATATTGAAAGTATCCATGGGTTGGAACTTCTGCCTGAAATTGTTGCATTTTGGTCTCCTGCAATGCAAAAATATCTGCGTCAAAATTTTTGAAAATATCAATAAAACCTTTGTCAAGACAGGCCCTAAGTCCGTTTACATTCCATGAAACAAATTTCATTTTCCAAAGTCCCCCATAAAACACGTTTAGTATATGTCCAATATACAGTATTTTTGTTTTTATGTCAAATTATTCTTTATAGAAAACATATAAATAAAATAAAGGCAGAACTTTTAAGAGTTCTGCCTTTTAAAATTTAAGTTATATCCCATCAGGTGGTGTTGTAGGAACTGCTGGTGTTTCGGCGGGAGGGGATGAAACCTCAGGAACAGTGATTTCTTCAACAGGTTCTTGGGTTTCAGCACTTTCTGTGCTTTCGGTTGTTTCCTCGTCCTCGTCTTTGTGAGAGGATTCACAAGTCTTTTTGGGGACATTGTCTGCAACAAACCAGAACGATGTAACAGCATCACCGCAATTTTCACCGGGGAGGAGTCCTGTCTCGCTGCAATAGCTAACGGATTTTACACCGGAGGGTGCGGTTGGATAGGAATTCTTTTTGCCGGCGTTTATTGTGTTCATAACAGAACGCCAAATGGGAATACATGGATTACCAGATGCAGGGATTGGTTGAGGGATGTCATAACCATACCAGACGGTTGCTACATAATGGGGTGTATAACCCACAAACCAACGGTCGTGATTGTTGGAGGTTGTACCGGTTTTGCCTGCGGTGTACATTCCTGATGGGAGCTGTGCTCCTCCGCCTGTACCGGAGGTTACTACCTCGTTGAGCATACGGTTGGTGACGTATGCAGTTTTTTCGCTCATTGCGATGGTGTGTTTTGGTTCATTTGAGAGAAGCACATTCCCCTTTGAATCGGTGACAGAGGTGAAACAGTAGGGCTTCACATATATTCCACGATTGACAAAGGGTGTGTATGCTGCCGTAAGCTCAAGAACAGAGATACCATGGGTAAGTCCCCCCAGTGCAAGCTGTGAAAGACCAATGTCTGAATATACTTTGCCGTCAGAACCTGTTTCCTGTTTTACCAGAGAAGTTACACCAAGCTTCTGGGTCAGGAAGTTGTAGGAGGCGTTTGCTCCCATCTCGTCAAGAATCTGGACAGGAATGGTGTTGAGTGAACGTCTTAACGCAACACGAACCGAAACGGGACCGTAATATTTGTGGTCGTAGTTTCTGGGTATCCATCCGCTGTAATCGATTGCTTTGTCGATATAAATATCTGCAGGGTTTATAATACCCTTTTCAATAGCAGGTGCATAAACTGCAATAGGCTTGATTGTAGAACCGGGCTGACGCAGGGTCTGGGTGGCACGATTGAGTACCACATTGCCAGTTTTTTTGCCGATTCCACCAACCAGTCCCTTTACTTCGCCGGTGTAGGGGTCAATAACTGCCATGGCCGCCTGTGCGGGGTTATCTCCTGTTGAGTTGGGGAAATGGTCGGTGTTTTCAAAGACATTTTCCATTGCGTCCTGAACATTGGGGTCAATGGTGGCAACTATCTTAAGACCGCCGGAATACAGCATTTTATTTGCGATGTTTTTTGTATATCCAAGTTCAATAAGAGAATCAAGAACATCATATACAATCTGGTCAACAAAGTATGAATGGATGGTGCCTGTAACCAGAGTGCTTTCATCAAATTCAGTAAAAATAAGTTCCTCTGCAACTGCTGCGTCGTGTTCTTCCTGAGTGATGTACCCAAGCTCCAGCATTTTGGCAAGAACCACTTCTTGTTTCTCTTTGTTCTTCTCGGGGTTGATGAGAGGGTCGTAAAGAGAGGGGTATTGGGTTATGCCTGCGATTGATGCACATTCAGCAAGACTGAGTTCGCTTACAGGTTTGCCAAAGAACTTTTGTGAGGCAGTCTGTACGCCGTTGCAACCCTGAGAGAGGTATATGGAGTTGAGGTATAGCTCCAAAATTTTGTCTTTTGATATCTTCTTTTCCAGATTAACCGCACGGGAAATCTCCTGTATCTTTCTTGCGGCGGTACGCTCGGTTTTTTGGGTCAGATTTTTAACCAACTGCTGGGTTATGGTGCTGCCGCCAAAGGTGGTTGGTTGACCTGTTAATTTGTTTTTGACAAAGACAAAAAATGCTTTGGTAGTACGTTTCAGGTCAAAACCGTTGTGGGTATAGAAACGTTCATCTTCAATCGAAACCATGGCATCTTTCAGGTCTTGAGGAATATGGTCAAAATCTACCCAGATGCGGTTTTGTTCTGCTGAAAGGGTGGTGAGAGGTCTTTCCTGCCCTTGATTGTCAATGTAGACAATCTGGGTGGAACTGTTGGATATGATGGTCTGGATATCCAAATCGGTCATGTTCCCGAACAGTCCAAAGACAGAGCCCACCAAAATAAGTACTGCAAGAACAAGACCTGCAATCACGGTGATGGAAAAAACCTTCAAAAATATTTTGGAATAAGGATTGTTTTTCAAAGAAAACCCCTCCTGTTTGCCTGCATGACTACACAGACATAAAATGTTTTGTCAAATAAATTTTGCTTTATAGTATACTTTTTTAAAAAATGTCAACAATTAGATGCAGAAGATGGATACATAAAATCTTTTTGGCAAAAGCCTGAAAGAAGAAAGGCTGAGGAAACAAGTATGTTAAAAACAACCTTTAAAATATTCATGCTCTTTGTATTGGTGACATTTGTTGCGGTGGGTACGGGCTTTGCAACCTATACCATCACCAAAAATATCATGGAGGAAAAAGCTGCTGTACTTACTGAGACGGCTTCTGTTCCTGACAAATATCCCATAGAGACAGACGAATCAAGGGAAAGCATGGCAAACAGTCATGATGAGCCACAACCCTTTGAATACTATCTTGTCCGTCTGGAGGGTGACCTCCTTGATGTATATGTATCCCATGGGGGAAAGGAAGAATTTTTGTACAACAAGGAAGTATACAAAAATGACCTGTCAAAGGAAGATACAAAAATGCTTATTGCCGGTGTAAAACTGAAAAGTGCATCAGAACTTACCGGATTTATTGAGAATTTTACAAGCTGATAACCTAATCTCTGAGTGGTGTGCCGGTGGCGTCACAGTTAATTGAGCCGGTTAGAATGAGTATGCCTTCAACCAATCCCCAGACGGAGGATGCAGCAGCCAAAGTGCCACATGAGAGAACGGAAATGAGAAGCTGGGCAAGACCTTTGCCTGTGTAACCCAGGTAGAAGTTGTGAATTCCAAGACCGCCTACAAGTATACCAAGTATTCCTGCAGCGATTTTGGATTTGCCTTGAGGCTGAACAACGCCCTCAAACACGGGGGCAGAGCCCAGCTTTTTGCCGCAGTCTGCACAAAATGCAGCACCCATTGGAGTTGCTGCTTTGCAGTGAGGACAGAAATTGGTGCCTGTACCCTTTGTAAAGCCGCAGCTTGGGCAAACTGTAGCATTGGTATCTATTTGATTTCCACAATTTTTGCAATACATAAAATCATAATCCTTACTGTCCACAAATTTATCTTGAATACCCTGATGTGGACTGACAGGGAAAGGGTTAATTAAGGGAAAACAAGAGTTATCCCAATAAAAATCTTAATACGTATATTACGAAATAGATAACCAACAACATGCCCAGAATCCACAAATCTGCTCGTTTGCTTATAAATGGTTTGCTGAGACAACAGTAGAATAGGGCTGCCGGGGGAAACCAAAACATGGGATGCATAATAAATGCTGACTTAATATTGCCGTGAAATATTGCTTGCCATGCACGGGTAATGCCGCATGAAGGACAAATGATACCAAAGGTGTTTTTGAAAAAACATCCATAGGTTATGCCTGCAAAAAAACCTATAACCAAAAGGATGGATATCAACAAAGTAAGTCTTTTGTCCACGGAACCCATTTCACCCCGCATTTGTTTTTATTCATAATATATTCACATTTTATCATAAACTATTTTCAGTGTCAAGAAGTATGTGTTTGTGACACTAGGGCACAATATATAGTAATTTTTCAAAAAAGGAGAGTTTTTAAGATGTGGTTTAATGCACGGACAGACCTTGCCATTGAGTCAAGGGAAATGTATCTTGAAACCGGAGCTATAGACACCCAAATTAAGGGAGTTGAGGCGGAAGAAGAGAGTTTTGATAACGGAATACATGTGACCAGGGTCAAGATTGTTGATGAGTCGGGAGTAGAAGCTTTGGGAAAGGCTATGGGACGATATATCACAGTTGAATTGCCTGATAACGGGCAGGTAGAGCAGGAAACATATGAGGAGGCATGCAGAGTTTGTGCCAGGGAACTGAAACCCTTGATGAACAAAAACACAGATGGAACAGTTTTGGTGGTAGGTTTGGGAAACTGGAATATAACTGCTGATGCGGTGGGACCAAAGACTGTGAAGTCAGTCCTTGTAACAAGACATCTCATTGAATACATGCCAGAAGAAATCGATGAAAGGCTGCGTGCGGTGTGTGCGGTGTCACCAGGGGTTTTGGGAATAACCGGAGTTGAGACGGGAGAAATTGTTAAAGGATTGGTCGACAGAGTAAAGCCGTCATTGGTTATCGCCATTGATGCTCTTTGTTCAAGGCGGATGGAACGTGTCAACAATACAATACAAATGACGGATACGGGGATTACGCCGGGAGCGGGGATTGGCAATCGCAGAATGGCTGTTGATAAGGAGACCTTAGGGGTACCGGTAATTGCAATAGGAGTGCCTACGGTAATTGATGCTGCCACTATTGCGGGGGACACTATTGATATGATTCTTGAGGATTTGAGACATAACGCAAAGGAAAATCAACCACTTTACAAGATGCTGTCTGTAATCGCGGAGGAGGACAAGTATTCAATGATAAAGCAGGTTCTGTCACCGGAACATGGGGATTTTGTTGTTACGCCAAAGGAGGTAGATTTTCTGGTAAGTCGTGTTGCTGAGATTATTGCCAATGGCATAAACATTGCTCTTCATGAGGGAATTACCCTTAGGGATATTGACAGATATAAGTAAAGAAAATATTAACTTTGGGAAAATTGTATTGTATAAATTGGCTTGATATGATATACTCAATTAAGTGGGAGCGTATGCTCCCATTGAAAGAGTAGGTGAATGATATGAAAGAAAAGAATAAAATACATAAAACCTCCATAGGAGGTCAAGCGGTTATTGAAGGGGTCATGATGAGAGGTCCCGAAAAGATAGCCACTGCTGTACGCAAGCCTGATGGAGAAATTGTAATTGACGAAAAGCCCATTGGAAAGGGCAGGAAAAACAAAATACTGAAATTCCCCGTTATTCGTGGATGTGTCAACTTTTTTGATTCCATGATTGTGGGAATACAGGCTTTGATGTATTCTGCAAAGTTTTTTGAAGTTGATGAGGACGGAAATCAAATTGAGGAAGAGAAGGGCAAGTTTGAAAAATGGCTTGAGGAAAAGCTGGGCTCTGAAAAGGCAACCAATGCAGTTATTTATTTTGCGGTTTGTTTGTCTTTAGTGTTCAGTGTTCTGATGTTTATCATGTTGCCGGCGGTTATTGTAGGATTCCTCAAAGGGATAATTGAAAATCATATTTTGCTTACTGCAACTGAGGGATTGGTGAGGATAGGGATATTTATTATATATATCACTTTAGTATCCCAAATGAGCGATATAAAGCGTGTTTTCATGTATCACGGAGCAGAACATAAGTCAATACACTGCTACGAAAGCGGTGAGGAACTGACCGTTGAGAATGTGAGGAAACACTCAAGGCTCCATCCAAGGTGCGGAACCAGCTTTCTTTTGATTGTTATGGTTATAAGTATAGTTGTTTTTTCATTTATCTCGTGGGAAAATGCATTTACCCGACTGTTGCTGAGGTTGGCTCTTTTGCCTGTTGTTGCAGGGATTTCATATGAGATAATCAAGTTTGCCGGGCGTCATGACAACTGGTTCACTGCGGTAATCAGTGCTCCGGGAAAGTGGTTTCAGTATATAACCACCAACGAACCTGATGACAGCCAGATTGAGGTTGCAATAGCCTCTCTTAAGGCTGTTATGCCAGAAAATAAGAGTGATGACAAATGGTAAGAATACGGGAATTAAGAAAAAAGGCGATAGAGGAACTGATTGCAATCGGCAACGACAGTCCTGTTGCTGATGTTGATTTTATATTTGCAAATTTTCTGGGTGTTGACAAAGCGGAGTTGATTATTGGAGAAAAGACTCTTGATGCAGTTTCAACAGAAAAATTTCTGCAGACACTTGAAAGGGTTAAAACCGGTGAGCCGGTTCAATATGCCGTAGGTGGCTGTGAGTTTATGTCCCTGTGGTTTGAGGTGAATTCAAACACCCTTATCCCAAGGGCAGATACAGAGATGTTGGTTGAAACAATCATTGAAAGATATAAGGACTTTGGGGATGTAAATATTTTTGAAATAGGCACGGGGTCAGGTTGTATTTCTGTCAGTCTGGCATATTATCTGTCCAAAGCAAAGGTGATGTCTGTTGACATATCAAGGGGAGCCCTTGATATTGCCCGAAAAAACGGGGAGAGACTGGGCGTGGCTGAAAGAACCGAATTTTTGGAATGTGATATAATGGCAGGATTTCCTGAGTTTGAACATTTACCTGATATTGTTGTGTCAAATCCGCCGTACATACCCAAATGGGATATTGAGGATTTGGAAAATAAGGTTAAGAATTTTGAACCAATGACGGCGCTTGACGGAGGTGTCGACGGACTGGATTTTTACAGGCGTATTGCAAAAACTGTACCTGTGGCACCTTGCGGGGTGCTTGCCTTTGAAGTGGGTATCGGCCAGGCAGGGCAAGTTGCACAAATTATGGAAGAAAGATTTTGCAACATTGAAATTATAAAGGATTTGAGCGGCATTGACCGTGTGGTATTGGGAAAATTAGTGGATTAAACGTTCATAATGGCAAAATTAGGGGTTGAAATTTTTGTTCTTTTGTGTTAGAATGACTTGTAGTGTGTTTTAGACAGAACATATAGTTCCAACAGAAAGGAATTATCGCCTATGCGAAGGTTTTTTACCGAACCGCAGAATATTTCCGGCGACATTGCGGAGATTTTTGAAGACTCCAGACACATTGAAAAGGTGCTGAGGATGAGTTGCGGTGACCGGATTCTTGTGTTTGACGGAAGTGGAAAAGAATATCTGGCGGAACTTATTTCTATTGAGAAAAATGTCTGCAGGGCAAAAATTCTCGATAGCAACAAATCCCTATCAGAGGCAAAAATCAAAATTTCTCTGTTTCAGGGAATTCCCAAATCCGGCAAAATGGAAAGCATTGTCCAGAAATCGGTGGAGCTTGGAGTTTTTGAGATTGTACCCGTAATGATGGAACGATGTGTCACTAAAATAGCAAACAAGGCCGCAGGGGCAGAAAAAGCAAAACGCTG
Source organism: Clostridia bacterium (assembly GCA_045532055.1). Lineage (GTDB taxonomy): Bacteria > Bacillota > Clostridia > Monoglobales > Monoglobaceae > SIG440. Next base: position 7,611 of record JAZSFF010000024.1, read on the forward strand.
GAATAAGGTTTCGGTGGAGGCGGTGAAACAGTGCGGACGAGGGATTATCCCCAAAGTTCATGAGCCTGTAACCTTTGAGACTGCCATTGCTATGATGAAAGAACTTGATGTGCCCCTTATGCCTTATGAAATCCTTGGACATCAGGGCAGGCAGGGACTTAAAGAGGTTCTTGCCGAGAACAGAAATGCTGAGAGTTATGGCATACTGGTGGGCCCCGAGGGTGGATTTTCAGATAGCGAGGCAGACTACGCAGTGAACAATGGTATAAAGACCATAGGACTGGGGCGGAGAATTTTGAGAACCGAGACTGTTGCAGGTGCACTTATTCCGATTATAATGTTTGACAGAGACGAAATATAGGCAGGGAACACCCAATCCCTGGATACAACAAGAAAATATGGGCAGAAAGGTTTTGTACTTGATATGTCAGCAAAATTAAATCAGACAGCTAAAAAAGAAAAGAAGATGGCAAAGAGAGAAAAAATTGACAAAGCAACAAACAAGTTTATGATAAACTTGTCATGGGGCATACTTGTAATTATTCTTATAAGAATTATAGAAAATGGCTTTACCGGCAGTGCGGTTCTTGTGATGCCCACGGTTATGAAAGTGCTTGCGGTTGTATTTGCTTTGATTGCAACAGGTTTGTTTGTTTGTGGCAAGATGAGTGTTTTGAAAAACAAACAGAGAGTTTATGATTATGCCATATTCACAGTGGCATTGACTGTGGGAAGTTTGATTATTGGATTTTATTCAAAGATACGTCTCATTGCAGGCGGAATAAGCCCACAGCTTCTCAATGTGGACTCCAGATGGTGGTTCTCATGGGGCTTGATTGTCGGAGTGGTTGCATACCTGGTAGTTATGTTCGTATGGACATTTGTAAGAATTGCATTGATTGAAAGAAAGAAATAAAATTATAATAATATGAAAGAGGACAGCTTTTAGCTGTCCTCTTTTTCTTTATATGCCACAAAAATATTCACACCAAGGAGTGTAATTATGGGGGCAAGGATTATACCAGTTAGACCAAAAAACTTAAGACCGATATACACGCTGACAAGGGTTAGAATGGGGTGTATTCCTATCTGGCGGCTGATTATTTTGGGCTCTGCAAGTTGGCGGAATACGAAAACCAGAGCTTGAATTATCATAAGTGCAGTAAAGGAGTATATATCCCCGTATATAAGTGAAATAAGAGCCCATGGTACAAGAATTATTGCGGTGCCAAGAATGGGAAGAACGTCAACCAAACCACAGATTATTCCCCACAGCAGAGCGTAGTCCTTGCCGATAATCCACAGGCAAACGGTGATCAGAAGTGATGTAAGGAGCATGAGGATTAGCTGTGCCTTAATATATGAGGAAAATGCGTGTACAAGGGTGGTTTTGGCAGAAGCGGCAATGTGAAGAAATTTTTCAGGAAATAGTTCATGAAAAAGATTTATAATAAGCCGATAGTCTTTGGTAAAGAAAAATATGCCAAGGAGGAACATGGTCAGGAACAAAAGAATGTCAGGAAGAGCCACAAAAAAGCTTTTTGCGGCATCCAACGCCCATGATGCTGCAAGATTTGAGAGATCTGTGGCATACTGTCTCAAACTGTCTGCTGAAAAATTCAGGAAACGAGAGAACTCAGGGGGCATGTCAAGGAGTATACCATCAAAATTACGGGTAAATTCCGAAAAATGGATGCGGAAAGTGTCGATGGTATCAGGAAGAGCAACGATGAGATTTTTTGCTTGAGAAACAAGTTGAATTATGGCTACAAAAATTGCACCGGACACCACAGCGACAATGGCGGTGACCAATAGGGCAGAGCTGATTCCTCGACTGATTTTGGCTTTTCGTTCCAAAAATCTGACCATACTCTGGCAAATTGAGGCAATGAAAAATGCTGCGATAAACGGTGCAAAGAGTTTGAGTAAAAAAGGAAACAGGAATAGCACACCTGCCATTCCTGCTGCAATTATAATATATCTTGTAATTTGTTCCAAATTCACCGCAAACACTCCTTTGCGGCATTGGGTTTGAAAAACAGAACTTATTTTTGCAGAAGACGATCCATAAGGGTATATCCGTGTTCCACAACAATGCCTGTTTTGCGTGCTTCTGCTTCGGTGTAGGAAACATCCTTGGCTTGTGCACAGTTGCCGCTTTTGTATATTATATACGGAACAGGGTCGGAAGTATGCGTTCTGATTGCCAAAGGAGTGGGATGGTCGGGCATGATAAGCATTGCAAAATCCTCGTTGTCTTCCTCAAGAGCTGCGACAATGGGTCCCACGACCTTTTCATCAATGAGCTCAATGGATTTCACTTTGTTTTCAATTTCCTGTCGGTGACCTGCCTCGTCTGGTGCCTCCATGTGGATATACAAAAAGTCTGAACCACTGCGTAATGCATTGATTGCAGCATCCGCCTTGCCGTCAAAGTTAGTATGCACAGTTCCTGTTGCACCTATAACATCAACATTTTCAAGACCGGCACAAATGCCAATGCCTTTTATAAGGTCAACGGCTGAAATAACAGTGCCACGTATCCCAAACTTGTCTTTATATGTATCAAGATTTGGCTTTGTTCCGTTGCCCCATATCCATATGGAGTTTGCGGGGTTAAGACCGCGGTTTATTCTGTCAAGGTTCACGGGGTGGTTTTTCAGAATCTCGTGACTTTTTTTCATAAGATTTAAAAGTGTTTCGTCTTTGGGAAGATAGTCCTTTACACATTTGCCGGATATATCATGGGGCGGTGTAAGAGAAAAGTCATTCTCTTTGTTGTGCCATACCATGAGATGGCGATAACTGATTCCGCTGAAAAACTCATATTCTTCTGTGCGCAAAGCTTCGTTTACTGCGGCAATAAGCTGGCTTGATTCCTCGGTGGTGATTTCGTCTGAACTGTAGTCAACCATAGTTTTATCTTCGTAGTTTTCTTCGCCTGACAAAGTTACTACATTTGTTCTGAAAGTGGTGTCTGTAAGCTCGAGATGAACACCCATAGACACTGCCTCAAGGGGCGAACGTCCGGTATAGTATTTCTGGGGGTCATAACCGAAAACCGAAAGGTTTGCCACATCACTTCCGGGAGGGAGGTTGCCGGGAACTGTTGTAACCATACCTACTTCACCTAAAGATGCCAGACGGTCGATATTGGGTTTATGTGCTGCTTCCAGGGGGGTTTTCCCGCCAAGAGCATCAACGGGTGTATCTGCAGCACCGTCGCACAAAATAACTATATATTTCATATATGTCACTGCCTTTCTGAAAAAATCATATTGATATAAGATTAATTATATATTTTAGAAAAAAGTTTGTCAAGACGGACAAGGACAAACCGGTATATAAATTTTTCATAAGCCTTGATTTGTCAGAACATCAGTCAAGGCGGTGCAGCCCTTAACAACATCTTCGTATGTTGCGTCAAAGTTCCCTGTGTACCATGGGTCGGCTATATCCCGGTCTTCGCCGGCAAATTCCAGAAGCTTTGAAACTTTGTTTTCTGGGTCACCATCTGTTATGCGAAGAATGTTGCGGATGTTTGCCGAATCCATACCTATTATGTAGTCATATTTGCTGTAATCTGATTTTTCCATATGAACCGCCGTTTTGCCCGAAGTTGAAATTCCCACTTCTGCAAGCTTTGTGCGGGTTCCGCGATGAACACCGCTGCCGATTTCATCAAAACTGGTGGCTGCGGAGGCGACATAAAAATTGTCTGAGAAACCTTTTTTCTCAAGCATATCTTTTAGAACGAATTCTGCCATCGGGGAACGGCAAATATTGCCATGACATACAAATAAAACTTTTTTCATGATTTAAGACCTCGCTTTTTTTGAATTGGAACATGTGGATTTTCTGTATTTTAAAGGCGTGGAACCATATGCTTTCTTGAATTGGCTGTAGAAATAGCTTTCTGACGGGAAGTTTATGTATTCCACAATATCGGATATGGACATATCACTTCCGGACAGCAATTTGCAGGCGGCACGGAGTCGCATTTTTATCACCAGCTCTGACAGGGTGGCATTGTAGTATTTCCGGATGATACGGGATGTTTGTTTTGTGCTTAGTCCCAAGATATCGGCTACTGATTGGAGGGTTATGTCCTTTTTAAAGTCGCTTACGGCAGCATCTATTTTTATTAGATAGCTGTCATTGACAGTTTGGGTTTTAGGGATTTGTGACGTTGTGTTGATGTTGTAAATGTTGTAAAAAATCAATTTAAGCACAGAGATTGCCGATTCGTCTGCCAATGCGTCCTGAGAGTAAATCAGCTTGGAAAAATCTTTAATATAAAAAGTCAACGACTGGTTGATTGCTCCGCAAAACGGTTTGTCTGTTGAAAAGGAACGACATATAAAGTCTGAAAAATCGTTGTGTGCATTTCCGTGCTGTTGGAATGAGAATAATATACGGTAATCGTCATATCTGACAGAATAGTGGTTTAAAAGTGGAGGGATGCAGACAAAACAGTTTTTATACTCGGTGGCTCCGTCCTCGGTAAAAATCGTCAAAGGCTCGTCTCCTACAAAAAAAAGTTCGTGGAGTGCATGGTTGTGCAGAGTCTCAAAGGCGGGCGATTCATTGGAATTTTTGTTGGAAGTCAACCTTGAATATGAATCGTCTATTGTTACTGTCAGGTTCAGATTTGAAAGCTTGAATTTATACATTTTTGATAATTCAGGTAAAGCCATGCAACAACTCTCCTTTTGTAACATCAATATAAATATATCATGGTTCTATAAAAAATGCAAGAAAAACTGCAAAATAAGGACATTTAAAATAAAAGTTGTTCTGTATAAATATTGAATTGCAGAGGGTTTTGGAATAAAATCAAGTGGTGGATAAATATTATACCGCGAATGCGGTGGATTGGAGAGTTATTATGAAACTGGCAAACGGATTTTATACTGCATTAGGAACACCGCTTGATGAAAATGGAAATGTTGTTGAGGAGTCGTTGAGGGAGCACATCAGACAGCAGATTGCTGCAAACGCATCAGGACTTCTGCTTATGGGAAGCATGGGTATCGAGGCATATATAAAAAATTCAGCATATGCAGATATTGTACGCATAGCTGCAGATGAAGTAGATGGCAAACTGCCCCTTTTTGTAGGTGTTATGGACAATTCCATTGTAAAGGTTATGGAAAAAATTGATATGATAGGCGATGCCAAGATTGACGGCGTTGTTTTGACAACACCATATTATGCATTTGTAAATGCCGATGAGATGGTGAACTGGTTTACAACTATTGCGGACAAGTCTCCGTATCCACTTTATCTTTATGATTTAGCGGTTATTACCAAAAGCAAGATTACACTTGGTGTTGTTGACAGAATCATAAATCATAAGAATATCAAAGGTATCAAGACTGCTGACTGGGAGATGATTCAGGCAATAGAAAGAAAGTATCCTGATGCAGATTTTGAATGTCTGTACAGTGGCCTGGATTCATTTGATTATGCAAACATGATGGGAATTAAGAAAAATCTTGATGGTATGTTTGCATGCACACCAAACAACGGCAAGGCAATGTTTGAATGTCTTGCAAAGGACGATTTCAAGGGTGCTCGCAAACACCTTGACAACATTCTTCTCATGCGTGATACAATGATTGCACATGGACTTATGGCAAGCTTTACATACAGCATGAATTTGCTGGGCTGCGGTGGCAATTTCCATCAGGATTATTGTTTGCCAATTACTGATGAGGCAAAGAAAATCATGGAAGAAACCTTGAAGAAAATCGGTGAATTATAAAAAGAACAGAAGTTAAAGAAAAAGGACGATGTAATTTACATCGTCCTTTTTTTGTTGTTTATTATTCAAGCTCAAAGGCACCGGTATAAAGCTGGTAATACTTGCCTTTTTCTGCAATAAGCTTTTCGTGGTTGCCACGCTCAATTATTCTGCCTTTTTCAAGAACCATAATTACGTCAGAGTTCTGAATTGTGGAAAGACGGTGAGCAATTACAAACACGGTTCTGCCCTTCATCAGTGAGTCCATACCCCTTTGGACAATTTGCTCCGTACGGGTATCAATGCTGGAGGTTGCCTCGTCAAGAATCATAACGGGTGGGTCTGCAACTGCGGCTCTGGCAATGGCAAGAAGTTGGCGCTGACCCTGTGACAGACCCTCACCACTGTGGTGAAGAACTGTGTCATAACCATCGGGCAGCATTTGTATAAAACCGTGGGCATTTGCCAGTTTTGCTGCGGCATAAACTTCTTCGTCTGTGGCATCGAGTCGTCCGTAACGGATATTCTCCATTACGGTTCCTGTAAAGAGATGAGTATCCTGCAAAACCATACCTAAAGAACGCCTAAGGTCGTTTTTCCTGATTTTGTTGATATTGATGCCATCGTAACGCACCTTGCCGTCTGAAATATCATAGAAACGATTTATCAGGTTGGTTATGGTGGTTTTGCCTGCACCAGTTGCACCTACAAAGGCAATTTTCTGACCTGGTTCTGCATAGATTGATACATCGTGGAGGACTGTTTTCTCCGGAACATAACCAAAGTCTACTTCGGTGAGACGCACATCACCTGCAAGGGGTGTGTAGGTGGTTGTGCCGTCGGAGTGGGGGTGTTTCCATGCCCACATATTTGTGCGCTCTGCGGTTTCGCAAAGAATACCGTTTTCAATACGAGCATTTACCAAGGTTACATAACCATTGTCAGTTTCCGGAGTTTCGTCTATGAGCTCAAATATTCTTTCTGCTCCTGCAAGAGCCATAATAATTGAATTTATCTGCTGTGACATATTGTTGATTGGCATGGTAAAGCTTTTGCTGAGTTGCAGAAAGGCTGCTATTGCACCAACAGTAACACCTGTGGTTCCGGTTATGGCAAGGGCTCCTCCTATTATTGCAAGGATTACATATTGCATGTGACCCATATTGCCCATTATGGGCATCAGCACATTGGCAAAGGTGTTGGCAGATGTTGCATTGTTGCAAAGTTCTTCATTGATTTTGTCAAAGTCTGACTTGGTTTTGTCCTCATGGCAAAATACTTTCACTACTTTTTGACCATGAATCATTTCTTCGATGTAGCCATTTACCTGACCCAGTGACTTCTGCTGTGCTATGAAAAACTTTGAGCTTTTGCCGGTTATCTTGCGGCTTATGGTCAGCATTATGAAAACGACAATCAACACAACTATGGTAAGCACCCAGCTTGTTGCCACCATTGCAGAAAAGACAGCAACAATGGTGATGATTGACGAAAAAGCCTGAGGGATGCTCTGGGCAATCATTTGCCTCAGGGTGTCGGTGTCGTTGGTGTAACGGCTCATTACATCACCATGTGAGTGCGAGTCAAAGTAATGTAGAGGCAGTTTTTGCATTTTGGTAAACATATCATCACGGATTTCCTTGAGGATTCCCTGAGCGATTATCACCATAATCCGATTATACAAAAAGATTGATATTACACCTGAGGCATATATAAGTGCCATACAGCCGATTGCCCGCAAAAGAGGAGTGAAGTCCCTTGATGAATTTTTGATCATTGGTGCAATATAATCATCAATAAGTGTTTCGATAAACATGGAGCCTGCTACTCCTGCAAGTGAGCTGATTATAATGAATATCAAAACTACAAAAAAGTGGAGATTATAATCCTTAAAAATGGTAGACAGCAGACGCTTGAGGGTTTTTTTGCCGTCTTTGGCTTTTCTGCCGTTGCCCATTATACGACCTTTTGGGCCGGGAGGTAGTGGCCTACTCATTGTCCATGGCTCCTTTCTGCTGAGATTCATAAATTTCACGATAGATGCTGTTGTTTGCAAGGAGGTTTGCCAGCGTATCAAAGGCGTTGACTTCACCGTTTTCCATAACTATTACTTTGTCAGCGTGTTCCACTGACGAGAGACGCTGAGCGATTATTATCTGGGTTGTGTCCGGGATTTTCTCAGCAAAAGCCTTGCGGATAAGTTTGTCTGTTTGTGTGTCCACTGCACTGGTGGAATCATCCAGAATAAGAATTTTGGGCTTTTTGAGAAGTGCTCTTGCAATACACAAACGCTGTTTCTGACCGCCGGAGACGTTTTTGCCCCCTTGTTCGATAAACGTGTCATACCTGTCAGGGAAGGCTTTGATAAACTCATCTGCCTGGGCAAGTTTACACGCTCTCTCTATATCCTCATCCGTAGCCAAAGGGTCACCCCAACGAAGATTTTCTTTGATTGTGCCGGAGAAAAGCTCGTTTTTCTGAAGAACCACTGCAACGCTGTTTCTCAGGGCTTCAATGTTATAGTCGCGAACATCCTCACCACCAACGGATACTTTGCCTTCCAAAACATCATAAAGACGGGGGATAAGCTGTACCAATGAGCTTTTGGCACTGCCTGTACCGCCTATGATCCCGATTGTTTCACCTGATTTTATGTCAAGATTGATGTTTTTGAGACATAGGGCAGAGGATTTGCCTGAGTAACTGAACGACACATTGTCAAAGCGTATAGAACCGTTTTTTACCTGCATAATATTGGGTTTGCCATCCTGAATGTCTGAAGTCTCGGAAAGGACCTCGGCAATTCTCTGAGCAGAAGCCTTTGAAATGGTTATCATAACAAAAATCATTGACAGATTCATGAGGCTCATGAGAATTTGCATGGTGTATGTTATCATACTGACAAGCTCGCCCTGAGTCATGGAGTCTGAAAGAATAAGCTTGGCACCAAACCATGAGATAAGCAACATGCATACATACATGGAAGTTTGCATTATTGGTGCGTTGAATGCCAAAAGCTTTTCTGCTTTGGTGAAATTGTCATAGATGTCTTTGGACACGGATTTGAACTTTTGTTCCTCATAATCTTCGCGGACAAAGGCTTTCACAACCCTGATACCGCGGAGGTTTTCCTGAACCACGTTGTTAAGATTATCGTAAATTTTGAATACTTTTTCAAATATAGGGTGTGCTTTTGTCATTATGGTGAATAATCCCAGTGCAAGAAAGGGGATTACAGCAAGAAAGACAAGAGAAATCTGTTTGTTCACAAAGAACGCCATTAATAACGAAAATATAAGCATAGCAGGACTTCTTACTGCGATGCGAATTATCATCTGGTAGGCATTCTGGAGGTTGGAAACATCTGTTGTCAGGCGTGTAACCAAACCCGATGTTGAGAAACGGTCAATATTGGTAAAGGAAAAGTCCTGTACACGATAAAACATTTTTCGTCTCAGGTTTTTGGCAAAGCCAGCGGAGGCGCTTGCGGCATATTTTCCGGACAAGGAACCGCAAGCCATGGAACAGAGAACCAAAACCACCAGAATAATACCTGTACGGACAATTACAGACATATTACTTTTTTCGATTCCGTGGTCGATTATGTATGCCATGAGCAGAGGAATTATAACCTCAAGAATTACTTCACAGGTTACAAAAAGGGGGGCAAAGATAGAGTCTCTTTTATATTCACCGATGCATGATGCCAGTTTTTTGAGCATAAAATTCAGTCCTTTCGTGTTGCAAGATGAGATTGATATACTGAAAGCCGCAGAATGTGCGGCTTTTTCTTTTCAGTTATTCTATTAGTTTAATATGAAAGTTTTGCTTTGTCAAGAATTTGTGGGAAGTGTTTACATTATGTTCATGAAAAACTATTATTCATTTTTTCCCAGATGGGCTTTGCGCATGCTTCCGGGGGAAGTTCCATAAAAAGCCTTGAAGTTTTTGAGAAAATTGGGCAGGGAATTGAATCCCGAGGCAAAGCAAATCTCGGAGACAGACAAGTGTCCGGACAAGACAAGTTTTTTGGCATATTCCAGTTTAATGTTGTTGAGATATTCCTTATATGTCTTGCCTGTAACCTTGTGAAAGAGTGAACTGAAGTAGTTCATATTGAAACCGGAAACCTTTGCCACATCTGCCATTGATGGATTTTCTCTGAAGTGGCTGTGGATGAAAAGCAGAGATTTTTGTATGCCGGAAACGTTTCTTTCGCCGGTTTTACCAAAGTCGAAGTCATGCTTGCGGAGAATAATGATGAACAGACATTCCAAAAGATTCTTTATGTAGAGTTCTGAATAGTTTGTAGTATTGTTGAATTCGTCCACCATCTGCGAGATAATGGAAACAGCATTTTTAAATTCAACAGGACTCAGGTGAAAAAGCAAATTTGTGTCAACGCTGAGAATTTTGTGCAGGATATCTTCGTCAAGCAGACTTTCGCTGAACATTATATTGAAAACCTCTGCACCATTGCTCTTTACGCTGTGAAAGTCAGTTGGGTTGAGGAGGTAGATATCACCGGGGCCCAAGACTTGAGTTACGCCGTTGAGTGACTGGTTGACTGTTCCGTTGAGAATAAGTTCGATTTCAAAACAGTCATGCCAATGCAGGTCATAGTTGAAAAGTTTTTTCTTGCGAATGAGCAGATTTTCACGGCTGTTCTTTATGTTTTTGACCAGCAATCGCTTGCATTCAAAAATATTTTTCGACATAATTTACCTCCTATCCTAGTGCATTTGAGAAAAGTATATGTCAAAAAATACAAAAAGTCAAGCTAAATGTTAAATTTTGAGATAAAGCCACAAGGGTAGGAAAAGACTTTTGGGGTAGAGATAATGTATAATGTGAGATGTACGTATAGAAATATATCATAGGGAAATATTGTATATGAAAAATTTTTTATTGATACAGTAAGTGCAGACTCTCATATTGTAACCATACCATACAAGGTTATTATGCAGATGACAAAGCATCCTTTAACAGATGCAGGAATTGAGAAGTTCCTTGATGCCTGGAAAACAGTTAAATAATAATTTATACATAATCATAAACAACAACCCCTTGCAAACTTTATTGCAAGGGGTTAATTTTGTTTTTATTGTTTTTGACAAATGCTGCTGTAAGGACAATATTCACAAGCATTAAATCCTGAAATTTTTGCGGGGTTTACGGCTATTTTGCCGTCAAGGATATTGTCAGCGGTTTCTGTGGCTTTGACCTCCGCATCCTGCAACACCTTGGTAATTAGCTCGGCAGGGAAGAGAGATTTTTTGTCGCATTTGATATAATGTATTGCGTCCTTGTCTTCAAAATTGCGGTCAATGGCTGAAAGAACAGCTTTGTCGTCGAGAATGATTCCATGAGCCTTTATGTTGTCTGTCATACCTTTTTCCCATTGTTCTTCGGTGGGGGTGTCAGTAAACTTCAGCATTGGGTCATTCATCTGGAGATAGAACATGGCAGCCACTGTGGTGTCGGGATTATGCTTGGTCATGGCATTGGCGTAAACCAGCGGCTGGAAGTGGACACCTGCCTCTGCCAGGGTCATATCAAGACGACGCTCAGAGGATTTGTAGTCGGTTATTGCTATATAGGAATTAATCTCTGTTTCAGCACTGTCGATACGGTCAATGAAACCTTTAAGATATACGTCGCCATGTTTTGAATCTATTGCATACGGCGGATAGGTGCCGTGTTCGCCAAAACTTACTTCAAAGCCTGTAGGACGAAAGCTGCTCTGGGAATAGAAGTTTATAAGCTTCCACGCTGTTGAAGAGGCAATGTTCTTTATTCGCAACATCATATATTTGTAGTAATGGGATGAGGCGTACAGGTTTTTATTTGTGTTTGAACCCAAGGTGTCAACCAAAGCAGAAATCTCGTTTATACATTCTTCACGTTGAATTTTGCTGTAGTCAGCACTTTTTTCTGCTTTATCCTTGAAGTATGTGCAAAGAACATTGTGAAGAATGTTGCCCGTATCTGTTGATTTGAGACCGCCAAGCAGACGTTCTTGTGCAAAGAGCCCGTATTTCATAAAGAATGAAAAGGCACAGGCGTTGTATTTTTCGAGTTTAGAAACGCTGAGAACAAGTGGATAGCCATAGAGCTTTTTTGCCGAATCTGTGCTTAAAATATCGGGTTTTGATTTTGCAAGATACATGCGATGAAGTTTGGCAATCCGTGGTTCATATACAGGGTCTTTTTCGAGATAGGAAAGGACCGCATCAAACACAGGGGAAAGGCGTGACCTGTCCCAGTTTGCGTCAAAAAGACGCAACATAAGTTGCTGAAAGGCGGATTCACGGCTTTCGGCAAAAATCAGTTCTGAAGAAAGGTTATCGGTACAAGAGTTGATGTCAGGAAAAAGGACATCAGTTAGAGTGTGAATAATCTCTGATGGTTTGAGACCTTTTCCGTCGCGGTTAGCCAGGGGCGAGAAAATATAAAGCTCGGATTTTGCCGCAGCAAAGGCGGAATAAATAAGGAACTGTTCCTCCTGCTGTTGACGATACGTGTCAGGGGCCAGGGTGAGTCCTGCGTCAGCCAGCAAAAGACGCTCGCTGTCAGAGATTATACCCTCTGTGGAGTAATCACGCGGGAATACACCGTCGTTGGCCCCCAACAGAATTACCACCTTGTTGCCGGTGCTCCTGAATAAATCCACGGGACTGATTATTACCTTGTCCTGAGTGGGTGGGATGGTACCAACGGACAGCTCGCCACAGGCAGATACGAATATTTGATAAAATTCCTCAAAAGTGCAAAAATCCTCACCCATATGGTCACAAATCTGGTTTGTGACCGATACAAAGCTGTTCCATACCATACGAAGTTCCTGTGCGTTGTTGAGCATAGAGGCTTTTTTGTAAAGGTCAATTTTGTCGCTGACGATTTTTGGAATTTCAAGTTCTGTCAGCCATTCATAAAGGTTGTTGCAAATGGACTTTGTGGTTTTTCTGCCACTGAATTTGTCCACAAGGTCCAGAAGTGGATGTATTATGCAGGTTTTGACGGCATTTATCTTATCCATGTCAAACATATGTTTATCAGGATTATAGCTCCATGCATCACGGCTTTGCCAACCGGGATGGGTAATATCTGACGCAAGGATATAGTTTTCAAATGCATCTGTGTCTTCTCTTGAGACAGGGAAAAAACCTGAACGTGCAATTTTTATAACCCGATCATAGGAAAAACCATAGGCAAGAATTTCAAGAACTGAAATCACCATACGCATGAAAGGATTTTCGGCTATGGGCGTTTTGCAATCAAGAAAGAAACTTATACCAAATTCTGCAAAAATTGGTGGGATAAGCAACCGATAGTTGGTGATGTCTCCGGTGAGAACTAAAAAATCGTTAAATGAATATCCACGTTCACGGACCAGACGTTTTATAAGTGCGGCACAGGCTGTAACCTCGCCATGATAATTGTCGGGGCGGAGTATATGTATATGTTCCGGATTGCCCCTGAATGGCTGAGGTGAGCATGAAAAGAAGTTGTCCCGCAAGTGGTCAAGGTCGGAAAAGTCTGTATTCGTGTTTTCTTTAGCGATGAATTCTGCAGGCAGGACGGATACATCATTTTCTTTTGCAAGATCACACAACTTTTGATAGGTGTTTATCTGTGATGAAAAGACCTGGGAGTGACCCTGCAAAGTGGGGGTGCAGAGAGAAACACACAAATCTGTTTTTGACATAAGTGCAGACAAAACTGCATATTCTGATGGGGTGAAACTTTTGAAAAAGTTTATGTAAAAAATGCCGGAAAGAAAGTCTGCCTCAGGGATTTTGGGCACAATAAGGGAAAGATTGTCTTCTGAGTTTGAGTGATTGGCCTCCAGCAAAGTATTAAATTTTTCATAAATAATCGATAAGTCATGAAGTTTAAGCTTAAGGCGGTCATCATTGCAGTTTTCTGCTGTTGTTTTAAGGACAGAGGGTGAGACTCCATAACGCTTGAATTCTGAAATTGCGGACATTATAAGACTGGTAAAGCCGTGCTGAGAAACATTGCGCTTGAAAAACATCAAGTCATTCCGGCACATACGCAATGCTCTGCCAGTAATAATATATTTGCCGGCCTTATCCATATATTTTGTGCGGAGAGGCCCCATTTTTGAGAAAATCAGGGTGCATAGCCTGGAGAATGTCAGGATTTGAATTTTATTTTGTGCAGAGAGACCCAAAACAGAAATCAACTCCTGTTCGGCATACATCGAGTATTGTTCCGGCACAAGAATAAAGACAGATTTGCCCATTGTTGCGTTTTGTTGTGCCTGACGGTATATTTCATGGACTTTTGAGGTTTCGTCTGTTCCCCAGATAAAACTCAGCATTGCAGGACCCCCTTTCTTTTCAAAATAATACAGTTTATGTAGTTTTTGTTAAACCGGAAATTAAGCATTTACGATTTTGATTTTTTATGTTATTATAAAATTAAGTATATCACGCAAAAGTGTGTAATGCAAGCAGGTTTTTGAACAAGGAGCGGTTTTTTAATATGCAAATATATCATAATTCTCAGGATAAAAAATACAAAAAGCCTTTCGGGGCGGTTAAGTGTCAGGATACAGTCACGCTTTCGGTGCATGTGGAGGGGTGCTGTCCTGAAAGAGTTCAGTTAAGACTGTGGCAGGGAGAGGAAAAACTCGTTCCCATGACAGGGAAGACTCAGAACTCCGGTGGAATTATTTTTTCTGCTGATGTTACCATGCCGGAGACCCCTGGTCTTGTCTGGTATTATTTTATCATTGATACAGATGGCAGAAGATATTATTACGGCAGAAATCGTGACGGCAGAGGAGGAGAGGGAGAGCTGTTTGATTTTGATGCGGATTCTTCCTATCAGATAACTGTGTATGACAGAAATTTCAAGACACCGGATTGGTTCAAAAAATCGATTATGTACCAGATTTTTCCTGACCGATTCTTCAGGGACGAAGAAAAATGTGAAATACAGGGAAAGACAGGCGAATATACTATACATGAGGACTGGTATGAACCCATATCTTTTGACAAGCATCCCTTTGAGGATGGTCCTGCGTGTAATGATTTTTTTGGCGGAAATCTCAAGGGAATAGCTAGGAAGTTGCCGTATCTTAAGGAACTTGGTATAAGTGTTTTGTATCTCAATCCTATTTTTGAGGCATTTTCAAATCACAGATATGACACGGGTGATTATGGTCGTATTGACCCAATTTTGGGAACTGAGGAAGATTTTAAAAGTCTTTGTCAAAAATGCGAAGAATTGGGTATCAGGGTTATACTTGACGGGGTTTTCAGTCATACAGGAAGTGATAGTGTATACTTCAACAAGTATGGAAAATATGGCGAAGATTCAGGGGCATATCGTGACGTTGGGTCGGTGTACAGAAATTGGTACCAGTGGAATGACGATGGCAAGAATTATAACAGTTGGTGGGGATGTTCCAATCTCCCCAATGTAAATGAGACGGAGACGACATATATTGACTATATATTGCGAAATGATGATGCTATAATTAAGAAATGGCTGAGACGCGGGGCATACGGCTGGCGACTGGATGTTGCGGATGAATTGCCTGATGAGTTTATAAAAATTCTCAGGAGCCAGGTCAAAAAAGAAAACCCTGATGCGGTAATCATAGGCGAAGTATGGGAGGACGCATCAAACAAAGAAAGCTATGGAGTAAAACGTGAATATCTGTTGGGTGATGAGCTTGACAGCGTTATGAATTATCCCTTCAAGGATAATGTTCTGGCGTTTCTTAAAGAGGAAATTGACGGTGAGACGTTTTCAAAAAATATTATGACGATTATTGAAAATTATCCTTTTGAGGCATTGTATTCTGCTATGAATATTTTGGGAACCCATGATACCATGAGGGTTAAAACGGTTTTGAGCGGGCAGTATATAAATGATAACATGTCGACAGAAGAAAAACAGAATTTCAGACTTGATGCACATCACGAGACTGTTGCCATAAGACGTTTGATGCTGGCGGCATTTTTGCAGATGACATTTGTTGGTGTCCCCTGTATATATTATGGCGATGAAATTGGTATGCAGGGACTTGCAGACCCATTTAACCGCATGCCATACACCTGGAGATGTGTGGATGTTGAGCTTCTTGATTATTATAAAAAGCTGGTGTCATTGAGAAATAACCTTGATTGTCTTAAAACTGGGGAGTTTAGAATGGTTTCTTCACAAGGCGGGGTACTGGTGTTTGAAAGAAAAATTAGAGATGGCAAGGATGTGTTTGGAAAGCCTGCAGAAAATGGCACTGTTCTTTGCGTGGTAAACAGAAATCCGTATACCCAAAAAGTGAAGATAGAGTTTCAGGGAATGGACAGGGCAAAAGGCCAGCTTTGCGGTAGTGAAATTGTGTTTAAAGATGGCAGGGCCGAACTTACTATGCCCTCTTTTGGTGCCGAGGCATATGTTCAGTGGTAATATATACCAATTTTTTCGGGAATTTGTAGTTAGTTTGCGAAAAAGTGCGAAAAGCCTATGGACAAAGCGTTGCAGGGGTGCTAAAATGATATTAGAAATACAGCACAAAAAAACATAAACAAAAGCTGAAAAATTTGTCCAGAAACAACAAAAATGGAAAACGGCGGAGGAACTTAGGATGACAGACATTAACAACGACAGAGAATACAGCAGAGAGCTTTCCAAAGAGATGATGTATCTTTTTAACCAGGGGAGGAATTATCAGAGTTACAATATCCTTGGGGCACATATTTGTCAGGACGGTTGCCGTTTTGCCGTGTGGGCACCGGACGCCAGGTCTGTGTCGGTTGTTTGTGATTTGAATAAATGGGACAGAAATAAAAATCCTATGAAAAAAAATTCAGACAGCGGAATATGGGATTGTTTTATATCGGGGATAAGAATAGGCGAACGATATAAATTCAGCATAGAAGGCAGTGATGGAAACATTGTACTTAAAGCTGACCCCTTTGCTTTTGAAAGTGAGGTCAGACCCGACACCGCGTCGGTAGTTGCGGATTTAGAATATAAATGGAAAGATGAAAAGTGGGAACGGAAAAAGAAAGATACATTGCCCTATGACAAGCCTCTTAATATATACGAAATGCATTTTGGTTCGTGGAAGAGGAATGAAAACGGTGAGATGCTGTCATATGAAGAAATGGCCAAGCAGCTTATCCCTTATGTAAAAGAAATGGGTTATACCCATATAGAGATTATGCCCATATGTGAGTATCCCTTTGACGGGTCATGGGGGTATCAGATTACCGGTTATTATTCTGCAAACAGCAGATACGGAAAACCTAAGGGCCTCAAAGCTTTTGTTGACAAATGTCACAGAGCGGGAATAGGGGTTATTATGGATTGGGTTCCGGCGCACTTCCCCAGAGATGAGCATGGATTAAGACTGTTTGACGGAACGCCCTTGTTTGAACATCCTGACAGTCGTTTGGGCGAACATAAAGAGTGGGGAACATTGGTGTTCAACTGGGAGAAAGCAGAGATACATTCCTTCCTGATTTCCAACGCCATATTCTGGCTCAAGGAGTATCACATGGACGGTCTTCGCGTTGATGCAGTGTCCAGTATGCTTTATCTTGACTACAACAGACGTGATGGAGAATGGGTTGCAAATAAGTACGGCGGACACGAGAATCTGGCGGCTATTGAGTTTTTGCAGGAACTTAACAAGACAGTTTTTGGAGAATTTCCCAATGCTCTTATGATTGCTGAGGAATCAACTGCATGGGGCGGTGTGACAAAGCCTGTACATGACGGTGGGCTTGGATTTAATTTCAAGTGGAATATGGGATGGATGAATGATATACTCAGGTATATGGGTATGGACCCGTATTTCAGAGGTTCCAATCATGATATGCTGACATTTTCCATGATGTATGCATATTCTGAAAATTATATTTTGCCCTTGTCACATGACGAGGTGGTACACGGCAAAAAGTCTCTTCTTGACAAGATGTACGGAAACTATGAACAAAAGTTTGCAAGTCTTAAACTGCTTTATGCATTTATGTATGCACATCCAGGCAAAAAATTGCTGTTTATGGGCGGTGAACTGGGCCAGTTTGTGGAGTGGCGTTTTGCGGAGCAACTTGACTGGATGCTACTTGAATATGACAGCCACAAGGGAATATCGGATTTTGTAAAGGATTTGAACGGGTTTTACAAAAACAACAGGTCCATGCACGAAAACGATTCGGACTGGCATGGGTTTTCGTGGATTGATGCAGAGGACAGAGATAGAAGTGTCATATCATTCTTGCGGTCAAGCAGGAGCGGTCGTGATAAGACTGTGGTGGTTGCGAATTTTGCGGCACAGGATTACCAGGATTATGAAGTCGGAGTCCCTGGGCGGGGAGAGTACAAGGTTGTGCTTTGCTCTGATGATAAAAAGTATGGCGGAAAGTATATTGAGGAGAAAACACTAAAGGCTGTAAAGACTAAAAATGAAAAATTTAATTACTCAATCAAACTGGACATTCCACAGCTTTCGGCCATGTATATAAAGAAAGTAAAAAAGAACGGAAAGGTATAGATTAAAACATTTAAACGGAGGTTTGCGTTATGAAATCAAAAGAATGTGTCGCAATGATACTTGCAGGTGGACAGGGAAGCAGACTTGGAATACTGACCAGGAATGTTGCAAAGCCTGCAGTACCGTTTGGAGGTAAATACAAGATTATAGACTTCCCGCTGAGCAACTGTGCTCATTCGGGAGTAACTGCTGTGGGGGTTCTTACCCAATATCAGCCGCTTGAACTTAATACTTATATAGGCAACGGCAGGCCATGGGACCTTGACCGGAATGATGGTGGTGTTTATGTGTTGCCTCCTTATGTTTCGGCAGAGAAAGGTGAATGGTACAAGGGCACAGCAAATGCTATCTATCAAAATATAGGATTTATAAGCGGATTTGACCCGGAATATGTGGTTATTTTGTCAGGTGACCATATATACAAGATGGACTATTCTTTGATGATTAAGGCTCATAAGGAAGCAAGTGCTGCTGCTACTATTGCGGTTATTGAGGTTCCATGGGACGAAGCGTCAAGATTTGGAATCATGAATACAGACGCCAACATGAATATTGTGGAGTTTGAGGAGAAACCAAAAAAACCAAAGAGCAACCTGGCATCAATGGGTGTTTATGTCTTCACATGGGATATACTCAAAAAATATCTTATTGCTGACGAAAATGACCCTAAGTCTGACAACGATTTTGGCAAGAATATTATTCCCCAGATGCTTGCAGGGGGAAATAAAATGCTGGCATATAAATTTGACGGATATTGGAAAGATGTTGGTACAATCCAGAGCCTCTGGGAGGCAAACATGAATTTGCTTTCAGACAATCCGGGATATGCACTTGATGACCCGGACTGGAAGATTTTCAGCCGCAATCCAGCCAATCCACCACATTATATTGACCCGAAGGCCAGAATCAAAAACTGTTATATCACCGAGGGTTGTGAGGTTTACGGTGACGTTGAGAATTCGGTTATATTCCAGGGCGTCACCATTGAAGAAGGTGCGGTTGTGCGTGATTCGGTGATTTTCCCCTGTACACATATCGGGAAAAATGCTGTTTTGAAAAAAGCTATGATTGGAACAAATGCATATATCTCGGATGGAGTAGAGATTGGCTCAAGTGCCGAAGATGCAACCGAGGACTTCCGCAACACCAAGATTTGTTCAGATGGCATAACCTTGGTGGGCCCTGAGATATTCATTGATACCGGGGTCAAGGTGGCAGAATGTTCCATGGTTACAAGAAATATCAAAAACAAGAAGAAGACCACAAAAACCGATAGCAAAATAGAGAAAGGAACAGCCACCGCCTGAGTAATAGGCAGAGCTTGATAGGTGAATATTATGGAAAATAATAATACATTGGGCCTTATATTTTCAGAAAACATGGAAGTTAATCTGGGAGAACTTATGCGTGTGCGCTCACTTGCGGCAGTTCCTGTTGGGGGTCGATACAGAATAGTTGACTTTATGTTGTCAAACATGGTGAATTCAGGCATTGTGAATGTGGGCATTACCGCAGGATATAAAAACCGTTCATTGGTTGACCATGTTGGCAGCGGCAGAGCATGGGATATGGCAAGAAAGGAGAATGGACTCTTTATTCTGCCTCCACCTGAAAATATGGAATTTGGCGGACGGATTACAGGGAGTATTGATTATCTAAGCGGTGCTCTCAGCTATTTATACCGCAGCCGTCAGGAGTATGTTATGCTCTGTGACTGCAATACAATATGCAATATTGATTTTGAAAAGGTTATAGACTTCCATTTTGAAAAAGAAGCAGATATAACACTTGTGTATACACAGGTTCCAAAACTGGAGCCAAGAGAACTTGAAAAACATATCCTTCTTGATGTTGATGAAGAGGGAAGAGTAATTGATATACAGAGATACCCAAGAAAACAGAAAACAGATTTCTCATATATGCATATGCTTTATATAAACAAAAGGCTTCTTATTGAACTTATTGAAGATTGCCTGGCGCATGACGAACATTCTGTTGCTAAAAATGTTCTGCTTAAACATATTGACAATATGCGTATTTTCGGGTATAAATTTAATGGGTACAAGAATAAAATTGATAGCATTGAATCTTTCTTCAAATTCAACCTTGAACTCCTTGAACCGGATGTAAGAAATGAACTGTTTGGCAAGAATGACGGCAGGAGTATTTACACAAAAGCAAAAGACAGCGTTCCCACCAAGTACGGTCGAGACGCAGAAGTTAAGAATTCTCTTATTGCCGACGGATGCTCCATTGAAGGCACGGTTGAAAACTGTATAGTTTTCCGTGGTGTTAAAATCGGAAAGGGTTCAACGGTGAAGAACTCCATAATAATGCAGAAGTCTCAGATAATGGACAACTGCAATGTGGAGAATGTTATTTTTGACAAGGAAGTAATACTTTGCAACGGCAAAAACCTTATGGGACAGAACACATATCCTTTGGTAATTGGAAAACGTACAGTAGTTTAAACGGTGGCAAAGGGGCATATATGCCCCTTTGCTTTATGAAAATCTGATTTTATGTTTTACAGAAAGGAGAGACAATATGAATATACTGATGCTGTCTTCGGAAGTTGCACCATTCGCAAAATCTGGCGGACTGGGCGATGTTCTGGGTGCACTGCCCCAAAATCTTGCTGCCCTTGGTCACGATGTTCGGGTTATGCTTCCTAAATACGGGCTTATTGATGAAAAATTTGTTTCAGAAATGGAATTTTTGTTATATGACTATGTTCCCCTTGGCTGGAGGAATAAGTACTGTGGTGTGTTCTCACTGAAAAGAGGTGGCGTGACATATTATTTTGTGGACAATGAGAGTTATTTTGGTGAAAAGTGCCTTTATAAGTGGGACGACCTTGAAAGGTTTGCTTTTTTTGACAAGGCGGCACTTGAACTTTTGCCCAAACTTGATTTTAAGCCGGATATTATACACTGCAATGACTGGCAGACCGGAATGGTACCGGTGGTGCTGGAGGCTTATTATAAAAGGGATGACTTTTATCGTGATATAAGAACGGTTTTCACCATTCATAATCTCAAATATCAGGGGATTTATTCCATTGATGCAGTTAAGGACTTCTTCTCCTTGGGGGATGAGTATTTTACTGATGATAAGTTGGAATTTCATGGCTGTGCAAATCTTATGAAAGCGGGAATCGTATATTCCCATATTGTAACAACAGTAAGCCCCACGTATTCGGAGGAAATAAAGACACCCACGGGAGGGGAACGTCTTGACGGACTGCTTAGTGCAAGGGGCAATTCCCTCTTTGGCATACTCAACGGGATTGATTATGATGAATACAACCCTTCAAAGGATGAATATATTGCAAAGAAGTACAGCACCAGAAATGTTGTTGAGGGCAAAAAGCAGAACAAAATGGCATTGCAGGCAGAACTGGGTTTGCCTGTTGACGGAGAAAAGGTTATGATTGGTCTTGTTTCCAGACTGGTTGACCAGAAAGGACTTGACGTTATTGCGGAGGCAATGGACGAACTGTGTTCTCTGGACTTGCAGTTTGTAATCCTTGGCACAGGTGAAGAAAAGTACGAAAATATGTTCAGACACTATGCTTGGTGCAATCCCGAAAAAGTTTCGGCAAACATTACATTCAGCAATGCCTTGGCACACAAAGTGTATGCGGCGTCGGATTTGTTCCTTATGCCGTCTTTGTTTGAACCCTGCGGACTTGGACAGATTATTGCTTTGGCATATGGTACAATCCCCGTTGTCCGTGAAACGGGGGGGCTTAAAGATACAATAAAGGCATACAACGAATTTGATGGTACTGGCAATGGATTCAGTTTTTACGCACCCAATGCCCATGATATGGTTTATACAATAAAGCGTGCCATTAGTTTTTTTGCAGACAAGGAAGTATGGAAAAAGCTTGTTATACGGGCAATGAAAGAAGATTTTTCATGGACCGAGTCGGCAAAAAAATATGAGCAGATATATATGGATTTAATTGGAGGATAAAATGGCAAACAACAAAAAGACAGAAATGAAAGTACAAAAAGAAAAAATAAAGAGCAGTATCTCAGGAAAGTTGCGCAGATATTACGGCAAAACGGTTGAAAACGCAACCCCTGACCAGATTTATAAGGCTTGTGCCTTTACTGTCCGTGACGAAATCATGGAGAAGTGGGCGGAGTCAAGAGAACTGCTGGAGAAGGGACACAAGAAAGAACTTTATTATCTCTCTTTTGAGT
The DNA here is from genome assembly GCA_045532055.1 of Clostridia bacterium. Lineage (GTDB taxonomy): Bacteria > Bacillota > Clostridia > Monoglobales > Monoglobaceae > SIG440. The sequence goes on from JAZSFF010000024.1 coordinate 30,109, forward strand.
TTTTGATGGGAAGAGCTCTTGGAAATAATATACTCAATATTATGCAGACGGATGTTTATCGTGAGACTCTTGCGGAGATGGGAATTGACCTTTCGGCGGTTGAAGAGGTTGAAAACGATGCAGGCCTTGGAAACGGCGGTCTTGGCAGATTGGCGGCGTGCTTTCTTGATTCACTTTCAACTCTGGAACTCCCTGCATTCGGTTGTGGAATACGTTATGAATACGGATTGTTTAAGCAAAAGATTATTGATGGATATCAGATAGAGATGCCCGACCCGTGGCTTGAGGACGGAAATGTGTGGGAAATTGAACGTCCTGAGGACAGCGTGGAGGTGCATTACAACGGCACAATTGAGGAATATCATGAAGACGGACGAATGAAGTTCCGTCATGTAGGGTACAACACTGTAATTGGTGAGCCCTATGATATGCCTATTTCGGGATATGATTCAAAGCTTGTGAATACATTAAGACTTTGGAGAGCACGTTCGCCTCAAATCATTAATATGAGTGAATTTAACCGTGGTGACTATACCATGGCAGTAAAGGATAAGGAACTTGCAGAAGTGGTTTCTCAGGTGCTTTATCCTGAGGACAATCATTATGAGGGAAAGCTGCTCAGACTCAAACAGCAGTATTTCTTTGTGTCTGCCACAATACAGTGGATACTGGCAAAGCAAAAACGCCGCGGACACAGTCTTTATGACCTGCCGAAGTATGTCCAGATTCATATAAATGACACCCATCCCACCATTGCTATTCCTGAAATGATGAGAATATTGGTGGATGAAGAGAATTTTGGCTGGGACGAGGCTTGGGATATTGTAGGAAAGATTTTTGCATATACCAACCATACCATCATGAGCGAGGCTCTGGAAAAATGGCCTATGTCCATGGTGGAAAGTCTGTTGCCCAGAGTTGCAATGATAATCAAGGAAATTGACCGCAGACAGCGTGAACTTTTGCAAGGCAGATTTGGCAACGATACAGGCAAAATTGAATATATGTCGGTTATCTCAAACGGTCAGGTAAATATGGCAAACCTTTGTCTGACTGCCTGCCACAGCGTAAATGGTGTTGCCGCATTGCATACCGAGATTCTTAAGAACGAGACATTTAAGGATTATTATATCCTTTCGCCTGAAAAGTTTAAAAATGTTACCAATGGCGTAACTCCAAGAAGATGGTTGCTCAAAGCCAACCCCGAACTTGCCAAACTGATTACAGGGGCAATTGGTGACGGATGGATAAAAAATGCAGAAAAACTTGAGGGATTGACAAAGTTTGCTGATGACAGTGCCTTCCGTGAAAGCTTTGCCAAAATCAAGCAGGCAAACAAGGTGCATTTGGCAGAATACATCAAGGAACACAATGGAATTATAGTTGACCCTGAATCCTTGTTTGATGTGCAGATAAAAAGACTGCATGAATACAAGCGTCAGCTTATGAAGGCAATGCATATTATTTATCGCTACAAGATGATAACCGAAAATCCAAGTCAGGCAAGCATGCTGCCTGAGACCTTTATTTTCGGTGCAAAGGCGGCTCCCGGTTATCATACAGCAAAACTTATTATTAAATTAATAAACAACATTGCTGATGTAGTGAACAATGACCCAAGGACAAAGGATATCCTCAAGGTAGTGTTTATTGAAAACTACAGTGTTTCCATTGCTGAAAAAATTGTAGCTGCGGCAAACTTAAGTCAGCAGATTTCCACCGCCAGCAAGGAGGCATCAGGCACAGGCAATATGAAACTGATGCTCAATGGTGCCCTGACCATAGGAACTATGGACGGAGCCAATGTGGAGATTGCAGAGCGAGTGGGACTTGATAATATTTATATTTTCGGACTTTCCTCTCAGGATGTTTTGAATATTTATGCGTCAGGACATTCAGGCAGTCCGGAGGTTTATTCACAGAATATGGTAATCAAGGGAATTGTGGACAGTTTTATAGACGGAACATTCACCCCCGACAACCAGAATTTGTTCAGAGAACTTTATCACGATTTGGTGTTTGGAAAAACAGGTTTTGCAGACCCATATTTGCTGCTTCGTGACTTTGAATCATATCTTGATGCAGGTCACAGAATGGCAAAGGATTTCCAGAATCCTGACGTGTGGAACAAAAAAGCAATTATCAACGTTTCAAAAGCAGGATTCTTCTCCAGCGACCGTTCTATTATGGACTATAACAAGAATATCTGGAACTTAGAGAAAATATAAAAGCAAAATGCCGCCAGCTTGGCGGCATTTTTGTTTGCAAAATCATTTATATTTTCTTATGTGTTTGAAAGTTTCTTTTTCACCTTTTTCAGAGAGCATCAAAAGCCAATTCTCGATTATTTCAGAGGTTTCGGGGTGGATGGCGCGATTTGCCTTGCCGCGACGGAAGTATTCAATGGGATGCTGGTTTGTGTAATTTTTACCCTGATATATTTTGCTTGCGGCAACACGGTCACAAAACATCTCTTTCACAAATACCAGAGGCATTTTGACGGGACCTACAGTTTTGGTTTGGGGGTTATAGTCTGTCCAGTATTCGAAGTGGTGGCGGTTTCTGCCTTTGTGATGAAGCCATGCAGAGGAATAGCCGTATTTCTCACGTTCTGCCTCGTTGGGGCTGCGGTCACCTTTGAAAAATTTCACACCCTGAACAAATTCAGTAGGCGAATACTTAGAAAGGTCATGAAGAAGTCCCCTGAAGGGAATCCCGACTTTAAAACAATGATATATTACCTTTTGACGATGACGAATCACCGTTGTCAGGTGTCCGAAAAAGTTTTTCATTTTGTGTCTCCTGCTTATTTAAAATACATTATAATTTTATCACAAACCATTTGGAAATACAAGATAAAATTTGTTTTCTCAGAGGGAAATGTTCCCCTTGAACCCCTTTACCTGCTGTTCGAGAATTGGATATATTTTTTCTTTCAAGGGGGTCAATCCCCCTTGCACCCCCTTTTCGCTGCTGCACGTTTAGCGGACTGTAATTACTCAAAAAGACATCAACTGAGAACGTTCGGATACACAAACTTATTGTGTGCACTCACTAAAACGCAACGCCAGCAGAGGAAACTTGATTGCGTTGCGTTTTTCATCGGTTGCTGTCTTTTTTCGTAAACATTCCGCAGAAAACGCTTGCTTAACGCGGAATATTTGCTGGGGTATTCCTTTGGGGTTTAAAGACCCACGAAGAGGGGCTAAGAAAAGGCCGCGTTAGTGAGAATTGAGATGCAGATGTTTGTGAATATTTTTGAATGAGATGAAAAACGGCGTATATCAGTTCCCTTTTCATCCGCCGTTTTTAGCGAGTGCACTCGATATATATCGAGTATCCGAGCGTCAGTGAAATGAAAAAATATGAACATTTACATATGCACGAAACTGGAACAGCGGGTAAAGGGGTGTTAGGGGGAAATGTTTCCCCTAAAAATAAAAAACATATTGTAATTTATTTCCCTTTGTGATATAATATTACTTGCGATAATTTTGTATATTATATATCCACTGGAGATACGCTATGTAAAAAAGCGTACCTCTGATTTTTCATTCCGGTGGGTATGTTATCAAAGTTATCGCAAACTTTAGTCAGAGTGATACGTTTTTTTGGATGTGTCGCTTTGACGACACATCTTTTTTTATTAGGGGGCTAAAGATATGACCATAAAAACAGAGCTTGTAAAAAGCTACATAAAAGACATGATATGCTGTCAAATTAGTGACTTTGAAATTGATGAAGAAAAGATTGCAGATACAATGGCAATTCAGGCACTTGGTGAAATTCAGGAGATATTAAAGCGTGATGAGTTGGATGATTTTGAAATGGTTGAGGAAATTGTTTTGATTTTTTGTAAATACGAAATTGATTTTGGCAGTTGCCACGATTTTGGATAAAAAGATTCACAAGCAGAAACCCCGTCGATTTCCCGACGGGGTTTTGTGGTTATTCAGCAATTAGCAGCCGCAACCGCAACCGTTGTTGTTATTGTTACCACAACAGCAGAAGAGTATGATTATCAAGATAATTATCCAAAGACAGTTGTTGTCGTTACCGAAACACATACGTTGCACCTCCTTTCTGCAAGGGGATATGTGACTGTTTAGTCGCAACAGCAGTTATTATTGTTGCTTAAAACGTTGTTGCAACCACAGTTGTTAGAGTTGTCACTGCAGCAGCAACTCCAGATGATAATTAAGAGAATTATCCAAAGGCATGAGTTATTGCCTCCAAAGCAACCTCCAAAGCATCCCATATATTCGCACCTCCCAAAAAGATTTTTTAAAAAGCCTTTTCAGTTCCATAATATGGATTTTTGGAAAAAGTGTTCCTTGACGTTCCCTTTATTGTTTGGTGGTATAATGCATTATACGGAGAAAATGCTTTTTTGTGATTTGTCCTGTGCAAAATACCGGAAAATATCTTGACTTTGACCTCATAATAAAGTAAAATAAAATCAGAAAATGTGGAAGGAAACGCCGGATATGAATTGTATGGGTAAATTTATTGTTTTTGAGGGTATTGACGGCAGCGGCAAGAGTACGCAGATGGAATTGCTTGCAGAAAAATTGGCGAAAAAGGGTATAAAGTGCAGGAGGACTCTGGAACCTACCTATGGGCTTGCAGGGGGAGTTTTGCATGATATTTTGTCCGGCAAAATAAAAGCAGACCCCAAAGTTACAGCGGCTTTTTTTGTTGCGGACAGGCTTGACCATATTCTGAATGAAACAGACGGACTTCTCAAAAGCTTAAAACAAGGCGAGACAATCATATGCGACAGATACTACTTCTCATCATATGCATATCAGAGTGTGGAGGTTCCCGGTGACTGGGTTGTTGATGCCAACAAACTTTGTGCTGATACCTTGAGACCGGATTGCACAGTTTTTATTGATATTTCACCAAAGACCGCCATGGAGAGAATCACAAAAAACCGTACTAACATTGAAATATATGAAACAGAAGAACGCTTGACACAGGTGAGAGAGGCATATTTTGATGCTTTTGAAAAAATGAAAGATTCGGAATGTGTCAAGGTTATTGACGGGGAAAGAACAGTTGAGGAAATTGCGGCAGAGATTGAGAACTATATTTTTGAAAATATTATCAAAAAACGCTAAGAAAAAACCCTATTTCTGTGCAATGTGAAGTGCCGAATTTTCTTGACATTGATGGGGATTTATGTTAAAATAATTCGGTAGAGGCAGAAAATTGCCGGAATTACGAAAAACGGTTTTTTGCAACTGACGGATTTGGTGGGGTTTAAACCACATGGGAGCAAAAAATTTGAGTTATGTCGACCGTCTGGGCAGTCCTGTATTACTACGGGACTGCCCTTTTAGTTTCTTTTCAGGAGGTATGGAAAATGAAAAAAGTTGGAATTATTATGGGCTCAGACAGTGATTTGCCCGTTGTTGAAAAAGCCATGACAGCACTTGATGATTTGGGTGTTCCCTATGAGGTGCATGTTTATTCTGCACATCGCACACCAATTGAAGCCAGAGATTTTTCTGTGAATGCAAGAGCAAATGGATTTGGTGCAATTATTGCGGCGGCAGGTATGGCTGCTCATCTTGCAGGGGCTATTGCGGCAAATACAACTTTGCCGGTTATCGGCATACCGGTTAAGTCGTCGAATCTTGATGGGATGGACGCTCTTTTATCAACAGTGCAGATGCCTCCGGGTATTCCTGTGGCAACGGTTGCCATCAACGGAGCAAAGAATGCGGCAATCCTTGCTGCACAGATTATTGCTGTGGAGGATGCGGAACTTGCGGCAAAACTTGATGCACAGCGAAAGGCTGCTATGGAAACTGTTCTTGAAAAGAACAAAGCGATAGAAGAAAAGTACAACAAATAAATTTTGATTGATATAGATTGAACGGAGGAAGTATATGGGCGGTTTTTTTGGAACAGTCAGCAAGCATGATGCCATAGCAGATGTATTCTTTGGCACTGACTATCACTCACACCTTGGTATACGTCGTGGCGGTATTGCAGCATATGACAGCGAAATCGGTTTGCAAAGAGATATTCACAATATTGAAAATACTCCTTTCAGGACCAAGTTCGATAATGTATTCAACGAGATGAAAGGTAATTCTGCCATTGGGGTTATCAGCGACTCTGACCCACAACCACTTTTGATAAGGTCTGAGGTTGGAACATATGCAATTGCTACAATCGGTAGAATCAACAATGCAGAGGAACTTATCGAAAAACATCTGGTAAAAGGCGGACACTTTGGTGTTATGACCGGTGGAAAGGTTAATTCAACCGACCTGGTTGCGGCACTGATAAATGAGAAAAGCACCTTTGCTGAAGGTATTGAATATGTCCATAACGTGGTTGAAGGAACGGTTTCCATCCTGATTCTCACCAATGACGGCAAGTTGATTGCCGCACGTGACAAACTGGGCAGACTTCCGGTTCTCATTGGCAAGAACGAAGATGGTTATGCTGTGTCATTTGAAGATTTTGCTTATAAAAAACTGGGCTATGATGACGAAATGGAACTTGGCCCCGGAGAGGCGGTTGAAATTACTGCCGATGAAATAAAGCAGCTTATAAAACCAGGCAAGGAAATGAAAATTTGTGCATTCCTGTGGAGTTATTATGGATATCCCAACTCGGTGTATGAGGGCAAAAATGTTGAGACAATGAGATATCGCAATGGTGCTATAATGGCACAGTCTGACAAGGCTAATGGCAAGGTGGAGGATATTGATTTTGTGAGTGGAGTTCCTGATTCTGGCACCCCTCACGCAATCGGCTATGCCAACGAGAGCGGTATTCCTTTTGCAAGACCTTTTATCAAATACACTCCCACATGGCCAAGGAGCTTTACGCCAAAGCACCAGAGCGACAGGATTAAGATTGCAAGAATGAAACAGGTGCCTATTCATGAGTTGATTGAAGACAAGAATTTGCTTTTTGTGGACGATTCAATTGTTCGCGGGACACAGCTTAAGGAAACAGTTGATTTCCTTTATCAGCACGGTGCAAAATCTGTTCATATGCGTTCGGCCTGTCCGCCCATTATGTACGGATGCAAATACTTGAACTTCACAAGCAGTAAAAACGAAATGGAGCTTATTGCAAGACAAACAGTGATGGAACTTGAGGGTGAAGAAGGATTCAATCACATAGATGAATACAGCGACGGAAATACAGAAAGAGGCAAAAAACTCAGGGAAACAATCAGTGAAAAATTCGGGTTTGAGTCCCTTGATTTCCAATCATTAGAGGGTGTTGTTAAGGCGATAGGTCTTGACCCCTGTAAATTGTGCACCTATTGTTGGTCGGGTAAAGAATAGGAAATTTTGATATACAGAAAGGATAAAGAAAAATGGAAAAGAGCTTTAGTGAAAGTTATAAGGCTGCAGGTGTTGACATTACTGCAGGTTACAAGGCTGTTGAACTGATGAAACAGCACATTGCAAGAACTGTTACAGCTGGTGCAGCATCGGATATTGGTGGTTTTGGCGGATTATTTGAACTGGATTTGACAGGCATAAACAAACCCGTACTGGTAAGCGGAACAGATGGCGTAGGCACAAAATTGAAGATGGCTTTCCTTATGGACAAGCATGATACTGTTGGTATTGACTGTGTGGCTATGTGTGTCAACGATATTATTTGTTGCGGTGCAAAGCCATTGTTCTTCCTTGACTACATTGCTGTAGGAAAGAACTATCCTGAAAAAGTGGCAGACATTGTTTCAGGTGTTGCAGAGGGATGTGTTCAGTCAGGCTGTGCTTTGATTGGCGGAGAAACTGCTGAAATGCCTGGATTTTATCCTGAAGATGAATATGACTTGGCGGGATTCTCAGTTGGTGTTGTTGACAAGGATAAGGTGCTTGACAACAAGACAATAACGGAGGGCGACGTAATTATCGCATTGCCATCAAGCGGCGTTCATTCAAATGGTTTTTCACTTGTTCGCAAAGTTTTTAATGTTGAAAATGCTGATATAAAGACTCCCCGTGAAGAACTAGGCGGCAAGTCTGTTGGAGAAACACTCCTCACACCAACAAGAATTTATGTAAAGCCTATGCTGGCACTTTTTGAAGAGGTGACTGTTAAGGCGGTTTCTCATATTACGGGTGGTGGCTTCTATGAGAATATCCCCAGAAGTATCCCCAAGGGCTTCGGTGCAAAAATCCAGAGAAGTTCTGTACGTGTTCTTCCTATTTTCGATTTAATTGCGAAAGAGGGTAACATCCCTGAAAGAGATATGTTCAACACATTCAACATGGGCGTTGGTATGAGTGTGGTTGTGAAGAAAGAAGACGCTGACAAGGCTCTTGATATTTTGAAAGCAAACGGCGAGGACGCATATATCATCGGTGAAATAATCAAGAGCGACGAGGGTGTTGTTATATGCTAAAGACAAGGATTGCTGTGTTGGTTTCCGGTGGCGGAACCAATCTGCAGGCACTTATTGATGCCCAGAACGCAGGGATAATCAAAAGCGGTCAGATTGATTTGGTTATCTCGAATAATGCCGATGCTTTTGCTCTTACAAGGGCAAAAAATGCAGGTATTGATACGGCAGTTGTTTCAAAAAAAGAACTGGGCAGCCAACAGGCTTTTGAAGAAACGTTGATTGAAGTCCTTGCAAGCAAGGGCATCGAGTTGATAATCCTTGCCGGATTTATGTGTATATTGAGTGAGAATTTCACATCACGATATCCAAAGAGGATTATTAATGTTCATCCGTCCCTTATTCCGTCGTTTTGTGGTAAGGGTTTTTATGGACTTAAAGTCCACGAGGCAGCACTCGGCTATGGTGTAAAGGTTACAGGGGCGACAGTTCATTTTGTAAACGAAATCCCTGATGGCGGAGAGATAATTCTTCAAAAAGCGGTTGAAATACAGCAAGGGGATACACCCGAAGTTTTGCAGAAGAGAGTAATGGAAGAGGCGGAGTGGAAGATTCTTCCTCAGGCAGCAGAGGTTGTGTCTGCTGAAATTCTAAAAAACAGATAAAGAAAGGAATTTTGGGAAATGGATATTTATAAGATAAACGATATGGGTGAACTTATTAATGGTAACTCATATGTGGGCAGAGGTATTGTAATAGGAAAGAGCGAAGATGGCGAAAAGGCGGTTGTTGCATACTTCATTATGGGTAGGTCTGAAAACAGCCGCAACCGTGTTTTTGTAGAGAAAGACGGCGAGGTTATAATCTATCCTTTTGATGAGTCAAAGGTTGAGGACCCAAGCCTTATAATCTATTCACCAATTCGCAAGTTCGAAAACAAACTGGTTGCAACAAACGGTGACCAGACAGATACTGTTATTGAGTTCCTTGAAAAAGGTAAGACCTTTGAAGAGGCACTTGATACCCGTTGTTTTGAACCCGACGGTCCCAACTGGACACCCAGAATCAGCGGTATGATTGAGTTTGAGGACAATGATTTTTCATACAAAATGAATATCCTCAAAAGTGCAGACGCCGAGGGTACGGAGTGTAACAGATTTAATTATGCTTATAAATCATTAAAGGGTCTTGGCCACTTTATCCATACATACGTTTGTGACGGAAATCCCATTCCCACCTTCCAGGGCGAACCTGAAAGAGTTGCAATCCCCAATGATATTGATAAATTTACAGATAAGATTTGGAATAATCTTGACGAGGACAACAAGATTTCCTTGTATGTGAGATATATAAACTTAAAAGACGGCAGCGAGACAAATCGAATGATAAACAAGAATTGCTGATTTTTTGAAGAAAGGATTTTTTGAAAATGAAAGAGTTTGAATTGAAATATGGTTGCAATCCCAACCAAAAACCTGCAAAAATTTTTATGAACGATGGTGGCGAACTGCCTATTGAAATACTTTCCGGCAAACCCGGATACATCAACTTCCTTGATGCATTCAACAGCTGGCAGTTGGTTAAAGAATTAAAGGCGGCACTTGGTATGCCTGCGGCAACATCATTCAAGCACGTAAGTCCAACATCTGCTGCGGTTGGTATTCCTATGAGTGCAGACCTTAAAAAAGCGTGCTTTGTTGATGATATTGAGGGCCTTGATGAATCACCTCTTGCCGTGGCTTATGCCCGTGCTAGAGGTACTGACAGAATGTCATCATTTGGCGACTGGATTGCCCTCAGCGACGTTTGTGATGCAACAACTGCAAAGCTTATCAAACGTGAAGTTTCTGACGGTGTTATTGCACCCGGTTATACAGATGAGGCTCTTGAAATATTAAAGAGCAAAAGAAACGGCAACTATAATATCGTAAAGATTGATGAAAACTATGTTCCTGCGCCTCAGGAAACAAAGATGGTTTACGGCATTACCTTTGAGCAGGGCAGAAACGAGTTCAAGATTGACGAAGAATTGCTTTCTGATATTGTTACCGAGAACAAGGAAATGCCTGATTCGGCAAAAAGAGATTTGATTATTGCTCTTATCACCCTCAAATATACACAGAGCAATTCAGTATGCTTTGCAAAGGATGGTCAGGCAATCGGTGTTGGTGCAGGTCAGCAGTCAAGAATACATTGTACAAGACTTGCAGGCAACAAGGCAGACATCTGGCATTTGCGTCAGCACGAAAAGGTTCTTAATCTTCCTTTCCTTGATTCAATCGGCAGACCTGACCGTGACAACACTATTGATATTTATATTTCTGATGATGCAGAAGATGTCTTGGCAGACGGAAAGTGGGAAAAACTCTTTACACACAAGCCTGAACCTTTGACAAGAGAAGAAAAGAAAGCATATCTTGCTACAATCAAAGGCGTTGCACTGGGCAGTGATGCATTCTTCCCATTTGGCGACAACATTGAACGTGCGGCAAAGAGCGGTGTAACTTATATTGCAGAGCCGGGTGGTTCAATCCGTGATGACAATGTAATTGCAACATGCAATGAGTATGGAATGGTGATGGCATTTACTAAGATGCGCTTATTCCATCATTAAAAGTCAGGGCGGCTAAAATTGAACATAACACCCAAACGCTCACCTCTCGTGTGCACACAGCACAGCTTCGGGTTTGGTTTGAACATTCTGTATCAATTTTATCTCGCTTAAAGGTTTATCCTGAACAAAATAATTCCGAAAGGATTTGAACATATGAAAATTATGGTAGTAGGTGGCGGGGGTCGTGAACACGCCATCATAAAGTCACTTAAAAAGAGTCCCAAGATATCAAAGATATATGCACTTCCGGGAAATGGAGGAATTGCAGCAGATGCAGAATGTGTGGATATCGGAGCAAAGGATATTGACAAAATTGTTGAGTTTGCGGTTGCAAATGGTATAGAATTTGCCGTTGTAGCTCCTGATGACCCGTTGGTTCTGGGAGCGGTTGACGCATTGGAGGCAAAAGGGATTCCTTGCTTTGGACCCAAGGCGAATGCTGCGATTATCGAGGGCAGCAAGGTGTTCTCTAAAAATCTTATGAAGAAGTACAATATTCCTACTGCGGAATATGAAGTATTCAGCGACCTTGATTCAGCTCTCAAATATTTAGATACATCACCTATTCCTACAGTAATAAAGGCTGATGGATTGGCGCTTGGCAAGGGTGTAATCATTGCAGAGACCAGAGAGGATGCCAAGGCGGCTGTCTGGTCTATGATGGAGGACAAAATCTTTGGTGAAAGCGGCAACAATGTTGTTATCGAAGAGTTTCTCACAGGGCCGGAGGTTTCAGTTCTCAGTTTTACTGATGGAAAAACCGTTGTTCCTATGATTTCGTCCATGGACCACAAGCGTGCCAAAGACGGCGATGAGGGTCTCAACACCGGCGGCATGGGAACAATCGCTCCCAATCCTTACTATACCAAGGATATTGCCGATGAATGTATGGAAAAGATATTTATTCCCACCATTGAAGCAATGAACAAAGAGGGAAGGACTTTCAAAGGCTGTCTGTATTTTGGACTTATGCTTACCGAAAAAGGACCAAAGGTAATTGAATACAACTGTCGTTTTGGTGATCCGGAAACTCAGGTTGTCCTCCCCCTTTTGGAAAGTGATTTGTTTGAAATAATGCTCCATGTTGAAAAGGGAACTTTGGATGAGGCAGAGGTTAAATTTTCAGACAAGGCGGCTTGTTGTGTTGTTGTGGCATCAGAGGGTTACCCCCAGAAATACGAAACAGGCTTTGAAATAACACTTCCTGAAAATTCCGATGGAATTTTTGTTGCCGGTGCAAAACTGAAAGACGGAAAACTGCTTACAGGCGGTGGCAGAGTCTTGGGAGTGACAGAAGTTGGTGCATGCCTTAATTGTGCCATCAATGCGGCATATGAAACTGTGAAAGCAGTTAAGTTTGACAATGCGTATTACAGACACGATATAGGTCAAAAAGCACTTGCGGCACTTAAATAATTACAGAAAGGATAAAAATATGGTTTACAGAGTTTTTGTTGAGAAAAAAAATGAGCTCGCGGCTGAGGCAAAGTCCCTGAAAAACGATTTGGTTAATCTTTTGCAGATTAAAGGACTGAAAGATTTGAGGGTAATAAACCGATATGACGTTGAAAATATTGACAAGGAGTTGTTTGATTACTGCAAAAAAACAGTTTTTTCAGAACCCCAGTTAGATATTGTGACAGACAAAATAGAGGATAGCTGTGATGCGATTTTTGCAGTTGAGTTTTTGCCTGGTCAGTTTGATTTGCGTGCAAATTCTGCTGAAGAATGTATTCAGCTTATATCAAAGGGCGACAGACCTACTGTAAAGGCGGCTAAAGTTTATATGCTTTACGGAAATCTTACAGAGGGCGATGTTGATGCAATCAAGAAGTATGTAATCAACCCCGTTGAGTCAAGAGAAGCAACTCTTGATGCCTTTGAAACTCTTAAAATGAGTTATGAAATCCCTGAGTCTGTGGCAACAGTTGAGGGCTTTTGCAATCTTGACGATGCAGGATTAAAGGCAATGATAGATGACCTTGGCCTTGCTATGGACTTTGACGATATCAAGTTCTGTCAGAACTATTTTGTGGGTGAGAAACGTGACCCAACAATTACAGAAATCAGAATGATTGATACATACTGGTCTGACCATTGTCGTCACACAACTTTCCTCACAACCATTGACAGCGTGAAGTTTGAGGACGAGCTTTTGCAGTCGGCATACGACAGATATATCGAAACAAGAAAAGAAATCGGCAGAACAAAGCCTGTAAACCTTATGGATATTGGCACTATTGCGGCAAAGTATCTCAAAGCAAATGGCAAACTTGATGGTCTTGACGAAAGTGAAGAGATAAATGCTTGTACCGTAAAAATTGATGTTGAAATTGACGGCAAGATGGAAAAATGGTTGCTTCTTTTCAAGAACGAAACTCACAACCATCCTACAGAAATCGAACCTTTTGGTGGCGCGGCAACTTGTATCGGCGGTGCTATCCGTGACCCGCTGTCAGGTCGTTCATATGTTTATGCAGCTATGCGTGTGACCGGTGCAGCAGACCCGCTGAAGCCCGTTTCAGAAACAATTGAGGGCAAACTCCCCCAGAGAAAGATTGTTACCGGTGCTGCAGCAGGTTACAGTTCATACGGCAACCAGATTGGTCTTGCGACAGGTCAGGTTGATGAACTCTACCATGACGGCTATGCGGCAAAGCGTATGGAAATCGGTGCGGTTGTTGCGGCAGCTCCTCAGGAAAATGTAAGACGTGAACGCCCTGAGGATGGTGATGTCGTTATCCTTCTTGGAGGAAAAACAGGCCGTGACGGTTGCGGTGGTGCAACTGGCTCTTCAAAATCACATACAGTTGAATCCCTTGAAAGCTGCGGTGCAGAGGTTCAAAAGGGCAATGCACCGGAGGAAAGAAAGCTCCAGAGATTGTTCAGAAACAAGGAAGCATCACTGCTTATCAAACGTTGCAACGACTTTGGTGCAGGTGGCGTTTCTGTTGCAATCGGTGAACTTGCTGATGGTCTTGAAATTGACCTTAACAAGGTTCCCAAGAAGTATGAGGGACTTGACGGGACAGAACTTGCAATCAGCGAATCTCAGGAGAGAATGGCGGTTGTGGTTGCAGCGGATGACGTTGACAGGTTCAAAGAACTTGCAAAGAGTGAAAATTTAGAGGCAACAGTTGTTGCCATTGTTAAGGAAAAACCATATTTGATTATGCGTTGGAACGGCAAGGAAATAGTAAATATTTCACGTGAGTTCCTCAACTCAAATGGTGCAGAAAAACATATTGATATTGCACCTGCAAACCCCGAGTGTTATAAAAAGGCAGAGGTTAAAGATTTCGCCAAGGGATATATGGATTTGGCGGCAGATCTTAATGTGTGCTCAAAGAGAGGACTTTCCGAAAGATTTGACTCTACAATCGGTGCAGGTACAGTTCTGATGCCATTTGGCGGAAAGAACCAGTCAACACCTATTCAGGCAATGGTAAACAAGGTTTCTGTTGAGAAGAAGCATACCAAGACTGCATCTGTTATGGCGTGGGGATATAACCCGTTTATTGCAGAAAAGAGCCCTTATCACAGTGCATATCTTGCGGTTGTTGAATCTGTGGCAAAGCTTGTTGCAACAGGTGCTGAGTTTAAAGATGTTTATCTTACATTCCAGGAATACTTTGAAAAACCGAAAAAAGACCCAAAACGCTGGGGCAAGCCATTGGCGGCACTTCTTGGGGCTTTTGATGCACAAAAGAATCTTGAGATTGCGGCAATCGGCGGCAAGGACTCAATGAGCGGTACATTTGAAAATATTGACGTTCCGCCCACACTTGTTTCATTTGCAGTTACAGACGAGAATGTTGATAACATTATTTCACCTGAGTTCAAGGGCG
>JAZSFF010000056.1:0-26082 GCA_045532055.1 Clostridia bacterium
CTGAAAGCAAGGCACTTACATAATCCAAAAAGCCCATTCCTTTGGTACTTTCTGTTTCTACCAGCTGTTCTTCGATATCTTTGCTGTCAACTGTGACAACTGCTCTGTTTTTCTCATCAAGAATTTCAATAGTGCATCTGCAGTTTGGATGTACAAGTGGTAAAAACTCTGCATCTTTGAGATTTTCTATCGAATATGTATTTCTGCCTCGCTCCTTGCATTCTTCACACGCTACAGAGCCCGGCTTTAGGCGATATTTCTTATAGCCTTTATTCTCATAGCTATATAATATCATAGAGTAACCTATTTGTCTATTGATACTTTCTATGGAATCGTTTACAGATTTTATAATTTTTTCTGTTTGTATTTCTAAAATCTTCTCTCTTTCGGCAATAGTTTCATCATCACCAAGTGGTGTGAAAATTTCTTCAACGATGCTCTCTATTGCGTTTTCCTTTACCTTATCAATGTTTTCACTCAAACCAATAAGATACTTCCTTTGTATTTCATTAAAATCTTTAAAAAGATTTTCGTCTGTTTTAAAATTCTTAATATAGCTTTCGACAGACTTTTTAACGTGTTCTAAAAGCCTTTCTTCTTCGAAACCGATAGTTTTTTTCTTTTTAGCGATACCATCTAACACATCGCCATACATAAGATTTGTAAATGAATATAGCTTACCAACCTCCTTTTTTAGTTTTTCTTCCGTTTTTACCATATCCTTTCCCCTTTCTTTTGGTATAGCTATATTATACCCTTGAAAAAATGGACAAAACGGACAACTTTTAGACATAAAAAAGCAAGCACAATGTGCTTGCTTTTGGTGGTGGAGGCGAGGGGAATTGAACCCCTGTCCGAAAACCTATTCATATCCGGCGCTACGAGCGTAGTCTGTGGTCGGGATTCCCCATCTTTAAAGTCCGCAGACAAACTTTAAAGACCGGTAGCTTCATAAAATCGTGACCCAATCAAAGCTTTTCGGGTTCATGTGCACCGCGTCAGATGATGCCCTTACTCTCCCTTGCGGTGAGGGAGAAAGGACAGCCGCCATAACTTAGGCAGCGTAAGCTAAATTATTGTTAGCGTTTAATTTTAAGTTTGGGTTTTTTACGCAGCACCCACTGCGGCTCGCTCCAGATACTTCAAAATCCCCGTCGAAACCATTACGCCCCCATATTTATTAATTACACTATTTATCTGTACTGCTCTTTCAGCACTCTGTCTATTTTGCGTTTTGCATCTCGCTCTGCAATGGCATCACGCTTGTCATAATTCTTCTTGCCTCGGCAAAGACCAAGAGCCACTTTGACATATGCACCCTTAAAGTATACCTCCAGAGGTATCAGGGTATAACCCTCCTGCTGGGTAAGTCCTATAAGTTTGTTTATCTCACGTCGGTGAAGAAGCAACTTCCTCTGCCTCAGCGGGTCTTTGTTGAATATATTGCCCTTTTCATAAGGCGAAATATGCATTCCCAGAAGAATCGCCTCGCCGGACTTTACCGAAACATAGCTATCCTTAAGGTTGACCTTGCCTTCACGCACGGACTTTACCTCTGTACCGAAAAGAGAGATGCCTGCCTCAAAGGTATCATCAACAAAATAGTCATGAAACGCTTTTTTGTTTTTGGCAACAGATTTTATGGATTTTTTTTCGTTTGCCATAAAAAACTCTCCTCTCCTTTCAGTCTCGTTTTCCAGTATACCTCATTAAAAACGTTTAGTCAATGCAAAAATTTTTCACTTTTTGTCTTTTTATGCAGCGTTAACTGGCAATTTTATGGTAACTCTGGTATATTCGCCCTGCTTGCTTTCCATAGAAATGGAACCCTTGTGGTTTTCGATGATTTCCTTGGCGATTGCAAGGCCCAGCCCTGTGCCGCCCTGTTCCCTGGACCGTGCCTTGTCCACACGATAAAACCTCTCAAAGATGTGCGGCAAATCCTCCTCGGGGATACCTACACCATTGTCCTCTATTTTTATATATATTTCATTATAAAGAAACCCTGCAAACACATTTATACTGCCCATTTGGGGTGTATACTTCATTGAATTTGATATTATATTCTTTACCGCCCGTTCAAGCTGGAACTTGTCGGCATAAACCATAGGCATAGCATTAACGGTGTTATAGGATAGCTTTTGACTTTTGTTTTCTGCCTCTACACGGAATGTCTCTACAATGCCCTCCAACATCTCCGGCAGGTCAAATGCTTCCATGTTCATCTCCACACTCTGGGCATCAAACTTTGAAAGTGTAAGCAAATTCTTGACCAAATTGGTCATTTTTATTGTTTCGTTCTGAATGGTTTTGAGGAAAGACCTCTCCATTTGCTCACCTACGGGATAGTTGTCAATAAGAGTTTCGGTATATGTGCCGATTGTGGTCAGAGGTGTCTTAAGTTCATGTGAAACCTCTGCAACAAACTTCTTCCGCGACCTGTCAAGATTAAACTCCTCGGTAACATCGCTGAACACACAAACCACGCCGGCCACCTTATCGTTTTCCATTTTAAAGGGGAGAAAATATGCTTTTATATGCTTGTTATTTATTTCGATATCCCTTTTTTCTGTTCTGAATCTTGCAAGGTACATAAACTGTGCCATACACACATTGGAGTTGAGTCCCTCAAAAAATTTGTCAAAACGGATATCTTCTATTTCATCAATGTTCAACATATTTTTTGCTGCCTGATTAATTGAGATTATTTCCTGATTGGTATTGAATGCAATGATGCCATTGTTGATATGTTCAAGGATTATTTCCAGTTTGTGTTTTTCCCCTGCGACCTCGTTGATAGCATTTTTCATTACGCCGCCCATATAGTTAAAGGTCTCAACCAGGGTACCCAGTTCGTCCTGAGAAAAAACTTCCAGATTGGATTCAAAGTTGCCCTCTGCAAAATCCTCCGCCTTTTCGGTAAGTATTGATATTGGGTTGGTGATGGTCTTGGAAAGGAAGAATCCCAGAAACACCGACGCCAACGCACCAAAAAGAAGTGCCTGAATTATAATATAAAGCATGTTTTGTGTAAGGACATTGACCCCTTGCTTATTATCCTTTACATAGATTATATAATCGCCGTCATTTTGTTTGCCCTCAACAAAATAGGCATAGTCCATATAACTTGAGGTAAAACGGCTGCTTTTTCCTACGCTCCCCGACATTGCCCGAAGTATATTGGGGGTTTTTTCCAAAATCCCCACCCCTGTGCCGGTAGTAACAATCCTTGATGCATCTTCCGCTCTCAAAACCGCACACTGACGCTGTTCAGAAAGTCCCAATTGACTGGAGTAGGCGGAAATAACCGTATTTATGCGATTTACCCTCTGTTCTCCCTGCAAATCCGAGCGCAAGGTGTCTTTCATAGCAACAACAAATTCCCCCGACATAACTTTTTCCATCTGCTCATTGAAATCATCTGTATAAAGCCGGACGATGCTGTTGAACATATAAGCACCCACAATCAACATGATTGCCAGAACCAATGCCACAAAAATAACAACTATTTTCCATTGCATTTTTTTGAACATAATTCAGTCTCTCCAATTACTATCTTTTTTTATTAAGGAATTCAAAGTCATTTTGTCTTGACAAAAGCACATCCCTGAAAGCTTTCTCGGTTGCCTTGTGGAAAGTATGGTTTACACTGCCCTCTTCATATGTTTTTGCCATTTTTTCTGCCCGCACAGCACGCTCACGGATATTAACATCATTCCAGTCCTGAGGTGCATATAAATCTCGTCTCAATCTGTACTGGGTCATAACCCCAGAATATGCTGTCTTTTCAATATGCTCAATGGTAAATCTGTCAGGTGCGACCCTATGTTCCACTATCGAATCCGCATTTAGGCCCACTTTCATATGTATGTCATTCATCATAAAGCAAACCAGAGTTTCTTCGCCGCCGGCAAAGTTGTTGCCCACCCTGCCATAATTACACCGGAATCCGCCAATCATCTTGAGGCTTGATGCACGAACCGCAAAATTGGCACCATATGGGAACTCGCCATAATCCTTTGCATAGCTGAAACCTCTGCCATCAATCCTCAAGTTGCTCCACAATCCTATGGTCTTTGGATTAACCAAAGCCTTTGCTTCATCAGGAACAGCCAGCAAAACCTGACCGCCGCAAGCACCCAAATCATCACGGCCTTCAAAGGATTTGATTGTTTCTGCCACCACGTTGGGGTTTGCAATTGAATCATCATCAACATAAAGTATAACTTCACCATTAGCCGCCCACATTCCGCAATTTCTTGCATAGGACAAACCGGACTGCGGCGCCGTTACATAATTGATTGAGACATTGTTATGTTTTGCCTGCATTCCAAGGACAAATTCCTTGATATCCTTATCCTTGAAGTTGTTGTTTACAAAAACTATCTCAAAATCCTCAACTGATGCTCTTTGGGTGCAAAGTGCCTCCATGCAATCTTCCAGAGTATCAGATATCTTGTGTGTGCAAAGTACAACAGAGAGTTTTTTAGTGTATTCAGCTTTTTCTTCAAGTCTTCCTTCAAGGGCATATAATATATCATTCTTTGCCCTTGCATCAATAAAGCCGAAAGCTGTCTCAACATCATCAAAAACATAATTTCTTATATCCTTCTTCAAAAGGGCCTCTCCGTCGCCGGAAATTTCTCCAAGAATATCAAATTTGTTATCCTGTGTTTCTGAGATATTTATTCCAACTTTAACAACATCCTGTGGCAATATCACATCCGTACCGTCACCGCCAAAGCTGACATAGACCATATTGCTTGGGCTGTTGCCAAAAAATAATTCTGCAAAATCTTCTTTTTCAAGAATAATATGTCCCGCCATGGCAATCTGCGCCTTAAATTTTTCTGCAATTTCATAATTTTTAACATCAGATTTAACATACCAAACAAGAGGCGTCAGGTAAAAATCACGTCTGAAATCGTCAAAAACCATCAACTTATAACGATTTTTGGTTATACCCAGCTCCTTATCCTTGGCAGTAAGCGACCCATCGTGCCAACGATATGAATAAACAGGTTCCGTAAAAGAGGTATGACGGAGTGTAAGTAACGAATTCATCCGCATCCAGTAATCATAATCCTCAAGGGTATGCTTGTAGCTTGAATAACAACCCAGTATCTCCGCAGCAACCTTGCGATACATAAACGCCGCACCGATTGTGTTGTTGGCATATGTATTCAGTTCATAGGCATTGTTAGGGAATATAACATTGCTGCTGCCAATGGGGAACTCATACCAGCCGTGTTTTCTGTACTTTTTGCCTTTGGCGTTGATGAGCCGCATATTTCCCCAAACCATTGCTGTTTCGGGATTTGCTTTCAGCTCGCCCACCATTTTTTCCAAAAAGTCTTCATCCATAACATTGTCCGCACTGGTCCATGTCAGAAATTCACCCTTTGCCTCACGGAAACCTCTTGAGAGTGTTCTGGGAATCTTTTTGTTTTCTTGGGTAAGAACCCTTATTCTTGAATCCTTTGCCTCATACATCCTTGCAATCTCAAGGGTTTTATCCTTTGAACCGTCGTTTATTATTATAAGCTCAAAGTTGGTATATGTCTGACAAAGGACAGATTCAATAGAATCCGCCAAAATATCGCCACCGTTATATACGGGCAACACCACAGAAATCAAGTCCTTCTCCTGGGGCACATGAACCTTTTGGAGGCTGAGAGGATATCTTTTTTCTCTCTCCTCCTTGTATCTCAAAAACTTGTACTGATAGAGATTTAATGGTTTATTTTCGGGTTCTTTCGCTCCAAAGATAAGTTTTTTCAGATAACTAAGCATATTTTGATTCCTACCTTCCTGTCTCCATTTCTTCCATATAATCAAGAAGTCTCCGCCATGCATCAAGATAACACTTTTTGTAGTATATATCCAGCGGCTCCGCTTTCTTTCTTGTAAGTATTTTAATCTCTTTGTTTGTAATACGTATCTGGCTTTTTGCATAACCCTTTGTCCAACCGATATCGGTATGCAAGTCACAGAAAAACCGATAGCTCGTAAGCACCCCTGCACGAATTGTCTTTTTCACATGTTCATGGGTAAAACGTGAATGGTCAACCCTGTGAAGAACCTTTGCCCTGGGCTGGAGTCCCACGCCATAGCCTATCTGCAGCATTTTAAAAGCAAGGGCCGTTTCCTCACCTCCTGCGAAATCGTTGCCCACTCTTCCATAACACATTCTAAATCCGCCCACTCGCCATATTGCAGAACGTCTCACTCCGTAATTCGCACCATAGGGGAATTCAAACTGCTGACTTACCTCACGGAAAGTACTGCCCGAAATCTTAAACTGGCTCCACAGGCTCTCCCAGCCCTTGCGGAGAACCTTTGGCGTGGGGAAGGGTCTGTCAAGAATAACCTGCCCCCCCACAATTCCTACCTCGGGATGATATTTAAAACCTGTATAAATCTCCTCAAGCAAATAGTAATCCGCCAGAACATCATCGTCAAGGAACAAAAGGTATTCGCCCTTGGCATTCCACATTCCGGCGTTGCGGGCATACGAAAGACCCCTTTGTGGAACACCGATATAACGGATGAATCCCTCTACTTGACTGTACTTTTTCTTGAAGTCAGCAACGGCATCCCTTATTCCCGATGTAAAGGGTGCATTGTCCACTATTATAATTTCATATTCCTTTTTGCTCATTGACTGGCGGATAACTGACCATATTGCATCAATCAGTTTTTCGCCACGCATGTATGTGCATATTATAATGGAAAGTTTCTTTTCATAATCCTCAGGTTCGTCAATCATTTTTTCAAGACCATAGAGTATATCATTCTTAATCTTTGAATCAGCAAGGGAAAAGGCACTTTTCCCGTCTTTTACACCAAACCAGCCTCTGAAATCATCAATCTCCTGAAGTTCACCACCACTCAAAGTAACTGCCAAATCAAATCCCTCGCCACCCTCACAGGTGTCTGAAATCAAAACAGAACCCGAAAGATTGACGTTTATTTTGTCTGTGTTTGAGTTTTCGCCTTTGCCAAAAAAGGCATAACAAAAACATGAGTATTCTTCCGCCGCAAAACAACTGTTTGCCTCATCTCGTGACATAATTACATGTCCTGCATCCTTTGCCGCTTGAACAAATTCAAGGTATGCAGGATTTTCCTCGTTCTCTGTTTCAATAACCCATACAAGAGCCGACATATAAAAGTCACGTCTGAAATCATCAAGGACCATCAGCTTATAACGATTGCGGGTTATGCCCAGCTCCTTATCGTGGGCAGTGAGAGAATCCTTGTGAATGCGATAGAGATACAAAGGATTATCCTCGTCGGTATGACGAATTTTAAGGAGAGAATTCATCCTCATCCAGTAGTCATAGTCCTCCAGATTGGTTTTATACTTTGAATAATCTCCCAGTATAAAAGCTGCGCTGCGTCTGTACATAAAAGCCGCACCAATTGTGTTGTTGGCAAAGGTGTTGAGACAATCTGCAGACTTTGGAAAACACACGTTCCCAGAAAAGAGGGGCTTTTCAAACCAAAAGTGTCCTCTTTTTACTTTTCCTTTTTTGTCAATCAGCCGCATATTGCCATAAACCATAGCGGTATCGGGATATCTTTTCAAATTCTCCGCCAGAACTTTGATACAGTCAGGCAACATAATGTTGTCCGCACTGGTCCAGGTAAGAAACTCACCCTTTGCCTCACGAAATCCCACAGACAGAGCTGAGGGCAATTTTTTGTTTTGCTGGTTTATTATCTTGATTCTCCTGTCCTTTTGTGCAAAACTCTCCGCAATTTCAAAACTTCGGTCGGTTGAGCCGTCATTTACAATTATAAGCTCAAAATTTTCGTAGGATTGATTTAACACACTCTTTATAGAGCTTGCCAGAACATTTTCGCCGTTATACACAGGCAAAACAACCGAAACCAGACCTTTTTCACAGGGAACATCAATCCTTTCCGTGATATTTCCCAACACTCTGTCTCTTTCGTTTTTGTATCTTTTGAATTTGTTGCTGCAAAGTTTAATGCGCCTTTTTTTGCTGTTTTTAATATTCTCTCGATTTAATGCCTCGTTAAGACCCTTGCGAAGAGTCAGCAAAAGTCCCATACGCTTGTAATCCGAAAGTACCAAAAGAGAACGGATAAATGATATACCCGTCTTCTGCAGAATTTTTTCTATTTTAAGACCCGTACGCCAAACATAAGTCTCATGCAAATCAAGCTCTTCCTGCTTGTGCTGGTTTGCCTCGAACTGGATTTGCATAATTGCATTTCGGTCAGCCTCAATCCGCTCTTCCAAAGACTTTATCTGCTGTTCCTTTGCCTCAATTTCCTGTTGGAGCACCTGGATATCTTTTTCACTTTTAAAAGTTTCTTGAGCATTGTTCAAATTATCCATTTTTAGTCTCCTATACTGATTTCCGATGGAACCTTTAAGACCCCAAAATACTCTCTGTCGCACATTATCTTTATATATGCAGCACCCTCTATATAATCATAGTAAGAAATTGGCAGAGTATGCCTCATCTCAAGACCCGTTGTCAAAGTATATTCCCCCACATTCAAAAATCCCGGAAAGCTTATTTTGACAATATTTCTGCCTGTTCTCTTGAACCGCATATCATAGTCGTGTAGTGCTGCAACCATAAGGTCCATACCGTTTTTATCCTTTAATGATATGGCAAGTCCTGTGGTGGAAAGGTCTGCATCAGCGGGAACATCCACCACTGTCTCAACAGTGATTGTATCTCCGGACATAAAGACCTCTGTCTCCTTGTCCCCTTTTGAAACTCTTACATTCTTTATGCATCCGATTTTTGAGCCGAACCGGTTTATTTCATTGAACTCTTTCTCTTGCTCCAGAAGTTCTTCGGTTTTTTTGTTAAGACCCTTAACCAGAGCCTCTGCGTCGGTTTCGTTGCTTGTTATAAACTCCATATATTTGGAGGTCACCTCATTTACGTCGCCATCCATAATCAGCTTGCTGTTGTCAAGCCAGATTGCACGGGTACAAAACCTGCGTACAGCATCAATATCATGACTTACAAAAAGGATAGTCTTTCCCTTTTCTTTCAATTCTTCAAATTTGTTGTAGCATTTTGCCTGGAAACGATAGTCACCAACCGCCAAAGCCTCGTCAACTATCAGGATTTCAGGGTCCGAATTGATTGCAACCGCAAAGGCAAGACGAACAAACATACCGCTGGAATAATTCTTCACCGGTCGGTTTATAAAATCACCTATTTCCGCAAATTTGGCAATCTCTTCAATCTTCTCGTCGACCTCTTCCTTTTTCATGCCCATAATAGTGCCGTTTAGATAAATATTTTCAATTCCAGTATACTCCGGATTAAAACCTGCACCAAGTTCCAAAAGAGCGGACACAGTGCCATTCATAATCTTCTCCCCTGAGGTCTGATTGATTACACCTGTAAGTATTTTGAGGAGAGTGGATTTGCCAGAGCCGTTTTTGCCTATGATACCCACCGTTTCTCCCTTTTCAATAGAAAAGTTTATGTCGGTCAAGGCATAAAACTCCTGAATCTTGTTCTTATACCTCTTGGGGAACAAGGATTCCTTGATACGGTCTCCCGGCTTGTCATAAATTTTATAAACTTTGGTAAGATTTTTTACTTCAATCATTTTTATCCGTTCTTTCTCTTTGCATTATTCAAGCAAAAAAAGGGCATACAAACTGCCCCCTTTTTTAAACATCTTTCTTATAGGTCACAAATGTTATATAAAGACCCTTTTCTGTTTTAATCATTTCTTCGTTGGCAATATACCACTCATTTATTTCATCAAAGTTCAGTATAAATCTGTCAGCGTCATATTCCTTATCTATTTTTGTTATATATGCAATATCGCAAAACTTTGCAGATTCTCTGTAAACCGATTCTCCGCCGATAAAAAATATGTCATCATCCTGATATTCTTTCCTTGCCTCAGAAATGGCGTCCTCCATGCTTTTGCAAACAGTTACACCCTCTGGACAAAAGCTCTCGTCATGGGTCAGAACGATATTCAGTCTCTTGGGCAAGGGCTTTTGGTTGGGAAATGATAAAAAAGTTTTCTTTCCCATAATCACAGCTTTACCCATGGTTTTTTCTCTGAAAAACTTCATATCCTCAGGGATGTGGTCAAGCAAATCTCCGTCCTTGCCTATTCCCCAGTTTAAATCTGCGGCTGCTATAATATTCATATTCTCACCTTCACTAAATCGCAATCGGAATATTTTTTATCTGTTCATTTTTTTGATAATTTTCCAAAACAAAGTCGTCCACTGTAAAATCATAAAAGTTCTTGATTTCTTTGTTTATTATAAGCTTTGGAGCATCAAATTGAGGTCTTTTTATCATTTCTTCAATAACAGGAACGTGCCTGTCATAAATATGTGCATCGGCAATAACGTGAACAAATTCGCCCACCTCAAGGCCGCTGACCTGGGCAAACATATGGGTCAGCGCGGCATACTGGACAACATTCCAGTTGTTTGCTGCCAGCACATCCTGTGACCGCTGATTGAGGACCGCATTCAACCTATTTCCGGTGACATTGAATGTCATACTGTACGCACAGGGATAGAGATTCATCTCACTTAGATCCTGATGCACATAGATATTTGTCATAATCCGGCGACTGTAGGGATTATTCTTTAAATCATAGAGAACTCTGTCAACCTGATCAAATTCACCCTCGGGATACTTGTGCTTTACCGACATCTGATATCCGTATGCCTTGCCGATTGAACCATTTTCATCCGCCCAGCTGTCCCAGATGTGACTGTTTAAGTCCTTTATATTGTTGGATTTTTTCTGCCAAATCCAAAGAATTTCGTCAATAGCACTTTTTAAGTATGTGGGACGAAGTGTCAGAATAGGAAATTCTTCAGCAAGATTATAACGGTTCACCACCCCGAATTTCTTTATGGTATGGGCAGGTGTCCCGTCCTCCCATTTGGGGCGAACTTCACATTCTTTATCTGACCAGCCGTTGTCTATTATATCACGGCACATATCCACAAAAATTTTATCAGCTCTGCTCATATAAAATCACCTATATATCAAGATTAACAACCGACTTGGAATGTTCTTCAATGAATTCACGTCTTGGCTCTACCTTGTCACCCATAAGAACTGTAAATATTTCATCGGCTCTCTTTGCATCCTCAAGGTCAACACGGAGCATGATTCTCTTTTCGGGGTCCATTGTTGTCTCCCAGAGCTGTTCGGGGTTCATTTCACCAAGACCCTTGTATCTCTGGATTGATGCATCCGGAATTTGCTGAAGTGCTTCTTTCAAGTCCTCATCAGTATATGCATAAATAACCTTTTTACCCTTGTAAACCTTATAAAGTGGTGGCTGTGCGATATACACATGTCCCTCTCTTATAAGTGGTTCCATATAACGGAAGAAGAATGTGAGCAAAAGTGTTCTGATATGGGCACCGTCCACGTCGGCATCGGCCATGATTACAACTTTGCCGTATCTGATTTTTGAAACGTCAAAGTCGCTGCCAATACCTGCACCAATTGCTGTAATAACAGGCAACAGCTTTTCGTTTGAAAATACCTTGTCAATACGTGACTTTTCAACATTGAGCATTTTGCCCCACAAGGGAAGTATAGCCTGAAAACGTCTGTCACGGCCCTGCTTTGCACTGCCGCCCGCAGAATCTCCCTCGACGATATAAATCTCAGTAAATTCGGTATCTCTTGATGAACAATCTGCCAGTTTACCCGGAAGTGTACTGCTTTCAAGAGCTGATTTTCTTCTTGTGCTTTCTCTTGCCCTCTTTGCCGCCTCTCTTGCACGGGATGCGGTCATTGCTTTGTCAATAATAATCTTTGCAACTGCAGGATTTTCTTCCAAAAATTCTGCCAGCTTTTCGTTTACCATTTTTTCCACAATGGTTCTCATTTCGCTGTTTCCAAGTTTGGTCTTGGTCTGACCCTCAAATTGTGCCTCTGTAACCTTGACCGAAATTATGCAGGCAAGACCCTCACGGGTGTCCTCACCGCTGAGATTTTTGTCCCCGTCTTTCAGCATTTTATACTTTCTTGCATAATCATTCAAAACTTTGGTAAGTGCGGTCTTAAATCCTGTTTCGTGGGTTCCACCCTCTGTAGTATTGATGTTGTTGGCAAAACTTTCGATATTTTCGGTGTATCCATCATTATACTGCATGGCAATCTCTGCCTCAGAGTTTTCACGGATACAGTTTACATATATAACATCCTGATGGACAGCCTCTTTGTTTCTGTTGAGGTACTGAACAAATTCCTTTATACCGCCCTCATAGTGAAGAACGTTTTCTCTGTAATTTCCGTTTTCGTCAGGTCTTTCATCTTTAAGAACAATTTTTACCCCTGCATTGAGAAATGCTTGTTCTCTCAGTCTGTTGAGCAAAATATCATAGTCATAAACCAGCTCTTCAAAAATCAAATGGTCAGGTTTGAAGTGAACAAATGTACCTGTTTTGTCAGTATCACCAATTATCTTCAGCTCGTTTTGTTTTTCGCCACGCTCATACTTCTGATAATAAACGTTTTTGCCGTCGCAAATTTCAACTTCCAGATATTCAGAAAGAGCATTAACAACCGAAGCACCAACACCATGGAGACCGCCGGAAACTTTGTATCCGCCACCGCCGAACTTACCTCCGGCATGAAGCACAGTAAATACAACCTCAACCGCAGGGAGTCCTGTCTGTGCCTGAATGCCTACAGGTATACCACGGCCGTCATCCTTTACTGTAATTGAGTTGTCCTCTTTAATTGTAACCTGAATTTCCTTGCAGTAACCCGCCAACGCTTCGTCAATGGAGTTGTCCACAATTTCATAAACCAAATGGTGAAGACCTCGGGAAGTGGTAGAACCAATATACATACCGGGTCTCTTTCTTACCGCCTCAAGCCCCTCAAGAACCTGAATTTGACTCTCGTCATATGAATTTTCAACGGGTACATTTGTTATATCTGACATAAACTTTAACCTTTTACCTTTCTGACTCTATTTCAAAAGAGTGATTTTTTATTTAAAAAGTAAAATCCTTAATTTAAAAATCTTTATATTTTTTTATTCTTCCTGCTAATGCTTTAGTTGAAATGTTGGTTATATAAACCACCGACTGACCCTTTTCCTCACATATAACAAAGGATTTGGGAATTTCCTCAGACACATTTCTTACAAAACCCTCTTCCTCCACAATCTTCAAAAACTCCTTTGAATATTTAGAAATTGAGGTGCTTTCAAGGTCAAGAATTGATATTATATTTTTTGTGTTTACAACCGTGTCACAGCCTAAATGGAGGTACACTCTACAACACTTCCTTTTTCTATTTTTATAAACTTTCCCTCTTTGAACGTTTTGAACCTTTCACTGTCTGTACATGTAATAAAAATCTGCATATCGGTCAGCTTGTTCAAAACGTAATCCTGACGGTGGCTGTCAAGTTCACTCATTATGTCATCAAGGAGGAGTACAGGATACTCGCCCATCTCTTCGCGAAAAAGCTCAACCTCAGCAATTTTTTGAACCAGTACCGCTGTTTTCTGCTGTCCCTGAGAACCAAAAAGTTTCAAATCAGCACCATTTATTTTGAATTCAATATCATCTCTGTGAGGTCCCAGAATACACTCCCGATATCTAATTTCACGGTTTAGAATATCCTTTGCCTTTTCTTTTAAAATCTCTTTTATATTATCAACTGAACATTGTTCAATTTTTATGCCGCAGGATATATAATCCATATTAAGATTTTCCTTGCCCTCTGAAATATCAAGTTGAATTTTTTGGGCAATAGATTCAATTTTTTTTATATACTCAAACCTTATTTTTATTATATAAGAAGCAATGTCTATGAGCTTTTCATTAAGCACCGAAAGCAGAATCTCATCAATTTTTTCTTCTTTCAAAAGCCTGCTTTTTTGCTCAATCAGTTTTCTGTATTCCGAAATTGCACCAAGATAACCAACTTTAAGTTGACTTATCATTATGTCAATATTTTTGCGACGTTTCTTTGGTCCTTCACGGATAAGACTTAAATATTCAGGACCAAAAAATACTACATTAAATTTGCCAACCAAGTCACTGTTTTTTTTCACGGGAATTTCATTTATAAATATCTTTTTTTTCTTGTTTTCATAAAGTTTTATTTCACCAGAAGTTTCAGACCCTTTGGAAAGAAAAGAAATTTCGATATTTGCAAAGCTTTCACCGAACTTTATCATTTCATTATCCTTTGATGCCCGATTTGATTTGCCAAGTGAAAAAAGATATATTCCCTCTAAAATATTTGTTTTTCCTTGAGCATTGTTGCCATAAATTATATTCAATTTTTCATGAAACTCTATTTTTTCGTTTTCATAATTTCTAAAATTACGAAAACTTATATTTTTTACTTTCATTACTTAAGACGTCTGGGAAGAAGAAGATAAAGATACTCATCTCCCTCAGTTGGTGTAATAATCATTGGATTTATATTCTTCTTAAATTTAATCCTTACAGTTTCATCGTCACAGGCTCTCAAAACGTCCAGTAAAAATTCATTAAAGAAACCAATTTCAAGATTTGCACTGCCTGTATCCGCTGCAATATTGTCATCAACATTCCCCACAATGGTTTCACAGGAAATATTGATGTTGTTGTCCATTATTTTGAGTTTAATGGGTGCATCATTTGCATTGCCATTTATAATAAGAGACGCACGATATACAGAGTCAAAAAGTTCATAAAGAGGACAATCAATTTCAATCTCCTGATCGTCATAAATTGCGCTCTGATACTTTATATATTCACCCTCAATAAGACGTGTAACAATCTTATAATTTTCAAATATAAATACCGCATTTTTTGATGTACAGTTGATTTCTACAAAATCTTCGTCGTCTTTCAAAATTTTATTCAATTCACCCAGAGCCTTTGCAGGAACAATAAATCTGCGGTTTTCATAGCTTGAATCCAGGTGATAAGTTCTGACAGCCATTTTAAAACCATCAGTTGCAATCATTTTGATTGTATCTCCCTCAATTTCAACAAGGCAACCTTTCAAAACAGGTCTGTTTTCGCTCAAAGAAGTACAGAAAATTGTTTTTGAAATCATTTCTTTAAGTGAATTCTTTTTAACTTTAACCGAATATTCAGGATTTACTGCAGGAAGTTCTGGAAAATCAAGGGGATTTAAACCCATAATCTCAAATTTCGCATTTCCGCTTTTTATGGTGCAACAGTTTATTTCGTTTGTTTCGATATAAACTTCGTCTTCAGGAAGATTTTTGACAATACTTCCCAACATTTTTGCATTAAGAACAGTTTGACCGGGTTTTATAACCCTTGCCTCTGTCTTTGCCTCAATTCCCATTTCCATATCATTTGAAATAAAAGTCAAAAAGCCGTCAATATCCGCTTTTATATAAATTCCCTCAAGTATTGGAAGGTTTGAATGAGAAGATACTGCCTTTGAAACAGAACTTATAGCTTCGTTTAAAATATTTTTATCGCAAATAATGTTCATTTTTAGTTAAATCCCTTTCTTCGGTAAAATATTATCCATAATAAGCCGATTTAATTATAACATATATTGGGACAAAAATCAAACACTTTTTACGATTTTAAGGTATGTTTTTTAACAAAAATAAAAATTTTTGTTTTTTCTTTAATTTTTGCCCCCCTTTTTAAGGGGGGAGGATTACGTAGTAATTCAGGGGGGTTTTTTCTACTAAATCCAAAAAAACTATATATAAATATATATATAATTATTATAGGTTGTAGTAGCTGTTGTAGGGGGTGTTGATAGTGGTGAAAACCATATTTTTTGCATATATATTAAGAGATGCGAGGTGTGGATTAGATGTTTATAAGACAAAAAAGTTATTCACCATATTCACACAAAAAAATTTTTTTAAAATTATAAACAGCTTGTTTTAAAATAATTCAGTGAATATTGTTGATAAGTTTAAAAATTTTCATATTTAAAGATTGACAAAATTATTAAAATAATATATTATAGGGTAGAGATATTGTGGGATATACATAGTATTTCATATTTTATTTAAACAGAGGTGAAAAAAATGGCTTATACAATTAACGATGATTGCATTATGTGCGGTGCTTGCGAAGGCGAATGCCCCGTTTCTTGCATTTCTGAAGGCGATGGCAAATACGTTATTGATGCCGATGCTTGCATTGATTGCGGTAGTTGTGCCGGTGTATGTCCTGTAGATGCTCCTCAGGCATAATCAAATTTTTTAAAATATAAAAGAGAGTGCATTTTGTACTCTCTTTTAACTTTATCGGAGAAATTTATGGATAAGGATATATTTAAAAAAGGACTTTCGGACCTTAATATTAATATAGAAGAAAATGAAATTGAAAAATTTGGGATTTTTTCTGATATTCTCCTTGAGTGGAATGAAAAAATGAATCTTACTGCGGTGACAGACCCAAAAGAAATATCTGTTAAACATTTTCTTGACAGCATTGCTCCTTTGGATGTTTTGAATTTAAAATCAAATGCAAAAATAATTGATGTTGGGACAGGTGCGGGGTTTCCTGGTGTTCCTATCAAAATTGTGAGAGATGACCTTGATTTCACTTTTATGGATTCATTGAACAAAAGGATAACTTTTTTAAAAGAAGTATCAGAAAAATTGAACTTTGAAAAAGCAGAATTTATTCACGCAAGGGCGGAGGAAGCAGGACAGAACAAAATTTTCCGTGGAAAGTATGATTATGCTGTTTCACGTGCGGTGGCATCCCTTAAAATTCTTTGTGAGTATTGCATTCCCTTTTTAAAGGTTGGGGGAATTTTTGCAGCATTTAAACAATATGATGTTGACGAAGAGATAAATAATGCAAAAAGTATGATAGGAACCTTAGGCGGAAGAATTGCAGATATAAGGGAAGTTAAAATTCCCCAATCGGATATAGTGAGAAAAATTATAATTATTGAAAAAGTAAAAGATACACCATCACAATTCCCGAGACGTGCAAATAAAATAAAAAAGTAATGAAAGGCTTTGGTAAGATATGTCTTTGACTCTTATTTTGATTGGAATAGGACTTGCTATGGATGCTTTTTCCGTTTCTATTTCTGATGGACTTTGTCTGGGCAAGGTTAAAATAAAAGATGCCCTTAAAATTGGATTGTTTTTTGGAATTGCCCAAGGAATAATGCCTACAATCGGTTATTTTGCCGGCATTTTTTTCTCGTCATTGATAGAGAGTATTGACCACTGGATTGCATTTATTATTCTTTTTATAATAGGTGCAAAAATGATAAAAGAGGCTGTAGAAAAAATAAAAAATCCTCAGGAATGTTGTTTTAAAACCATAAAGACAAAGGAACTCTTTTTCCAGGCCATTGCCACAAGCATTGATGCACTGGCTGTAGGTGTGAGTTTTGCAGCACTTAAAATTAACATATTTTTTGCAGCATCGGTTATCTGCCTGATTACTTTGGGACTTAGCTTTGCAGGGGTCTTTATAGGAAAAACTCTGGGCAAGGTTTTAAGGGAAAAAGCAGAAATTTTTGGCGGGGTGGTTCTTATATTGATAGGGTTTAAAATTCTTGTTGAACATTTGTTTTTTTAGCTGACTGAAGGATTGACAGGATAAGGTAATTGTTATAGAATTATAATGTTCAATATGATAAATTATTAATAACAGAGTAGCTTGAATGATTCTTATTTTGAGAAAAGAGGTCTAAAAATGGATATTATTTTAAAACGCTTTGCGGAACTTTTGTTCCCGGAAATTTTGCTGTCCATGCTGATTTCTTTTTTGTATGTGAACACATCCCTAAATGATGGTGTTATGTGGATTAGCGTGGTGTCCGTTATTTTATTTTTACTTTATATTATGTATAATGGGTTTCTTTTAAACGCTTGTTATGAAGAAGTATACAACACAATTGAATATTATATTTACAATATAATTGCTAATATATTATTTTTGGCAGTATGTGTAGTTGGGTTTATTTTTTTGGACAAGGATATTTGTCCATGGTTTTTTTCTTTCACAGCGATGTTCAGTTCTCTGTGGGGAGGAATAACTGAAATAGGTTCTGTTTTTATTTTTAATGGGATAATATTATTGATTACAGTATTTATTCCCGTTATAAATGGTGAATATATGTAAGAAAATATAAAGAAAGGGCATACCTCAGGGTATGCCCTTTTTAAATTATTTCACTATTTCGTCTATATCCTTCTTGACCAAAGCAGCAATTTTCTCTGTTTCATCAGGGGTTTTGCCGCAAAGCAGGCAGTAGAGCTTGATTTTTGGCTCGGTTCCTGATGGTCTTATGATAAAGTTGTTTTTGTCCTCAAGCTCAAGGTAAATTACATTTGATTTTGGCAAGAAAATTTCTTCTGTTTTATTGTTGATTAAGTCTGTGCGGACAGAGGTGCTGTAGTCACGGACTGCCAGAACCTTTTTGCCACCCACTGTTTTGGGCGGGTTTGCACGGACTGTATCCATGATATTCTTGATTTTTTCCAGACCCTCAATGCCCTCCATGGTAACAGATGCCACAAATTCGTTGTAATAGCCGTATTTTTTGTAAATATTCTGAAGCTGGTCATAAAGGGAAAATCCTTGTTCACGATAATAAAGTGCCATTTCTGCAATCAGCATGGTTGCAACAACGGCGTCCTTGTCTCTGGCATATGTACCTGCCAGACAGCCATAGCTCTCTTCAAAACCAAAGAGGTATGTGCCGATTCCCGTTTCTTCGGACTCTTTTATCTTTTCCCCGATAAACTTGAAACCAGTAAGGACTTCTTTCATTTCAACGCCGTAAAAGTCGCATATATCCTGAGTGATATTGGTGGTTACAATGGTTTTTACCACATAACCGTCATTGGGGAGAGTTCCTGTCTTCTTTTTCATGTTGAGAATATATTCTGTGAGCAAAATTCCTGTCTGGTTGCCTGTCAGGGTGATGTAATCACCAGTCTGGTCCTTGACCAATATTCCTACACGGTCAGCGTCGGGGTCTGTGCCTATAATAAGGTCGGCACCATGCTGTTTTGCCAAATCTATTGCAATGGTAAAACCCTCTTTGTTTTCGGGGTTTGGCGATTCAACTGTGGGGAAATCTCCGTCGGGATTTTCCTGTTCTTTCACCACAATCACGTTTTTAAAGCCTATGCGGTCAAGAATTTTGCGGACAGGTTTGTTGCCTGTTCCATGGAATGGAGTGTAAACAAATTTCATATCCTGTCCTTTTTCGCGGACAAGCTCTTTATTAAGGCATTGAGCCTCCACATGATCAAGGTAGATATCCTCAACATCCTCGCCCATAATTTCTATCATTCCTGACTTTACACCCTCGTCAAAGTTGCAGGTTTTTGCCCCGCCAAACAAAGGGGTATTTGCAATTTCGTCAAGAACAATTGACGCAAGGTCGGGGCTGAGCTGTGCTCCGTCGCTGCCATAAACCTTGTAGCCGTTGTATTTTGCGGGATTGTGGCTGGCAGTGATTGCAATTCCTGCGGTGGCATTTTTGAAACGAACCGAAAACGAAAGCTCAGGAACAGGTTTCAGTTCATAGAAAATATATGCCTTTATGTCATTGGCGGCCAGCACCGATGCGGCAGTCTTGGCAAACTCCTCTGATTTATGTCTGCTGTCATATGCTATGGTAACGCTTAAAGCTGCATTTTCGGGATTGGTTTTTTTGAGCTGGTTTGCAAGACCCTGTGTTGCCTGGGCAACCACATAACTGTTCATACGATTGGTGCCAAGACCGATTACTCCGCGGAGCCCCGCTGTGCCGAATTCCAGAGATTTATAAAATCTGTCTTTAATCTCGGTGTCGTTTCCTTTGATGGAAAGAAGTTCTGATCTTTCCTCTTCGGTCACATTCTGACACCAAAGTTCATATTCCTTTAAGTAGCTCATAGTATTCTCCGTTTCTTTATATAAATTTTGAATTTCCATATTTCATTTTATTATAACATCTCTAATATTTTTTGTCAAAAAGAATTGATATTTTCGCTTAAATTTGATATTATTTATTTAATAAAGAAGAAAGAGGGTTTTTGAGTTATGATAGCAATAGGTTCAGACCACGGCGGAGTAAATCTTAAGGAGACAGTAAAGAAGTTTTTAGAGCAAAAGGGCCTTGAATATAAAGACTTTGGGACAAACAGCACAGACTCATGTGATTATCCTGACTACGCAAAAGCAGTTTGTAGTGCAGTTGTGTCAGGGGAATGCGACAAGGGCATCCTTATTTGCGGAACAGGCATAGGCATGAGTATTGCAGCAAACAAGATAAAGGGTATCCGTGCGGCACACGTGACAGATACATACAGTGCAGCAAAGACCCGTGAGCATAACAATGCAAACGTAATTTGCCTGGGCGAAAGGATAACGGGTTGTGATTTGGCACTTGAGATTGTGAATGCATATCTCAATGCGGAGTTTCTGGGTGGCAGACACCAGACCCGTGTGGACAAGATAATGGCACTTGAGGATTGAGCCAAGATATTCTGAGGAGGGGTTTGACGTGAAAGATGTTCGCAGAGTAAAAATCGGCAGTGTTCATATAGGCGGCGGCGAAAAAATTGCCGTGCAGTCAATGACCACGGCTTATACTGCTGATGTTGAAAAGACCGTAGCACAGATAAAAGCCCTTGAGGCGGCAGGGTGTGATATCGTACGGGTGGCAATCCCCGACGAGGAAAGTGCCAGAGCGGTCTATGACATTAAAAATCAGATAGGCATACCCCTTGTTGCAGACATACATTTTGATTGGAGACTGGCTCTTACCTGTATGGAGCGTGGAATTGACAAAATCCGCATAAACCCGGGAAATATCGGTGGAGAGGACAGGGCAAAGGCTGTCTGTCAGGAGGCAAAGCGTCGGAATATTCCCATTCGCATAGGGGTAAACGGCGGTTCTTTGGAAAAAGAAATTCTTGAAAAATACGGTGAGGCAACCCCCGAGGCAATGGTGGAGAGTGCTTTGGGCCACGTTAAAATCCTTGAAAAATACGATTTTTACGATACCGTTATCTCCATAAAATCCTCAGATGTCAAAAAGACAATAGAGGCATATCGCCTTGCAAGGGAGAAGCTTGTATATCCTTTGCATATAGGGGTTACAGAGGCGGGGACATATAAATCGGGGATTATAAAATCGGCAATCGGCATAGGGTCGCTCCTTGCTGACGGCATAGGCGAGACAATCCGTGTATCCCTGACCGACGACCCAGTAAAGGAAGTGGAAGCGGGCAGGCTGATACTCAAGTCCTTGGGCCTTATGGACGGTGGAGTGGAGGTTGTTTCCTGTCCCACCTGTGCAAGGTGCAAAATTGATCTTATTCCCATAGCAAAAAGGGTGAATGAAGCACTTGAAAATTGCAGCAAAAACCTTAAAGTTGCCGTTATGGGCTGTGTTGTAAACGGTCCCGGTGAGGCAAAGGATGCAGACATAGGCATTGCCGGAGGCGACGGCTGTGCGGTGCTTTTTAAAAAAGGTGAAATTTTGGGGAAAATCCCAGAGGATAAAATTGTAGAGATACTTCTGAGTGAAATTGAGAAAATGGAAGGGAACTGATAGGCGTTGGCAGGAATACTTGACGTATTTGACAAAGTGACCGTTATGGAGGACTTTGCCCGTGTTCTTGACAAAACAGAGATTTTAAGTTCAAAAATAGAGCTTAAAAACAGCACTGTTAAAATGGAAATTTGCTCACCTGAGCTTATTTCACAGCTGGAGCTGGATGCTTTTGCGGAACAGGTCAAGGCGTGTTATAGTCTTAATGGTCTTGAGATAAAAACTAAATATAAAAATGTTGAATTTTCTGATGCCTACTACAGAAATCTCCTCTATTCGCTTTTTAAAAAGAGTAGCATGTGCAAGGCTTTTCTTGTTGGGAGTGTGGGCCAACTTGACGGGGATGTTTTAAGAATTAAAAATGTCAAGTGTGGCAAGGAAATCCTCAAAAAGAATAACTGTGCCAAGATTTTGGGCGAGATAATCAGTTTTGAGCTGGACAGACGGATTTCGGTTGAGATAATGGCTGAAGAACTGGACGTTGACGCGTACATGACCGAAAAAGAAGAGCGTCAGGCGGAACTTGACAAAAAATTTGCGGCACCTGTGCACATAAAGAAAGAAGTTGAGCCTGAGACCAAAGAGGAATACACTGTTTCTGTGGGAACGGTATACGGGAAAGGAATAACAGAAAATATTATACCCATGTCAGAGCTTCGTGCGGGCATGGGCATTTGTGCTGTCCGCGGTGAAGTAATCGATGTGGATGTGCGTGAAATAAACAAAAACGGCAAGCTGATGTATATTGCCGTTAACTTTGATATTGGTGATGACAACTGGGCAATAACTTGTGAGATATTCGGCAAGGCGGAGAACATCAAAAAGGTTGTCCCTGCCATAAAGACAGGTAATATTCTTTCTGTCCGTGGCAGTTATGAAATGGACGAGAGGGTACATTGCGAAAAGATGAAGGTTTTGTCGGTGGAACTCCACAACAAGCCCGGTGTTCGCATGGACGTGGCAGAAAAGAAGAGGGTTGAACTGCATCTGCACACAAAAATGAGTGCGAAGGATGCCATAACCTCGGCATCTGAACTTATTGAAAGGGCTGCGGCATGGGGACACACTGCCATTGCAATCACCGACCACGGTGTTGCGCAGGCTTTCCCGGAGGCCTTTGGAACAGCTAAAAAGCTGAAGAAAAAAGAAACGCCAATAAAGGTTCTGTACGGAACAGAGGGGTATTTTGTCAACGATTTGCCCCTTGACGTAAACAGCATACCCAGAAGTTATGTAGATAATGATTATGTAATTTTTGATATAGAAACAACAGGGCTTTCTCCTGAAACTGAGATGATAACTGAAATTGGTGCGGTGAAGATGGTTGGGGGCAGAGTGGTGGACAGATTTTCACAGCTTATCGACCCCAAGCGGCCAATCCCCCAAAACATTGTGGAACTTACGGGGATTACTGACGAAATGGTGGCAGGAAAGCCTGAAATAAATGAAGTTTTGCCAGAGTTTTTAAATTTCTGTGGCAAGGATACCATCATTGTTGCTCACAATGCTAAATTTGATATGAGTTTTATCAGAACATGGGCAAAAAAGTTAGGTTATGAGGTGACCAACAAGGTTGAGGACACCCTCGAACTTTCAAGAGAGCTGTTCCCTGACCAGAAATCCCACAAGCTGAATATTGTGGCGGCACGCCTTGGGGTGAGCCTTGAAAATCATCACCGTGCAGTTGATGACGCAGAGGCGGCGGCAGGGATTTTTGCAAAGCTGATGGAGATAAAAGAGGAGAGGGCAAAGACTCTGGGCAAAGAGTATACCATTGATACCAACCCCGAACTCCTGAAAAATCCATACCGGCATATTGTGATTCTTGCAAAGAACAAGACAGGACTTAAGAATATGTACAAACTGATTTCAAAGTCCAATCTTGATTATTTTTACAAAAGACCCAGGATACCAAAGAGCGTTCTTTCAAAATTCCGCGAGGGCTTGATTATCGGAAGTGCTTGTGAGCAGGGCGAGTTGTTTGTGGCGATTAAAGAAAACAGACCTATGGAAGAAATTGAGGAAATCGCATCATTCTATGATTATTTTGAAATCCAGCCCCTTGGCAACAATGAATTCATGGTGCGAAACGGAGAAGTCAAAGACCGTGAGGAATTGAAAGACTTGAACCGACGGATTGTTGAACTGGGCGAAAAAATGGGCAAGCCGGTTGTGGCAACCTGTGACGTACACTTTATGGACCCTCAGGACGAGCTTTACCGCAGAGTTCTGCAGGGGGCACAGGGGTACAACGATGCGGATATGCAAGCGCCACTTTATTTCAGGACAACGGACGAAATGCTGGAGGAATTCAGATATTTAGGAAAAGACAAGGCATATGAGGTGGTTGTAACCAACACCAACCTTGTTGCTGATATGATTGAGGACATTGAGCCTTTGCGTGACGGCTCCTACCCACCTTCAATCGAAAATTGTGAAGAGGACCTTAAAAACATGTGTGAGAAGTTTGCACATGAGGTTTATGGCGAGGAACTGCCTGAGATTGTTCAAAAGAGAATGGACAGGGAGCTTGGCTGTATTTTGGGTTATGGCTATGCGGTGATGTATATGATTGCCCACAAACTGGTTAAAAAGTCCAATGAGGCAGGGTATCTGGTTGGCTCCCGAGGTTCTGTCGGCTCCAGTTTTGCGGCGTATCTTGCGGGCATCACCGAGGTTAATGCTTTGGCACCCCACTACATCTGCCCAAATTGTAAGCACAGTGAGTTTTTCACCAAGGGTGAATATAATATAGGTATAGATATGCCGGATGCGGACTGCCCTAAATGTGGCACAAGACTGAAGAAAGACGGGTTCAATATTCCGTTTGAGACCTTCCTTGGATTTAAGGGGGACAAGGTTCCTGATATCGACCTTAACTTCTCCGGTGAATATCAGGCAACAGCCCACAAATATGTTGAGGAACTGTTTGGCGAGGGATATGTTTTCAAGGCGGGTACAATCGGCACCATTGCGGACAAAACGGCTATTGGTTTTTATGGCAAGAAGTATTATGAAAACAAGGGTATAAAACCTACTCAGGCAGAGCTTAAAAG
The DNA here is from genome assembly GCA_045532055.1 of Clostridia bacterium. Taxonomy (GTDB): domain Bacteria; phylum Bacillota; class Clostridia; order Monoglobales; family Monoglobaceae; genus SIG440. The sequence goes on from JAZSFF010000056.1 coordinate 24,599, forward strand.
GGTTTCCAGAGGCCTTGAGGGGGTAAAGAATACCACGGGTCAACACCCTGGTGGCATCATTGTTTGTCCTAAGACTATGGACATACACGATTTCTGCCCTGTTCAGCACCCTGCTGACAAAAAGGATTCGGGGATTATAACCACCCACTTTGACTTCCATTCAATCCATGACAATCTTTTGAAACTGGATATACTGGGGCATGATGACCCGTCTACCATAAGGATGCTTGAAAACCTGACGGGGCTTGATGCGACAAAGATTCCCCTTGATGACCCCGACACAATGAAGATTTTTTCAAGCACAGAAACTATAGGCGTTACGCCGGAGCAGATAAAGAGCAAGGTTGGCACATTTGGCGTGCCGGAGTTTGGCACATCATTCACCCGACAGATGCTCCTTGACACCCTGCCCACCACTTTTTATGAGTTGGTGCTTATTGCGGGACTTTCCCACGGTACAGACGTTTGGCTGGGGAATGCTCAGGAGCTTATTAAATCAGGAATAGCCACACTTTCGGAGGTTATCGGCGTTCGTGATGATATTATGACCTACCTTATGAACAAGGGCGTAGAGCCGGGGTTGGCGTTTAAGATAATGGAGTTTGTCCGCAAGGGCCGTGCGGCAAAAGAGGGTATGCCCGAGGAATATGAAACACCAATGAGGGAGAACAATGTCCCTGACTGGTACATAGATTCCTGCAAAAAGATTAAGTATATGTTCCCCAAGGCTCATGCGGCGGCATACGTAATGATGGCGTTTCGTGTGGCGTACTTCAAGGTGCATCATCCGTTGGAGTTTTATATTGCCTACTATACTGTCCGTGCGGATTTGTTTGATGCAAAGATTATGGCACAGGGTGATGAGAGACTGGTTGCAGAGATGAAAAACCTTGAACAGCGTCAAAACGAGTGGTCGGCGACGGAAAAGTCGGTCTATACCATTTGTGAGATTGTTCACGAGATGTACCAGCGAGGCTTTGAGTTTTTGCCTGTTGACCTTTATGAGTCGGATGCATTCAAATTCCAGAGGGTTGACGGCAAAATAAGACTGCCCATAAACGCTTTTCAGGGTGTTGGAAATGCGGCGGCACAGAACATTGTTGACGCCAGGGCAGACGGCGAGTTTATGTCCATTGAGGATTTGAAACAGAGGGCAAAACTGACAAAAACAGTAATCGAAACATTGGGCGAAAATGGTTGTCTGAAAGGACTTTCCGAGACCAGCCAGATTTCGCTGTTTGATGAATTTTAAAATTAATAACAGAAACGGAGACACAAAAGATGACTATTGCCGAAAGAATTGCACAGGAGATGGATCTTAAACAATGGCAGGTGGACAACACCATTGCTCTTCTTGACGAGGGAAACACCATTCCCTTTATATCACGTTACCGCAAGGAGGCAACGGGTGAACTCAATGACGAGGTTTTGAGAACCTTTTTTGACCGCCTCACTTATCTTCGAAATATGGAAGAACGCAAGGC
>JAZSFF010000017.1:0-6489 GCA_045532055.1 Clostridia bacterium
TTCGTGTTGCAAAAGGCGTAATTGCTGATTAATCCCAACAACACAAAACCCACAGGGCAGTCCCCCTGTTGATTTTTTATTTTATTTATTCTACTTCAATCATACCATAATCACCGTCTTTGCGTTTGTAAACAATGCAAAGTTTCATGGTATCTGACAAACGGAATATAAAGAAATCATGGTCAAGCATGTTCATTTGAAGAACCGCCTCTTCGGCTGTCATTGGTTTTGATTCAACCTTCTTTTTCTTTATGATATTAAAGTCTTTCTCTTCAATTATACTTTCTGCATCCTCAACAACGGTATCATATTCCTCTATACCAGGTTGACGCAAATGTTTGGCAAGTTTGGTCTTGTTTTTTCTTATCTGGCGGTCAAGTTTTGCCAGACAATCATCAGTTGCGGCAATCAAATCTTTGTTCTGCGCCTCAGCCCTGAAAACAAAACCTTTATTCACAAATGTAATTTCCAGAACAATGTCGTTTTTCTGTTCAGCGATAAGGATTTTACATTCCAAATCTTCTTCAAAAAACTTATCAAGTTTTTTAACTTTGTTCAGCAGTTTTTCCTTTCTGCCATCCGACAATTCTACTTTTTTGCAAATTACGTTGTACTTCATCCTCTTGCCTCCGTTCTGATAAACTGACTTGAAAATAGTCATCCTATTTTCCTAATTCAATTATACATTATTTTTACAGTTTTGGCAAGTATTTTGCTGTATTTAAACTATTTTTAACTATATATTGTGTCTATGTCAATAACTGCATTAAATCTTGTGTCTATCTCCACAAGTTTGGATGCTATTATTCTCTTCAATTCATCGATATCGTTATAATCTGCCGGAACCTCTATATCAAATATCAGGTTAATATTATTTGTTCCATTAACCATTCTGAAGTCATGAATATTCATTCTCTCATCAATACTTTTAACTATTTTCTGCACCGCAGCTCTGTTTTTTGAAGTATACTCGCAATCAACAGATATAGGGTCCATATGAATAACTATATGAATTCCCATTTCATAACTTATTTTATGTTCCAACGCATCAATAACTTCATGAATTTCAACAACGTTGCAATTATCCGGAACCTCCGCATGAACAGACGCCAGAATACGTCCCGGACCATAATCATGGACTATTAAATCATGAACACCAATTATCCCTGGTGTATCCATAACCATATCCCTTATCTTGTCTGTCAATTCTTTTGCTGGAGGTGTACCCAGCAATACGCCAATAGTATCCTTTGAAATACCGAAACCTGATAACATTATCATAATTGACACAACTGTTCCCACAATACCATCAAGCATGGGAAATTTCACAAACTTGGTGATAAGTGCTGTAACAATTACCGCTCCGGTTGCCACAACATCATTAAGGTTATCTTTTGCTGATGCCAAAACCACACCGGAATTTATAGCATTACCCAGTCGCTTGTTGTATACATACATCCCAAACTTAACAGGGACTGAAATGCACAAAATCCCAAGTAGTAACGGAGATATATGAATTTCTTCCGGATTTAAAATTTTTTGCAACGATGTTTTGAAAAGTTCAAACCCAACCAGCAAAATTATGAATGACACAATCAATGAAGAAATATATTCATACCGTCCGTGACCAAATGGATGTTCTTTGTCCGGTTTTCTCTGGCTTAGTTTTGCACCAATAATTGTAACAACCGCCGAACCCGTATCTGAAAGATTGTTGAATGCATCAGATATAATAGCAATACTCTTCATCGATGCACCCACTATAAATTTTAGCACAAATAAAAACAAATTGCCCACAATGCCCCAAATACCTGCAATCACGGACGCCCTTATGCGTTGTTCAGGACTTGTTTTTTCTTCCGCATTACTCTTTACTAATGACTCTGACAACTTCCTTTACCTCCAAGTTATTGCACTTTTTTCACACAATCTTCTCCCAGAATTTTTTTCAACTCTGCAACAAACTTATCATCCTTTACCCACATTCCCCTTGGTGCTTGCAAAGTAACTTTTGTATCCTCATAATAAATCATAACCGGTACTCCGCCATATGTTCCGTCAAGGAGTCCCTTTACTCTGTCAAGCTTTTCCTTTTCATCTGATTTCAGCTTAAGGTATAATTTTTTGAAATCGGGAATTGTTGTTTCAAGCAATTCGATGCTTTCCATGCGTATTTTTGTGGGTTTTTCCTCCTGAACATCCAGATTACCCTGGATAAGGCAAATATTCTCTTCTTTAAGCACATTTTCGAACCGCTTAACTTGTGACGGAAACACCAGCACCTCTATTTCACCTGTTAAATCTTCAAAGGTAAGGTATGTCATAAGTTCACCGCGTTTTGTAAGCTGGTCTCTTCGTTTCGCAATCATACCACCAATTTTGACTTTCATATCCGACGCAAACTTGTTATTTTCGTTTTCTGTAATCTCCAAAACATTTGTGCTGGAATTATTTGCTATAACAGTCTCAAGTCCGTCAAGAGGGTGACCTGAAACATATACACCAAGGTACTCCTTTTCAGAATTAAGCAATTCACGTTTTGGAAGTTCCGGCATTTCAGGAAAATCATCTACAGCATCCATGTTTTCTTCAAACATACTGAAAAAGTCAAGCTGCCCTGACACCGCGTTCTTCTGTTCTCTGACTGCTGAATCAATGACATTTTCATACACATCAAGCAATACAGAACGCTTGAGATTGAGACTGTCAAAGACACCGCTTTTTATCATAGATTCAACCAATCTTTTGTTAAGCTTTTTGTCCGACATTCTCTGGCAGAAATCTTTGAAAGACGAAAAAGCACCGTTCTTCCTGCGTTCCTCTGACATATCGTCAATAAATGCAGAACCTACATTTTTGATTGCCGCAAGTCCAAAGCGTATATCCTTTCCGTCAGGAACAAAACTGCTATAACTTTTGTTTATGTCCGGGGGCAGCAGATTTATACCCTGTTTTTTTGCAGAAGTTATATATTTTGTAATTTTTGTAGAGTTGCCCAGCACACTGGTAAGAACAGCGGCATAAAACTCTGTAGGATAGTGGCATTTGAGCCATGCCGTCTGGTAGGAAACAAATGCATATGCCGCCGCATGTGATTTGTTAAATGCATATTTTGCAAAGTCCATCATTTCATCAAATATAGTTATTGCTGTTTTTTCGTCAATACCCCGGACTATTGCTCCCTCAACCTCCACCTGACCATTTTCATTCTTTACACCGTATACAAAGTTCTTGCGTTCCTGTTCCATTACCTCGGTCTTCTTTTTGGACATAGCTCGCCTTACCAAATCAGCACGACCAAGGGAATATCCACCAAGCTCACGAACAATCTGCATAACCTGCTCCTGATAGACAATACACCCATAAGTTACATTGAGTATTGGTTCCAAAAGCGGATGCTTATACTGTACTTTTCCACTGTTTTTATTGGCAATATATTGAGGGATAGAGTCCATTGGTCCCGGTCTGTAAAGTGAAATTCCAGCAATAATATCTTCAATGGTTGAGGGTTTAAGTTCTTTCATAAACTCCTTCATTCCCCCGCTTTCCAACTGAAAAACCCCATCGGTATCGCCATTTGAAATCATTTTGTATGTATCAGGGTCTGACATATCAACACTGTCCATATCAATATCTATTCCATGAGTCAGCTTTATATTCTCAACTGCATCACGAATAACCGTAAGTGTCCTGAGCCCCAGAAAGTCCATTTTAAGTAGACCCAATCTCTCTATTGTGGTCATAGTAAACTGAGTGGTTATAACATCCTCGTTTCTTGAAAGAGGGACATATGTCTGAACCGGTTCACGGGTTATTACAACTCCTGCCGCATGGGTAGAGGTATGTCTGGGAAGTCCCTCAAACTCAGATGACACATCAATAAGTCTTTTTACCTGAGTGTCTGTTTCATACATAGCCTTTAGCTGATTATTTTCCTGCAACGCACGCTCTATGGTTATATTAAGTTCGTTGGGTATCTGTTTTGCCACGCTGTCGACGAAACTATATGGCATATCAAGAGCTCGACCTGTATCACGTATTGCAAGTTTTGCCGCCATTGTTCCAAAGGTTACAATCTGTGCAACCTTGTCTGTACCGTATTTTTGAATTACATAATCAATAACCTCGCCACGGCGTTCATAACAAAAGTCAATATCAATATCTGGCATGGTTACACGCTCAGGATTCAAAAATCTTTCAAAGATAAGTTCATACTTTATGGGGTCAATATTGGTTATCTCAAGGCAATATGAAACAATGCTTCCCGCCGCACTCCCTCTTCCAGGGCCAACCATAATTCCATTTTTACGTGCAAAGTGAATGAAATCCCAAACAATCAAAAAATAATCCACATATCCCATTTCTTCAATGGTTTTAAGCTCATATTCCAGCCTTTCAGTCATAGATTTGTCTGCATCAGGATAACGTTTTTCAAATCCTTTAAAGCACAACTCTCTCAAATACTGTGGGGATGTATAGCCTTGGGGTAAGTCAAACTTGGGAAGATGCAACTTGCCAAACTCAATATCAACATCACACATATCCGCAATTTTTTGAGTGTTTTCTATTGCTTCTGGAATGTAAGAAAAAAGGTCAGTCATTTCCTCCTCGGACTTTACAAACATCTCCTGCGTTGACATCTTCATCCTGCCCTCATCATTTACGGTCTTTCCCATCTGGATGCACATAAGAATATCCTGAAACTCCGCATCTTCACGGCTTACATAATGTATGTCATTTGTGGCAACTACTCCCAAATCAAGTTCCCGTGCAAGACGAACAAGCTCACGATTGAGCATTTTCTGTTCAAAAATGCCGTGGTCCTGAATCTCTATAAAATAATTTTCTTTGCCAAATATATCAATAAACTCAAGTGCTGATTGCTTCGCTTCCTCATAGTTGCCATTGAGGATTTTTTTGGACAGCACACCAATCATACACGCACTTAGGGCGATGATTCCCTCACTGTTTTGCCTGAGGACTTCCATATCAATACGGGGTTTGTAATAAAACCCCTCCACGTACCCTATTGATACAATGTTCATCAAATTCTTATATCCAATATTATTCTTTGCCAGCAAAATAAGATGCGAACTTGCAGAATCAAGTTCGTGGGTTTTGTCGTGTCTGCTGCGGGCAGCAACATATACTTCGCAACCCAGGATTGGCTTGATTCCTATACTCTTTGCATATTCATAAAAATCAATAACACCAAACATACAGCCATGGTCAGTTATAGCCATTGAAGTCTGTCCCAGTTCTTTCGCCCTGTTCAGTATTTTTTTGATTGTTCCCTCGCCGTCCAGCAAGCTGAACGCCGTGTGTGTATGTAAATGTGCAAATGCCATATTCTCACATCCTTTGTATCATGTTTTTTAGAGGTCTTCTGCCATAGACAAAAGTTTTTTAAGTCTGTGGTTTACCCCCGACTTAGACATGGGTGGAACCAACTTTTTCCCCAGTTCATCAAGACTCAAATCCTTGTTGTTTTTCCTCAAAACAGCCACCACTTTGAGCTCATCCGACAAGTTGTCCAGGCCTATACGTTCCTCAATTTTCTCGATTGCCTGAATTTGCTTTATTGCAGCGGTTATCACCTTGTCCATATTTGCTGTTTCGCCGTTTGCTGTGCGGTTAAAATCATTTCTGACCTCACGCTCAATCTTTACATTAAGCACCTCCATCTGGGCACTGAAAGCACCCATATGAGTAAGCATATCGCATATAATATCACTGTTTTTGGTATATAGAACAAAGCAATTTTTCCGTTCAACAGACCTTAATTTCAAATCCATTTCATCAAGAAGAATTTTAAATCCGTCATGGATTTTTTTGCTGTGGGTAATAAACTCCATATTATAATTTTTGTGTGGGTCAATAACCGTTCCACCACCCAAAAACGCCCCCCTCAGAAAGGCATCTCTGCAACACTCACTTTTCGCAACTGTTTCTGCAAATCCCGTTTTTGCAGTTTCATATTCAACTATCTTACGCAGAAGTTTTTTGTCCGATAATGTGCAGAAAAAGCTGTTTTTCAATTTCTCAACCTCAACAGCCACACCCAGACAAATATTTACAAGTTCAGCAAACCGTTCTATACCTTCCCGACTTTCAAAGGAAACCCTTATCTCATATCCCTTGAATCGTCCTGCAAACATTATTATTCCCATCATTTCTGCTTCACAGCAGCAGAGTTCGCCCATTTCAATTCTGCAAAGACTTTCCTTTGTTTTTAATGAAAAAGATTTCATTTTGCGGCTCACTCCTTTCAAACAGAAATCAAATATTTAAAATTCGCCTATCAATTTTACTTCAGGCTCCAGCATAACGCCCGACATTTCAAAAACGGTTTTTTTCACATACTCAATCAAGGCAAGGACATCAGCAGCTGTGGCACCACCCTTGTTTATAATAAATCCCGCATGCTTTTCTGAAACCTGCGCTCCGCCAATGGTATAACCCTTGAGCTGTGCCTGTTCAATAAGCCCC
>JAZSFF010000038.1:0-4808 GCA_045532055.1 Clostridia bacterium
GGTTCATTTGTTGTTGAGCTTTGTAAAGACGTAGATGCAGGAGTGACACTGGGTTATACAACAGACGCACAGGAAATTGTATACAAAGGTGAAGCTTTGGAACTTTCAGCACTTCTCAAGGCTTATGATGACAAGCTTGAAGAAATTTATCCCTGCAATATCAAGACTGAAAAGATTGATATCCCCGCATTCAACTACAAAGCTGAAACAAGGGTTGCACCAAAGATTGGCGTTGCAAAACCAAAGGTTCTTATTCCGGTGTTCCCCGGAACAAACTGTGAATTTGATACTGCCAAGGTTATGCGTGATGCAGGGGCAGAACCTGAAATTTTTGTAATCAACAATCTTTCGCCCCAGGCGATTTCAGAGTCTGTTGAAGCTTTTGCAAAGGCTCTTAACAATTCACAGATAGTATTCATCCCCGGTGGTTTCTCCGGCGGTGACGAACCTGACGGTTCAGCAAAATTTATCACAGCGTTCTTCAGAAACCCTGAAATCAAAGAGGCTACATCAGAACTTCTTGATATGCGTGACGGTCTTATGTGCGGTATATGTAATGGCTTCCAGGCACTTATCAAGCTGGGTCTTGTGCCATACGGAAAGATTATCGATACTGACGAAAATTGTCCCACACTTTCATACAACACAATTTCTCGTCACCAATCAAAGCTTGTGAGAACACGCATTGCATCAAACAAATCACCTTGGCTTGCTAATGCAAATGTGGGTGATATTTATACTGTTCCGATTTCACACGGCGAGGGTAGATTTATGGCAAGTGACAAACTGGTTAAAGAACTTGCAGCGAACGGACAGATCATTACACAATACGTTGATTTGGACGGCAATCCTACCAACGAAATCCAGTATAACCCCAACGGTTCAACCTTTGCTATTGAAGGTATCACATCACCTGATGGTAGAGTTCTGGGCAAAATGGGACATACTGAAAGATGGGGATACGGACTTTATAAGAATGTTGAGGGCAACTTTGACATGGGAATGTTCAAAGCGGCTGTTGACTATTATAAAATTTAATAATTTTGGCAAAACAGTGGCAGTGCCGCTGTTTTGCAGTATTCAAGAGGAGGTACGATGTAAATGAAAACAGATATTGAGATTGCTCAAAGCGTTGAAATGCAACATATAACAAAAATTGCAGATGCTGCAGGAATTGACCCCCAGGATATTGAACTTTATGGAAACTATAAGGCAAAAGTTGACCTTTCAATTCTTAAAAAGAAAGAGAGAAAGGGTAAACTTATACTGGTTACTGCCATTACTCCTACTCCTGCAGGTGAGGGTAAAACCACAACAACAATCGGTCTTGCCGATGGCATGAAAAAGATTGGCAAGAATGTTATGGTGGCGCTTCGTGAACCGTCTTTGGGACCTGTTTTTGGCGTAAAAGGCGGTGCGGCAGGCGGCGGATATGCACAGGTTGTTCCTATGGAAGATATAAACCTGCACTTTACAGGTGACTTCCACGCAATCGGTGCGGCAAACAATCTTCTTGCAGCTATGCTTGACAATCATATTTATCAGGGAAACAAGCTGAACATTGACCCCAGACGTATTACATGGAAGAGATGCGTTGACATGAATGACCGCCAGCTTAGATTTGTTACAGATGGTCTTGGCGGCAGAGTTAATGGCGTTCCCCGTGAGGACGGATATGATATAACTGTTGCGTCAGAGGTTATGGCGGTGCTTTGCCTGGCTTCATCAATTACAGACCTGAAAGAACGTCTTTCCAGAATAGTTGTGGGTTATACCTATGACGAGGAACCTGTTACTGCGGGGCAGATTGGTGCGGCTGGTGCCATGACAGCACTTTTGAAAGATGCGTTAAAACCTAATCTGGTGCAGACTTTGGAGGGGACACCTGCATTTGTTCATGGCGGACCTTTTGCAAACATTGCTCATGGTTGCAATTCGGTAATTGCAACAGAAATGGCACTTAGATTTGGTGATTATGTTGTCACCGAGGCAGGTTTTGGCGCTGATTTGGGTGCCCAGAAGTTCCTTGATATCAAGTGCCGTTATGCCAATTTGAAACCCGATGCAGTTGTTATGGTGGCAACAATCCGTGCCCTCAAGATGCACGGCGGAGTTCCCAAGACAGAATTGGGAACAGAAAACCTTGAAGCTTTGGCTGCAGGCATTCCTAATCTTTTAAGACACGTATCCAACATAAAGGATGTATACAAACTGCCATCTGTTGTGGCGGTAAACAGATTTCCAACTGATACCGATGCAGAGGTTCAGCTTGTTATTGATAAATGCCGTGAGCTTGGCGTGAATGTTGTTCTTTCAAACGTATGGGCGGAGGGCGGCAATGGCGGAATTGAGATGGCAGAGGAAGTGGTAAGACTTTGTGAACAGCCAAATGATTTCTCTTTCAGTTATGACCTTGATGATACAATTGAGGGAAAGATTGACACCATTGTAAAACGTGTTTACCGTGGCAGTGGTGCGGCGTTTACACCCAATGCGAAGAAACAGATTTCAAAACTTAACGAATTGGGATATGACAAGTTGCCTGTTTGTATGGCAAAAACTCAGTACAGTTTTTCTGACGATATGACAAAACTGGGAGCACCTGAGGACTTTACTGTTACAGTGAGAAATGTCAAGGTTTCAGCGGGTGCAGGCTTTATAGTAGCCTTGACCGGTGATATTATGACAATGCCCGGACTTCCCAAAGTTCCTGCGGCTGAGAAGATTGATGTTGATGACAACGGCGTTATAAGCGGTTTGTTCTAAAAAATTAAACAAAAAAAAGCGACTGTTTGCAAACAGTCGCTTTTTTGTTTGGATGTGTCTTTTTGTGAAAAGGAGAAACAAGGAAGAGGGTGGATGACTTTTTTGCATAAAAAAAATCGAAGCAAAGTTCGCTTTGCTTCGACGTGGTCGGAGTGACTGGATTCGAACCAGCGGCCACTTGAACCCCATTCAAGTACTCTACCAAACTGAGCCACACCCCGAAATCACTTGTACAAGTATACAACAAAAACATTTTGTTGTCAAGGCTTTTTTCAAAGTTTTTAAAAATAATTGGCGTTTATATAAGAAAAACCGAAGAAGTTATTTTTATACTCCTCCGGTCAAATTTTTATACTATATTGCGTATTTCTCTTTGTAGAACTGATACATATCTTCAAAGGATGCATCGTGGTTTTCTTTGATGTTTTTGAGGTATGCATGAGTTTCAAATGAGTCATTTGCAATTTCAATAAGACATACTGCTATGTTTGAACAGTGGTCAGCTGCTCTTTCGTAGTTAGTCAGCAGGTCAGAAAGAATAAACCCTAGCTCCATAGTGCAGTCACCCTGCTTAAGACGAAAAATATGGTTGCTTTTGATTTTGCGTTTAAGACGGTCAATTACCTGCTCAAGGGGTTCTACATTTTTGGCAATAGCCAGGTTTTCAGAAAGAAGTGCATCTGTCGTAAGGACCAGAATTTCAAGAACGGCATCGGTGATGATTTTGATATCTTTTTGTGCTTGCTGTGAGAATGAGATTCCCTTGTCGTGCATTTCCTGTGCAACCTCAGCAATGTTTACTGCGTGGTCGGAAATTCTTTCAATATCGCCTATGCAATGGAGAAGCTCGGTTACTACCTTGCTGTCCTTTGCGGTCATATTGCTTGCAGCAATTTTTACCAGATATGTGCTGGTTTTGTCTTCGTAGCGGTCAACAAGCTTCTCGGTTTTCATAATTTTTTCGAATTTTTCGGTGCTATAATCGGACATCAGCTTTGTTGCCATGAGGAAAGAATTATAGGAAATCTTTGCCATATTGCAAACAAGTTCACGGCATTTTTCAACTGCAAAAGCGGGGACATCAAGAAATCTTTCGTCCAAAGTATCGAAGACATCAGCTTTTTGTGCTTTAGGATTGGAGTTAAATGTTTTAATGGCAAGTTTTTCAATAGCGCCACAGAACGGCATCAGGATAACGGTTGAAATGATGTTAAACAGTGTATGTGATATAGCTATGGTGAAAACAGTGGCCTGTGAGTTCATAAATGGGTCGATGAGGTCTGTGAGATAGTAAACCAGATAGAATGATGCTGTGACCACTACAACGCCAATCATCTTGATGTAAACACATGAAATGGCAACCTGCTTTGATTCTGTGTTTCCGCTTAATGATGAAATAACAGGGGTGATGGTTGTTCCTATGTTCATACCAAGAAGAACGGGAAGAGCCGTTGAATGGGGAATCACACATGAAAGAGCCAAAGCCTGAAGAATACCTACAGATGCAGAGGAACTCTGAATAATTGCAGTAAAAATGGTTCCCACAAGAATACCCATAATTGGGTTGGAGAACATAGTAAGCATATTTGTGAATGTTGGATTATCACGAAGACCTTCAACAGCGTCGCTCATTGTTTCCATGCCGAACATGAGAACGGCGAAGCCTATAAGGATGGAACCGGTGTTTCTCTGGCGGTCATTTTTAGACATCATAGTCATAACAACGCCTATGGCCGCAAGGATTGGTGTAAAAGATTCGGGTTTTAAAAGCTTAAGCCACATATTTGAACCATCAATTCCTGTAAGGCTCAGGAGCCATGAAGTAACGGTTGTACCAATATTTGCACCCATAATTATGCTTATTGTCTGACCGAGTTTCATGATTCCTGAATTCACAAAGCCCACAAGCATAACGGTTGTAGCTGAAGAACTTTGAATTACAGCAGTAACGATGAAACCTAACAAAAAGCCTAAAATTCTCGTTGAGGTAAGCCTTGCAAGGATTGATTCCAGTTTGCCGCCGGCAAGCTTTTTAAGTCCGT
>JAZSFF010000028.1:0-1807 GCA_045532055.1 Clostridia bacterium
TGCCGGGTAAGAACGCTGAATCTGACGAGCACTCAATTCTCCCCGAAGGAATAGAATCCGTTCCCCGACGCTTCGCTATCAACTACCGCAATAAATGGATGCTCAATAAATCCGATATTGTCATAACCTACGTCACCCGTAATTTCGGCGGTGCGTGGGAGTTTCAAGAATCAGCTAAAAAGAAACACAGATTAGTTTTAGAGGTAAAAATCCGGTAAATACCCCGGAGTTAATTATTTGTTTTTGTATAAAAAATAATTTAGTCTTTCAAATTTAGCTGCATTTTATTGAAATGGCAAATAAGATTATGATATAATCAAAATGACAATTCTGCAAAGCAATGTGAATTAAAAAATCAGGCTGACTGCGTTTGTGAGGTAATGATATGAGAAATTATGATATTGCCGCCTTTATATGGCCGTCTTACACAGGTGACGAACCGAGAACCCGTATTTTCTGGCCCGAGGGCTATGGTGAATGGCAGACTGTTAAAGCAATGACCAACAGAGGCTATGAAGGTTGCCGTTGGCCCCGTATTCCCACCTGGGGATATGTTAACGAAGCTGACAGCAGGGTTATGGAAATGCAGATCAACTGCGCTGTTTCTTACGGCGTCAATGTTTTTATTTATGACTGGTATTGGTATGACAACCGCCCGTTTCTTGAAAATTGTCTTAATGACGGATTCCTTAAAGCCCGCAACAACACTCAGATGAAGTTCATGCTCATGTGGGCAAATCACAATGCAACTCATCTCTGGGATAAGAGAAATTCCGATACAGACCTTTCAACCGTTATCTGGAACGGTGCGGTTACTCCACAGATTTTTTCTGAAATATGTGACAGAACAATTGAAAAATATTTCAAGCGTGAAAATTATTATATGATTGACGGATGCCCCGTCTACATGGTTTTTGATGTTGACAACTTCATCCGTACATTCGGCACAACTCAGGAATGCAAAAAAGGTCTTGAAGAATTCCGAAGAAAAACCGTTGAAGCAGGCTTCAAGGGTCTCCATTTTCAGGCTGTAAACTGGAAAGGACATACATATAACTGGCTTAATGACGGTGACGACTGCAAAGGCATGACAGTTTATGAGCTTTATGATTATCTCGGATTTGATTCCGTTACAAATTACAACTGGTTTTCATGCGTTGACCCCGACGGCGACTATGCGCAGCAGACCGACGCTTATATTGAAAATCTTGAAGAAGAAACCAGGTTGATGAATGTGCCTTTCTATCCCAATATTTCAGTAGGCTGGGATAATAACGTGAGATTCAACAAGTTCATTCCCGGCGTTGTTAAAAACAACACTCCCGAAAATTTCAGAATCGCCTGCGAAAAGGTCAAGAAATTTGCTGACGAGTCAATAGAAAAGGGTGTTATGAAAGCTCCGTTCATAACAGTTAACAGTTGGAACGAATGGACCGAAACCAGCTATCTCCAGCCTGATGACCTTTACGGTTACGGCTATCTGGAAGCAATTAAAGAGGTGTTTACCGGGGAATGAATATGACTGTTTTTAAAGATTTTTCTTATGGTACCCATGAAAGACAGAAAGCTGACATTTATATTCCTGAAAAGCCTGTTTCCCAATCAGGACTGATACTTTTTATACATGGCGGCGGCTGGGCTGAGGGTGATAAATCTGATCACACTCCCGATGCAGAGTTTTTTTCAGGACTTGGATATATATGCGCCGCTATTAATTACCGATATGTTTCCAAAAGCATAAATGTCCATCATGTGCTTGATGATGTAACAAGCTCACTTAACACCATAAAGCAAAAATGCAGCGAAT
>JAZSFF010000035.1:0-3665 GCA_045532055.1 Clostridia bacterium
ACACATTTCACCTCACCGCTGTTCATGAAGAACTTTATATCCTTGTCGGCATATACCGCTGCAACCGACAGGAGAGAAATCATAAAAGCAAATACTCTTTTCATCGGTTCACAATTTTATATATACAACCATCGATATTCAACAGATAGACACCTTTCGGAAAGACCGAGAGCTGCACAGCGAGGTTTCCTCTGCACTGCCCGTTGAAGACAACCTTTCCTTCCACCGTAGTAAGCGACACCTCGGCCGAAGAAGCCGTCACGTTGAGGACACCGCCACTGAACGAGAAGTCAGCGGCAACGACAGCATCTACCGCAGTGTCGGGCTGTGGCTCATAATAGTCAAAGAGCATGCATCCTACGGCATCCGAGGCCCACTCCACCGAAGAGCCGTCAACAAGGTTGAAAACCACCGTTCCACCGTTGAATTTTATACTTTTTATACTCTTTACCGGATAATCCGTTTCACCGCCCGACGTCTTCACAACAATCTTCTTGTCGGGGAGCGAAGCAGCCGACAGGTCCACTGCGAACAGTGCAACGAGCAACAAGTAGACAATCTTTCTCATAGTCAGAATTATAAAAAACCAATGTAAAAGTATAAAATACAGGCGTTTACAAATGTTAACGCCTGTTAAAACAAAAAGAGAAAATAATGAACTCCCCCTTTTTTTGCACAAATGAGCAGAAAGTGAAGATGAATGATTTATGAGAATTCCATTATTGAATACTTCAAAAGTCTTCTACTTCTTTGAACTCCACATGCGGGAACCATTTTTTCGCCTTTCTGCGTTCCTTTAGAGGGATATCACCTCTTAACACAAGACGGTCTATCCGTATCTCACTCAACCATTCGGGAAGGAATGCCTCACCGTTAAAACTCACATCCAACTTATAAATGTGACCGAGTTCCTTGAGTACCGGTGGAATGCTGTCAACAGCAATCCTTATACCATAGAAGCTGTCAGGTGTATTGGCTTTGGCAAATATGCTCTTTTCAATGGCTGCACTGTCGAATGTCCTTGCCAACCACCCTGTCACAGGCTTGATGGCAAAATTCTCTTCGTTCTGCTCCAGACCAAAGATACCCGCCCATACCTCGACATCAGGGCCGGCTTCGGAACTGAGACCATTGTTATATACTGTACGGATTCTCACTTTTGATATCTCGCCCGGCAGTTTATCCGTATCAGTTATTTTACCTCCATTCATACGTTTACCGTCACGGTCATATGGATAGAGGTCTGTTATCCAACCATCTATCACACGGGGATCGCCACATTTTCCCGGCTTTGTTATATGGACCATCTCCTTCCAGAATGCTATATCGGCATTACCTTTGGAAGCAGCAATGAACTCATCAAGAATAGGTACAAGCCTGTCTGTCCACCAGCCAAGGTCATATTTTTCAAGTGCAAGTGTCTTTTCCTTGACTCTTTCCCAATCCTCTACAGTGCCTTCAAGCGTTATGGACGGTATTCCACATACTAAATATATGACAATAAAATCATAGTATGATTCGACAGTCTCCATAATAGTCGCTTGTGACACGAGCCTGTCCACTTTGGTAGATGTAGAGAAGTCACAAAGCAGAGTCTCGGCAAGATTATCTTTAACATCCTGCGACAATCCTGAATAGAACGATTCAAAGACATTATACCAGTCTGTCTTTTCCAGTTCACCCCCTACCTCGATTTCCAGCTCCTTTCTGTCATCAAAATCCACTATCTGATTACGGAAATGTCTGCTGTTACTGTTGATATGGTTGGCAAAGCCCTGACTGATAAGGACCCAGATTACATCGGGTGACAACACCACCGGTCTGTGGTTGGCATAAGCCTCACACAAGCCAAAGAAAAACGGGTTGTATCCGTACTCGCCGACGATTTGCCTGTCGCCAAAGCTGTTGGCAATGATTTTGCTTTGGGAAGCAATCCCGTCAATGGTATTTACGTCCGATTTATAGTCTTTCCGGAGCAGGTACTTGTAGATATCATCCACGGTTCTTGTCTTCAACAACCCGGCCGGAGCATCCAGTTCCTCTAATGTAAAAGAGACCTTGTTGTCGGAAGGCCTTGCCGGATTGTTTGTTATACCTGTTTCATATTTCCAATTTGATTGCTTGTAAACAGCTCTCTCGTGTTTCTTGATACCTCTTTTAAGTTTGTCTTTGTATGATTCTCTAAAGAAATGTAGCCCTAGGCCATTGCCAAACTGAACACCCCAGGGCTCACCATCTTTTTCCATAATGTGTACTCGTGCTGCATAATCCCACTCGAGAGTTTCTTTTGTCTTGTCATAACGGAAGGTTACAGTATAATACTTCTCTCCATTAAGTTCTGTATATTTCCGTTCTTCCAATGTCTCAATCCCGGAAATTTCAGGTTCACGATATTCTCTATAATAGTCTGGTCCAAAATTAAGAACAACCTCTTTTGCCTTTGTTATAAGAAACGCATTCCTGTCAGGCTCATACATTTTACTCAGATTGCAGACATTGGACTGCGCTGTAATCTCCAAACTGCACAAAAGTGCGACTATCAAAGATAAAGTTCTCATAAATAATAGGTATAATTTATTTTAGAAGCTGTTTATATTTATATGACGCGTGAAAAAGGGATACATTACAAAGAAAGTTATTTTTTTTGAAAAACTGCTTAAAAATAAACCTTCATGGTGTGGCATAAATACAACAATGTTCTTGGGGTACGGTCTAACTTTTTTGTAAATTCCTTAGTCACCAATTCAATTATGACTATTGTTTTTTATGGTTTTCTTTGTCGGAAGGCCTTGCCGGATTGTTTGTTATACCTGTTTCATATCTGAACCATTCAAGTGGCTTGTAATCAAACATCTCGTATTTCTTGATACCTCTTTTTACCCAATCGTTATATGATTCTTTAAAGAAAAGTAGCCCCATATTATTTATTCCTGTCATAATACCCCAGGGCTCACCATCTTTTTCCATTATGTACACTTCTACTGCACAATAAGAATCATGGGCATATTTTTCTTTTGTCTTATCGTAACGGAAGGTAACTGTATAATATTCATCCCCATTATGTTCTGTATATTTCCTATCTTCAAATATTGAAATTCCAGACACTACTGGTTCGCGACATACCTTAAGATAACCAGGCGCAAAATTCATAACAACCTCTTTAGCCTTTTTTATAAGATACGTATTCCTGTCAGGCTCATACATTTTACTCAGATTGCAGACATTGGACTGCGCTGTAATCTGTAAACTGCACAAAAGTGCGACTATCAAAGATAAAGTTCTCATAAATAATAGTTATAATCTGCTTTATATTCTATTAATCAAGGAGAGTAGAACTATGATTGGTTATAGTTAGTTGGCTGGCCCTCCCTCATGATTATAATAACCTGCACAAATAAAAACTAAATAAATAGAATTATCAAGCAATACGATGGTATCACCATTGTTTGTTATATTTATTTAACTAAAATTTTTAGTAATTAAGAAGTATATTGAGCGGAGTACCTAAAATGTTGTTCAACATTAAGAAGCTGTTTTAATTTATATCGTTTAGTTTTTTATAGAGCAAAAGTAGGATGTTTGCTCCTTTTTCAAGGGCGCATAGCGGGCTATGTAACCGCGTAAAAGGTGGAAACAGACATTTTTGAATATAAAAAACAACGAAA
>JAZSFF010000031.1:0-68157 GCA_045532055.1 Clostridia bacterium
CCTAAGTCTAGCGCGTCTGCCAATTCCGCCACAGCCGCAGATTTAAAAATCAGCTTAGTCAGTATAACATACTATTGGATAAAATGTCAAGGACAAATCTGCAAATATAATTAATTATTCATCGAAAAGGGTATCTGGTGACAATTATCTCATTTTAATATTACATCGCAGAATACCAAAAACAATACTCAAAAGCACCCACCTTATAAATGGAGGGTGCTTTTGCTTTGGTTGATTGATATTGAAATCAAATTTTTACAAACTGATACGTGTTGCAACGGTTTTATACTGTCCTTCTTTTGCAAACCAATGGGACATCATTACATCACCGTCACTCAAAAGGATGGCACCGGGCTGACCGAATTTCAGGAATGAAAAAATATCTGCCATTTTTTCGTCTTTTTTAATGGAAAAATCAGGTTTCCAGACGATTTCCTGGTCAATTACTTTCCATGTTTTTTCTGAAAAATCAACTATATATGCATAGACACCGGGGTTGTCCGTGTCACGTCTTACAGCGTGCAGTGCCAGAAGCTTTTCTCCGCCTATTGCACAAACGGAAGATGCCTGTCCCAAAACTCCAGTAGAGATGGGTTCTGTCCATGTTTTTCCGTTGTCAAAGGATGCGGTGTAATGGTTTTCCAATCTTTCGCCGGTGAGTGTGTTTTCGTTCCAACCGATACAAATGATTGTTCCAGATTCAAGCTGACACATTCTTTGTTCATAACAAGTGGTGGCATTATCGTTGAAATCCATACAGATTGAATCATCATTCCAGGTTTTACCCTGGTCTTCTGAACGAAGTGCTCTTCCGCAATGTTTTCCATGCATATTTCCATTCCAGTCCGGAAAACCAGTGATTGGAGTAATCCATGTTCCGTCCTGCAAAACAGTAATTGGTGCTGAAGCTTCAACGTGGGGACCCCAAGCACATTCTATATGTGTCATTTCCGACCATGTTTTTCCGTTGTCCTCTGAAATGGAAAAGAAAACAAAATCATCCAAGGTGCCGCCATTTTCAGGATTTCCAATGGGGAGTTCGGGATTATCACGCAAATATGTGTATCCTATGGCAATAAGTCGACCATCAGGAAGGGCGGAAACTTTGCAATAATCTGTAAGCTTACTGTTTTCTCCGCAACAATCAAACATTGGCTGTGGTTTGCTCCATGTGATGCCTTTATCCTTGCTGTAACATATATAGCTTGAGCTGTCCACGCTTTCAAAAGCCTGACCGATGACTACAACAGCCGCAATTGTTCCGTCCTTTAATTCACAGAGGAATGGGAAGAAACTTTGTTTGCTGCATAATTGGGGAAGGGGGTTTTCATAAATTACAGATGTGTTAACTACTTTCATATTTAATTACCTCGTTTCTTTGTTTAATATTTCAGTTATAAGTGTATCTGCCATGCCAAGCATACGGGGCAGATGAAATGGACCTTTGAATGTTGAGCCTTTGCATGGAGGCATAGTGGGTTTGCCGTCCCGTCGCAGATAACCATACCATTCGCCATATGTTTCGTCTGCAAAGTGATTCTTGCAATAATCAAGGGTTTTGAAAAACCAATCAAGATATTCTTCTTTTTGTGTGTCACGATAAAGCATTAAAGAAGAAATAATCAACTCATTATGCGGCCACCAAAGCTTCATATCATGCTCGTAGGATTCGGGCGGATTTCCCAAGGCGTCAACAAAATAGAGCAAACCGCCGAATTCATCATCCCATCCGGCTGAAATTGCCTGCTGGAAAATTTGTTCTGCTTTCTCTACAAGTTGAGCATCGCCTTTTGTTTTTGCGTACTCCAGAAGGAACCATACTGCCTCAATGTCATGACCGGGGTTCACTATACGACCCTCGGTATACTCGAGGTGTGCTTTTCCGTCAAGTCCCACGTTTTCCAAAGTGCACTTAAGCTCCGGATGATAATGGTATGAGAAAATGTCATTAATACATTCCTCAGCTATTTTGTGATACAAAGAGTGATTTTCTTTGTCAACTCTCATCAATACATTTGTTATATTCAAACATATCATTGGCAATCCAAAACTGCGCATTGAGCGGGTGGAGGGGATTGTCTTGGGCGGCATATTTACAGGATCGGGTTCGCCACGGAACAACCGAAGATATGTATTGTAAGCCGTTAATGCCCTTTCAAGATATTTTTTATCACCTGTAAGGCCGTAATATTCAGCGTTTGCAATGGCATAAAAGCTCTCGGAATAATAATATCTTCTTTGACGCAGGGGTTTGCCGTCCTCTGTTACAGTAAAATACATGCGATTGCCTGCATCCTGATTAAAACAGTATTTTTCCATAAAATCCAAACAGCTTTTGCTGGCATTCATCCAATCTGTTCTTTTGCCATAAAGATTACAAAGCCATGCAAATGTCCATGCGCATCTGCCTTGCATCCAGACACTTTTATCGGTTGAAAAGATATCACCTTTACGGTCAAGGCAGGTATATACGCCGCCGTGTTTTTCATCGATTCCTTTGGTTAACCAAAAATCGGTACAGCTTTTTAATTCGGAACGAATCCATTCTTGTGCTTGTGTCAATTTTTCTTTTTGCATTGTATTTTCCTCATTCTTTATATTTCGGCTAAGATAGCATCTATCTTGTGTGCAAACTGTTTGATTTTTTCTGCATCTTCAACGGTTATATTTGCCAATGGTGCACGCACGCCGCCTAAATCCAAGCCCTCACGCACACGGATAACTTCTTTGATGACAGCATACATATTGCCGTGACAACTGCACAAATCAACTATAATATCATTTGCTTTGTACTGCAGTTTGCGGGCAGCCTCAATGTTTCCGTCCTTTACGAGTTGATAAATTTTCAGATAAAGTTCAGGCATAGCTCCATAGGTTCCGCCAATACCACCGCTTGCTCCCATAGTAAGGCCTGATATAAGTTGTTCGTCAGGACCATTGAAAACAACAAAGTCCTCTCCGCCGATTGACTTGAAAGACTGGATATCCATAGCGGGGATAGAACTGTTTTTCACACCGATTACTTTGGGATTTTCAAGCATTACCTTAAGCAAAGCGGGTGTCAGATTAACTCCGGCAAGCTGGGGAATATTGTAAATAATAAAATCTGTATTTGGTGCAGCGGAAGAAATATCATTCCAGTATTTTGCAATTGCGTGTTCAGGCAATTTGAAGTAAATAGGTGGAATAGCTGCTATTGCATCTACACCCAAAGATTCTGCATGACGCGCAAGTTCCATGCTGTCGGCAGTGTTGTTGCACGCAACGTGTGCAATTACTGTTATTTTTCCCTTTACTACTTCCATAACGCATTCTAAAATTTGTTTGCGTTCCTCTTTTGTAAGGTAGATACATTCTCCTGATGAACCACCTACATATAATCCGTGTATCCCTTTGCTAAGCATATGGTGTGCAAGTTCTTTGGTTTTTTCGATACTGATGCCACCATTTTCGTCATAGCAGGCGTAAAATGCAGGGATAATTCCATTGTATTTTTCTTTATTCATATAACGATACTCCTTTCGATGCTATATTACATATCATTATATAACAAAACTATGGTTATAAATATCAAGAAATTGCTAAATAATTTAGCTGCATTGACTTTTTTGTCCTTTTATGTTATATTATTGTTATATATAGAAAAAGGGGGCTTTTGAATGGAAATTATTGTTCAGCAAAAAGGCCGTGATTCACTTTACAAAATATGGAATCGCATTGACGGTCACATGATTATTCATATGTGCTCTGATGGTGGAAACATTGTTTTTCATGATAAATTGCTGCCAATAAAAAAGGGTGCCTTGTGCTATATAGGGCCTAACATATATCACTATACATTGCCCGATGTTCCACAGGAATATATCAGAAATAAAATTTTTGTTTCACAAGAAACTTTTAGAAAAATTCTTGAAGTGGTGCCAAAAGACAGCAGTTTTTATAAGCAATTTAATGAGAAAACAGTTCTTTATTCTCAATTACCGGAAAATATTATGACAGAGGTGGAAGAGGCGTTTTTGGAGGCAAATAAAGCTCACAAACTTGAGTTGGCTCCTGATTTTATCTGTTATTACTTAAAACTGATGACATATATTGAAAAATATTCTACTGAAAATATCTGTGCATCTCCGGATTGCGTATCAAAGGCTATTGAATACATAAATTTAAACTATTCCAACAAAATTTCACTTGATGAGATCTGTGGGTCGGCCTATGTCAGCAAGCATCATTTGTGCAGAAAATTTAAGGCAACGATGGGAATAACCGTCATGGAATACATACTGACCACAAGAATTGCCGTTGCAAAAAAAATGTTGGCTGCAGATGATTGCTCAATAGGTGAAATTTCGGAAGCTTGTGGTTTTTCAAGCTTTGCATATTTTTGTCAGGCTTTTAAGAAATGCACAGGAATTTCAGCAAAACAATATCGAAAAAAAGAAGTGGAGTCGCAGTAAAACAAAATTGTTTTGCTACAACTCCCTTTGTTTTTGGGTTTTATGGTTTAGTTTTCTCTGCTTCTGAAAGCATGTTTTCAATAAATATCCCATATCCTCTGGTGGGGTCGCTGACAAAGACATGCGTCACAGCACCTACCAGTTTGCCGTTTTGTATTATGGGTGAACCACTCATGCCCTGAACAATTCCACCGGTTTTTTCGAGTAAATTTTTATCGGTTATTTTGATTATCATATTTTTTGAAGAAGTGTCATGTTCCGGAAGAATCCTTGAAATTTCAATGTCAAATTTTTCAATTTTGTTGCCTTGTATATTGGCCAAAATATAGGCATTACCCACAGTTATATCTTGTTTTTTTGCAAGTGGAACAGCTTCATGTTCAATACTGAAATTTTCTGAAACCATACCGCAAATTCCTTGTTCTGTGTTGGCTGTTATGCGTCCAATGACAGTATCGTTTTCAGAAAAAACACCTTTCAGTTCACCGGGTGCACCCTTTTCGCTTTTATCTACGGAAACTATTGTTGAGTTTAAAATATCTCCGCTGTCAATGGCAAGAATATTTCCCGATTCTGTGTCGGTTATTCCATGCCCCAAGGCAGCAAAAAAATGTGTTTCGGGATTATAAAAGGTCAGGGTGCCAATTCCTGATGCGGCATCTTTCACCCATGCACCTATTTTAAGAGTTCCATCCTCTTTGGATGGTGTGGGTGAAATCATGGTTGTTATTGTTTTGTTGTTGCGGCTGACGGTTATACTGGAACTTTGTTCGCTGGAGGTTGAAATTGCCTGACTCAGGTCGCTTACATCACAAATCTTTTTGCCGTCAAAGTTTTTTATGATATCACCGATTTTAAGACCTGCGTCTTTGGCAGGGGATTTCTCGTGACCGTCATTGCAAATAATTGGTACTAGGTTAATTATCATAACCCCGTCAGTACTCAGGGTGACTCCGATGCTTTTTCCACCAGGGATTACCATTATATCGGACATTCCCGAAGAAACAACAGGAATTGCATCGAAGTTGCCACCATAGGAACTGTTCTCAATTCCATGTGAAGCTGTAACCGAAAAAATAAGAGAGAAAATCAATGGAAAAATCAACTTTTTCCTGAATTTCATATGGTCACTCCCTTCTTGAATATTATGTGACAGAAGAGAATGAATTATAGTATGAAATACCTATATGTATATTAAAAAAAGGCCTATAGGGCCTTTTTTTAATACAATTTACATTATCTGTTATTGTTGTTATTGTTATTTTTGTTGTTCTTGTTGTCGTTTTTATTTTCGTTGCGATTGTTCTGATTTTCCTTGTTCTGATTTTCTTTGTTGTTTGACATTTTAAATTCACTCCTTTTTGAAATTAAGAAAACTCCGTGTTGGATTTATCTCAACAATAGTATTGCGCATGTATAAAATTTTTATTCATTTTTGTTTCAAAAAAAATTGATTTGCATATTATGTTTAGAGGATATAATCAATGAAAGGAGTTGGAGTTTGTGCGAAGATACGGCATGACCAAAAAGAATCCCAATCCGCCGTGGCCCAATGAACAGTCCATGGTGGTTATACCACCGGGTTCTAATGCCACATCTGTTGGGTTATCAGGGCGGAGAGTTTATGAAATGGATACAGAAAATATGTTGGGTGATAGGAGCGGAACGGGCACGCAGACATCAAATCAAAACCCAAACACTGTAACTAATAGTACCAATGCAAACAATGAAAGAATTGAGGAGAGTGAAAGAGGTATCAGACGCGACCCTATAATGGGTTATTTTGCCCAGGGCCAGATGAACCGCAATCAGATGATGTCCGCAAACAGATATCAAAGACAAATGATGTCACCCCCCATGAGCGGAAATTGTGGTAACATGGGTGTTTCGGGATATTTGTGCGGTCAAATGGGAAAATATGTTAAAATGGAATTTCTGTTTGGTGACAATGTTCATATGGAAAAACTGGGACGTCTTCGTGAAGTTGGAAAGGACTTTGTCGCTATTCAGGAGAATGGGACTAATAATATTATAGTGTGTCCGCTGGATAAGATTAAATTTATAAACGTTTATGAATATGGCTTTGAGTAAGAAGAAAATACCAGACAATAGGGATTTTTTCTCAATCCCTATTGTTTTTTTTTGCATAAAAGAGTATAATATTCAAAAGAAAACAAAAGTTCACAAAGGAGATAATATAAATGAGAAAATTGCTTGCTGTTTGGGTGGCAAAACTTTCTGCCATAGCAGGAAGGCTTATGGGTAAGAAGTCTTCCTCAGGTCCGGGAGCTATCGCACTTAAAATTTGCCCGGATTTAATAGCCAGACTTGAATGCTGTATAAAAAATAAGGTTATTGTAACCTGCGGAACAAACGGTAAAACCACCACAAACAATTTGCTTTACAGCGCACTCGTAAAGAGTGGATATAAGGTAGTATGCAACAATCTGGGTGCCAATATGATAAGCGGTGTTGCTACAGCCTTTGCACTTAGTTGCAACTGGTTTGGCAAATTCAGTGCGGATTTTGCCTGTCTGGAGGTTGATGAGGCATATACCACAAAGGTTTTTAAATATATAAAGCCGGATATTGTTATTGTGACCAATTTGTTCCGTGACCAGCTTGACAGATATGGCGAGATAGAAACCCTGATGGATGTTATGAAAAATGCCTTTAAATCAGCAAATGAGCCAACCTTACTTTTGAATGGTGATGACCCTGTAAGCTCGGGTTTTGGTGTTGATTATGGGGGAAAGGTTTATTATTACGGAATAAGCGAAGAAGTTTTGCCTCAAAGAGACCATGCTGTAGATGGCAGATTTTGTTCAGTTTGCGGAGCGGAACAAAAGTATAACTATTATCATTATAGTCAGCTTGGTGATTATTTTTGTCCCAATTGTGGCAACAAACGTCCTGAAATTGATTTTGAAGCAAAAAACGTAAATTTGAAAGATGGGCTTAGTTTTTCACTTAATGGTGAAAGTATAAGCTTAAATTATAAAGGATTTTATAATATATATAATGTTCTTGCGACATTTGGGGCTATAAACCTTTTAGATGTCAAAACAAAATCATTTGAAAAAGCTCTTAATAACTACAAACCACAGATAGGAAGAATGCAGGAGTTTGATTTAGGTAAACCTTTTGTATTAAATTTAGCAAAGAATCCGGCAGGCTTTAATCAGGCTATACAGACGGTTATGCAGGATGTGCGGAAAAAAGATGTTATTATTGCTGTAAACGACATGCCAAGTGATGGCACAGATGTTTCTTGGTTATGGGATGTGGCTTTTGAGAATTTGGCTGATGAAAATCTTAACAGACTGATTATTTCGGGTTCGCGCAGATATGATGTGGCACTTCGTTTTAAATATGCAGATGTAAAATGTGATGTTATTACTGAAGATATAAAAAGTTTTATTTCCAGCTGTGCGATTTCTGGCGAGTCAGAGGTTTGCTATGTTTTGGTAAATTATACAATGCTCTTTTCTACTGAAGGTATATTGACAGAGCTACAATCGGAAAAGGAGAAAAATAAAAATGTATGATTATAAAATAAACATATTGCATCTTTATCCTGACCTTTTGAACTTATATGGGGACAAAGGGAATGTTGAGTGTCTGCGCAAGAGACTTGAGTGGAGAAATATTGGTGTTGAAGTTGTAGATTTTACAGCAGAAAATGCTGATATTGATTTTTTAAATACAGATATAATTTTTATAGGCGGTGGTTTGGAACGCGAGGAGGATATAGTTTTAAAAAGACTTCTTGAAAAAAAAGAGCAACTGAAGGCGTTTGTAGAGAACGACGGTTCAGTTGTGGCGGTTTGCGGTGGTTATCAGCTGCTTGGTAAATACCGCGAAAAAAATGGAAAAGAACAAAAGTGTCTTGAAATATTAGATATTTATACAAAGGAGCAATCCAATAACAAAAGAATGTTTGGTGACGCTATTATTGAAGTGGATGGGTTAACGCAAAAGGTTGTAGGCTTTGAAAATCATAGTGGCAAAACCGATATAGGCAACTATACCCCGCTTGGCAAGGTTATAAAAGGCTACGGCAATGATGGCGTGAGCGGAAGTGAAGGTGTTGTGTATAAAAACACAATGGGAACATATCTTTATGGACCATTATTTCCTAAAAACCCCGAACTTTGTGATAGGGTTTTAGAAGGTGCGTTAAAACACAAATATCCGGAGTTTAAAGAGCTTGAGCCAATTGATGATGGCCTTGAGATACTTGCAAATCAGTACATTGTTGAACGAAAAAAGGCATAAAAGATTTATATTTTAAGTATTTTAACATCCTATGACATTATCATGCTGCATACAACATATTGTGACATTTGGTGACAGACACCACTATATCTAATAAAAAATTTGGAAAAAAGTGGAAAAAAGTACTTGACAAATTTGTTGCACTTGGTTATAATCTAACTGTAATTGGAAAATTTTAGAAAAAAGGAGCAAAAAACATGGAAAAACAGATTAATGTACTAATTGCAGATGCTGACATAGAATATGCAGAAATTTTAAGCCGCAGTCTTTCGGGAGATTTTAAAATCAATGTGTGTGATATAGTGAGCAATGGATACCAGGTTATTGAAAAAGTCGATATACTAAAGCCTGATGTGGTCATAATGGACGTGGTGTTGCCTAATATTGATGGGATAGGAATTCTTGAAAGATTTAAGAGCAAGAAAAAGGAATTTGAAAACTTCCACATGCCTAAAGTTATTGTTTTGTCTACATTCAAACAGGACAGAACTGCTCAGGATTGCATAAACTTAGGGGCTAGTTACTATATGGTAAAACCTATAGGCAGTGATAATTTACGCAACACAATAAAACGTCTTTGTGACATAGGTGAGAACAAGAAAGCCGGTATGAGTTTGAGCAAAAAGTACACATCTGACGAACATATTGACGTCGAGACTATGGTTACAGAAATTATTCACGAAATAGGTATTCCTGCCCATATTAAAGGTTATCAGTATCTTCGTCATGCAATAATGCTTGTTATAGATAATCTGGATGTAATCAATTCCATAACAAAAACTCTTTATCCAACAGTTGCGCAGGATTTCCGCACAACACCAAGCCGTGTTGAGAGGGCAATACGCCATGCAATAGAGGTCGCTTGGGACAGGGGTGACACAGATGTTCTGGACTCCATCTTTGGTTATACCATTGCAACATCAAAGGGCAAACCCACCAATTCAGAATTTATAGCAATGATTGCAGACCGCTTGAGATTGCAGATAAAGAATGCAAGCTAAGGAAATTTAAAGAACCCCGACACAATCTGTGCCGGGGTTTTAATTATATTACAATTCCAATAAGATTTAAGAATGCTTTTGCAGCCAAAGACAACGAACCATCATTCATGTATGCACAGCCTATGCTGCGGGGTGGCAGAGGATTGTCTAAATTAAGGGGTTTGATTAGTCCGTTATCAAGGGCTTCCTGTGAAAATTCTTTAACTACGCAGGCAACCCCCAGGTGAATAGAGGCAAACCGGATGAGCAAATCATATGCAGCAAGCTCGATTTGAGGAACAAGCTCAATTTGATTTTTTCTGAAAGTTCTGTCCAAAAATCGCCTTGAAGAAGATTTTTTTTCTAAAAGAATAAGAGGCAGTTGGGCGATTTCTGAATGTGAGTAGCTGGACTTTGTCTTAAACTCTGGACCGCAGACAAAAATATCATGTATCTCAAGGCAGGGTTTTATGCATAATTCATCGTCTACGACAGGGAGATTTACAAAAGCCAAATCTGCTTTGCCTTGTTTTACGAGATGCAGCATTTGAGACGAGTATGAATTGGACATCTCGATGCGTACACCGGGATAGGTTTCGTGGAATTTCTCTAAAAAAGGCATTAAGAAGTGTGAAGTTATGGTATCGCCTGCAGCTATGGTCAGAGCACCACTTTCGATGTGTTGCAAGCGTTCAAGCAGGGATTCGCCTTGTTCGATGGCCTGCATTGCGGTTTCGATTTTTTGGAAAAACAATTCACCCTCTTTTGTAAGGGTGGTACCTTTACGTGAGCGTACAAACAACTGGATGTTTAAATCTTGTTCCAACTGTCTTATGCATTGAGATATGGCAGATTGGGAAATATATAAATGCTGTGCTGCGGCAGAAAAGGATGCAAAACGGGCAGTTTCGTAGAAAATCCGGTAATAATCAAGCTTTGTTTTCATATAAGCACTCCTTATCACTGTAGTAAGTTTTATCTGCTTTACTAATATATATATTTGTATTATAATTACAATGTAACAAAAAGTCAAGAACGGAGAGGATATTTCTATGGCAAGAAAAGTAGGAACTATTTCCAGAGGTATAAGATGCCCCATTATCCGTGAGGGTGATGATATGGCGGCAATCGTGGTAAACAGCGTTATAGAGGCAGCAGAGGCAGAGGGGTTTGAACTTCGCGACAGAGATGTTGTTGCCATAACCGAGTCGGTTGTTGCACGTTCTCAGGGCAACTATGCGTCTGTTGATGCTATTGCAGAGGATGTTAAAAATAAATTAGGCGGTGAGACAATCGGTGTAATCTTCCCCATACTCAGCCGCAACAGGTTTGCTATATGCCTGCGTGGTATTGCAAAGGGTGTAAAGAAGATTGTTCTTATGCTCAATTATCCTAGTGATGAGGTGGGCAATGCACTTGTATCACTTGACCAGTTGGATGAGGCGGGAATCAACCCCTATTCTGATGTCCTGACTGAGGAAAAATATCGCGAACTCTTCGGCGAAAACCCTCATCCTTTCACAGGTGTGGACTATATAAAGTATTATGGCGATTTGATTCGTTCATGCGGTGCAGAAGCGGAAATCATTCTGGCAAATGACCCCAGGGTTATCCTTAGATACACAGACAGCGTGCTTAACTGTGACATACACAGCAGAGTTCGCACAAAGCGTATCTTGAAAGATGCCGGTGCTAAATGTGTTGTGGGGCTTGATGAAATACTGACTCAACCTGTAAACGGAAGTGGATATAATTCCAAGTATGGTCTTTTGGGTTCAAATAAATCTACTGAAGATGCAATCAAGCTGTTTCCCAATGAATGCTTTGATATGGTAAATGATATCCAAAAGCGGTTCCTTGAACGTACAGGAAAGCATATGGAAGTTATGGTTTATGGTGATGGTGCATTCAGAGACCCGGTGGGCAAAATCTGGGAGCTTGCTGACCCTGTTGTATCACCTGCTTATACCAAGGGTCTCGAGGGAACACCGAACGAACTTAAACTCAAATATCTTGCAGACAATGATTTTGCTGATTTGAAAGGTGAAGAACTTAAAAAAGCAATCGAGACAGCAATTCGTGAAAAGGACAATGACTTGGTGGGTAACATGGCATCTCAGGGCACAACACCACGTCGTCTGACGGACTTGATTGGTTCGCTTTGCGACCTTACAAGTGGCTCCGGCGACAAGGGTACACCAATAGTATTGGTACAAGGATATTTTGACAACCTTACAGACTAAAAACAGTGTTTAAAATGGCAATATCTGATTGTAGATATTGCCATTTTGATTTAAACGTAAAAAAAGGAAGATAGACACTTGAAAAATGTGTAAAGCAGTAGTATAATAAAAATAAATATTATATTTTGATTACATTGTGAAAGAAGATACGGATAAATGGCGACAACATACGAAAGAAAAAAACAAAGACAAAATAACATTTTATATACCATTGTCACTGCGGTTTTAATATGTGCAGTCTTTTTTGCTATGGTTATATCTTTTTATATTAAGGCTGAGGATGATGCTTATGAAATGCTCCATATCCAGACAAGACAGATTAAAGACGACTTGACCTTGCAATTAAAATCGGACAGAGAAAATCTTGTTACTATGGCAAACTTTGCAGCAAAGCTTTACTCAGACGGCGAAAGCTACAATCTCATGTTTGAATCGTTTAAACCTATTGGTTTGATTTCTAATATCGGTATATTAAATTCCGACAACACTTTTGTTACCAAAATGGGCGCAATTGATTTGAACGGAAAAATTTCTTTTGAAGAAGAATTGGTGCGCGGAGAATATATAAGCGGAAGAATTCCTGATCTTACAGGTGACGGAAAAGAACTTATAAGGAGCGCAGTTCCAATCAAGGTAAACGAAAAAACAGTTGGCATTTTATACGGCGTAATTCCTCTTGATATAATTGGCGAAAAGTATAACAACATGGCAAAAGAACTTGATGCTCAGCTTTTTGTTTATGATAAAGAAACGGGGAAATTTGTCATAGATACGATAGACAAGAACCCTGGTGAGCTGTCAAATTTTAAAGACAGAGAATACAATGACGGATATTCTTATGAGGCGTTGGCTAATAACGATAAGGGTTACAGCTCGTTTAAATCAATCTTCACAGGAGAAGATTTGTATGTTCATTTTTCTACGCTTGAGGACTTTAACTGGGGTATTATGCTTGCACGTTATGAATCTCAGGTGTTTGCAGAAACTCATAAAATATCAAAAAACTTGATTTTTATTTTTGCCATCATTGTTTTGATTCTTTCTGTTTATCTTGAAGTGATATTAAAGAGCGAGAAAAACAGAGCAAAATTAAATTCAGAGTCTTCGACTATCAGACATCTCCTTTTGGAAATAAACCAACAGCACGAAAATATAAACTCGGCTTTGAAAAGAATAAAAGAATTTTCAAGTGCTCGTTCTTGCTTTTTTGCGGATACCGACGGGGAAGATTATTATTATATCAAACCTTCTTTGAAAGAAAAAAGTTTATTGGGAGATGAAAGAAAATATTTTATCGGTGAGCTTTTCAGGTATGCTGCAAATGTTCATGCGAATGATTTATCTACCGGATTTATGCAAATTATTCCCAATGGACACCTTTTGAAAACGAATCCGGAATTATATCACTTTTTGTTAAATAAAGGTATCAAAGATGTATCTTTTGCGATTATCTCGGACAAGAACAACCATGTCAGCATTCTTGGTACGATTAACCCGAAGAAAAGTTCTGCTATCAGAAAACTTATTGAAGATGTTGCTGTTTGTTTTTCTATTGCTATATACAACAAAAAGCATCTTAACAAAACCGAACTTGCAGCAACAACCGATTCCCTTACCGGAGCATTAAATCGTGTCGCATATAAAAAGGATATTCTTGTTTTTGATGAGGAAAAGCCGGAAGAGTTTTCTTGTGTTTATATTGATGTTAACGAGCTTCATATCAGAAACAACAAATACGGACATGCTGCAGGCGATGAAATGCTTATCTATATTGCAAACTCGTTAAAGGAGGTATTCTACGGGCATAGTGTTTATCGTATGGGCGGGGACGAATTTTTGGTATTTGCCCAAAATACAAAGCAGGAACATATCAAAAAGAACATTAATACGTTCATAGAGCAGTTGAAGCCCATGGGATATAATGTGGCAATCGGTATGTCCTACAGAAATCAAAATACAAACTGTGAAGAAATGGTTCGGGAAGCTGAAATCAGAATGTATGAAGCGAAAGCTCAGTATTATCAGAACAAAGAACAGAGTTGTGTATCAAGTGATGGGGACAAGAGTTATGTTCAAACTAAAACTGGAATCAGAGAAATTGACACTATGCTATCTATCCTTAAGGAGCATTATAACGGAATTTACAGAGTCTCTTTGGATACTGACAATGCTCACCGGATTCTTATGCCGTCTTATCTTGGATACAAAGAAGATGAAGAAAACTTCTCGAAGTTATTGGCGAAATACATCACAGACACTGTACACCCTGATTTCCACAGGGCAGTTATGAGCTTTTTAAATTATGATGCAATTAAAAGACAAATAGCTGAAGGAAATATTCCTAAGATAAGCTACAAAAAAGTTAGTGGTGAAACCGTGATACTCAGCGTTCATAAGCTTGATGAAAATAAGGAAGACGTTAAAGAAACTCTTTGGGTTTTTGCCAAGAATTAAAATTTGTTTGACAAAGACGGTTCATTGTGTTAGAATAGTCATTAGATAAATATTTAGCAAAATCGGCGAAAGCCGATGACGCAAAGCAAAGAGGCTAAGGCTTTATGCTATGCCAGTCCAGCTGCAATGATAAGGGTCTTTTCAAGACTTTCTATTGTTGCAGTTTTCTTTTTGTAAAAGGGGATTTTTATGAATGTTGTAACGAGAGAGGAAAAGAAATTTTTAATAAGCATTGAAGAATTTCGGAATAAATCGCACTATCTGGACGGGTTGATGATTCAGGACGAGCATAACGGTATAGACGGATATATCATAAGGTCTTTGTACTTTGACACGGTTTATGATGACGATTTTTTTGAAAAGCTTGATGGGTTGGAAACAAGACGTAAAATACGCTTAAGAATTTACGATCCAAAGCATGATTTTGCCATGCTGGAAATGAAACAAAAGCAAGGTGCTAACCAGAAAAAACGCTCACTTCGCATGTCAAAGGAAGACGCCGAGGATTTGATAAAAGGAAAATATGAGGTGCTTTTGAAATACAAAGAAGATTTTGCAAAAGAGTGCTATGGACTTATGCATTATAAATGCTATCGTCCGAAAACCATTGTGCAGTACAACAGAAAAGCTTATATAGCAAAGGAAAACAAAATCAGGATAACATTCGACAACAATATCATTGCAACAGAAACAAACTTTGATTTATTTTCAGAAAATCTTGTTATGTATCCTGTGCTGGACAAGTTCAATGTTGTTTTGGAGGTTAAATTCAATGGGTTTTTGCTTGATTATATCAGGCAGTTTATAAACAGCATCAATAAAAGCGAGCTATCAGTCAGTAAATATGCACTGGCAAGACAGCAAAGCTATGCAGAAATATAAGTTAAAGGAGATTTTATAAATGAGAAGTCAGATTTTCAACTTGATAAAGGACCAGACAACCCTTAGTTGGGAGCAGATTGCTGCAAATATTTTGGTTTCGGGTATTTTGGGGTTTGTGATATTTATATCTTATATGATTTCGCATCGAGGCACAATTTACAGTAAAAAGTTTAATGTATCCCTTGTAGTACTCACTGTTCTCACATCAATGGTTATGACGGTTATCGGCAACAATGTGGCACTATCCCTTGGTATGGTGGGTGCACTTTCGATTGTACGTTTCAGAACTGCTATTAAAGATTCAAGAGACACCGTTTACATATTCTGGACAATTATTGTGGGTATTTGCTGTGGTGTCGGCGATTTTGTTGTAGCAGGAATAGGTAGTGCTTTGGTGTTTATATTGCTCCTTTTATTCGGTGCAATCAAAAATAACAATCGTATGCTTGTTATAATCCGTGGAGCCAGAACAAAAGAGGCACAAGTTCAGGCAATTATTTATAAGTTTTTCGGGGCAAAAGCGGTGCTCCGTGTTAAAAACTCAACCGACACATCTATTGAGTTTATTTATGAAATTACTCAAAAATTGCTTTCCCAGGCTGAAAGAAAAAACAATATTGGTATTTGTGATGAGGTTTACAAAATCGGAAACATTGAATATGTAAATACCGTAATGCAAAACGACGAAATTTCAAACTAATTATTTATTTTTGGCTAAAAGGAGGCGACAGGGTTGAAATATAAAATAACAGGCTTATCGGCAATAGCCCTGGCGCTGATTGCGGTATTTGTGATAAGTTTTATGATGCCTGAAGATAACGGGGAAAGATACCACCAGCACATAGAGGCAGAAATAAAGACAGATTGCACTCATACGGACGGAAGTCTGTGTACGCATCTTCCTATTATTAAAATAGATACTGACGGCAAAACAATACCCGGTGAGGTAATTTTGAATGCTCCGGGAGGACACACCATAGAATATACAATGTCTGAAACGGGCGAGGAAACTATACTTTCAAAAATTGCAGTTGTGGACAACCAAGGCACAAGGAATCATACAACTGACATGCCTGAAGTATCAAGTGATGTAAGGATCCGTATACGCGGAAATTCGTCAAGACATTTTGAAAAAAAGGGTTATATTATAAAGTTGATAACAAATGAGGGACTTAACAATCCCCAAAGTCTCATGGGAATGGATGTTCATCATGAATGGGCACTTCACGGACCATATCTTGATAAAACACTTGTCAGGAATTACGTTTGCTATAATATTGCAGGCGAAATTATGGGATATGCACCCAATGTGCGTTTTTGCGAACTTATTTTAAATGGTGAATATCAGGGACTTTATCTTTTGACTGAAACAATAACAGCAGGGAAAGAAGGCGCAAGGCTTAGCCTTTCTGTCAACAAAAAGGACAATTCTTTTTCCGGTTATCTGTTAAGGCTTGACCGAGGCAGTAACACTGAACTTAAAAACATTAACAATTTCAGCAATTACACATATAAAAGTGAAAGTAAAATCAATATTGTATATCCAGGAAACAGTAATTTAACACCACAACTTGCAAGCGGTATATGCGATGATTTTTCAGCGTTTGAAAAAGCACTTTATTCTTATGATTATGACAGTCAAGATTATGGTTATGAAAAATATATTGATGTGAATTCCTTTGTGGACTATTTTTTAATAAACGAATTTACCAGCAACTATGACGCAGGAAGTAAATCTACATATGTCTATAAAGGTGTGGACGGAAAGCTCCATATGTGCGTGTGGGATTTTAACAATGCCTTTGACAACTATCAGGAAAATGAAACAAGTTACAGAATTTTCTCGCTTCAGGACGGACTTTGGTACGATATGCTTTTCAAAGATGAGGAATTTGTGAATAAAGTAATAGACCGCTACTACGAATTGGAAGAAAAGTATTTAAACGAAGAGTAT
The DNA here is from genome assembly GCA_045532055.1 of Clostridia bacterium. Taxonomy (GTDB): domain Bacteria; phylum Bacillota; class Clostridia; order Monoglobales; family Monoglobaceae; genus SIG440. The sequence goes on from JAZSFF010000031.1 coordinate 17,246, forward strand.
ATGAATTCATATATAGACGGTGTAATACAATATTTAGGACCTGCAATTGACAGAAACTTTGAAAGATGGGGACATACATTCAGACCTGAATGGGACAGGCTTTTTGATTTTTACAGAAATCTTCACTCTTATGATGATGCAGTTGGCCAGCTTAAGAAATACATAAAAAACCGACACGAATGGATGAAAGACAACATAGAAACACTAAGGCAATACAGTGCAGAATCAAAGGTTAAAAACTATAATTATTAGGAACTGACAAAAGGAGGCAAAGTATATGAAAAAATATATTATTATTGTATCTTTAATTATTGTTCTCCTTTTTGCGTTTGACTTTGCGTACTATAACTTTGGGTGGTATATTTCTTTTGATGAAAAATTGCCTGAAGTGTTTATAAAAACAGAAGATGCAGATATTTTAATAAAAGAAGACGGCAGGTTTGTAAATTTTGAGATTAAGGGCGTAAATTTGGGTTCTGGGCTTCCGTCACAATGGTCCTCTGACTATGCAATAGATGAAGAAACATATATTAAATGGTTTGAACAAATCAAGGAGATGGGTGCAAATACTATTCGTGTTTACAGCGTGCAGTCGGAGGCGTTTTACAAGGCGTTTTACAGTTATAACCATGGCAATCAAAGTCCGCTTTATCTTATGCAGGGCATACCCGTCAATGACTATATACAGTTTTCTCACAGAGATGCATTTGATGAAAATATTGCAGAAAATCTTGTTTACAACATCCGAGTTGCCGTTGATGTCGTTCACGGAAGAAAAAAAATTCAATTAGGCAGAAAAGCTGAATCTGCTACAGGTACGTTTAAATACGATGTATCGAATTGGGTTATTGGATATATTATCGGGGTTGATTGGGAACCTTCTACTGTGGCATATACCAACGAAAAATATAGTAATTCGGAACTTTCTTATAACGGTGAGTATTTGTGTGCAAAAGATGGAGCATCACCCTTTGAAATGATGCTTGCAACCGCAGGGGACAAGCTTGTTGAATATGAAACAAACAAATACAAAAGCCAACGGCTTGTTGCTTTTTCCAATTATCCGTCTACAGATCCGTTTACATATCCCGAAGATGTTGCAAGACTTTATATAAAGTATGCAAACATAGATGCAGAAAATATAATCTCAACAAATAAGTTTCTTTCTGGACAGTTTGCGTCATACCATGTTTTTCCGTTTCAGACGGACTTGCTTCAGCATATCATAGATTTTGGTGTGTTTGGCTTAAGCGAGAATCTTATTTGGTATAACGAAAACGGAAGTCTTAATGATTACAGAACATATTTTTCTATGCTCAAGGCTCACCACAGTATGCCCGTTGTTGTTTCGGAATTTGGTATATCGTCAGGGAGAAATGCAGAGCACGAAACGATAGATAGCCATGGAGTATACAGCAAGGTTTCAGAAAAAGAACAGGGGATTGCTCTTGCTGATTGTTGGGAGGATATAAAAATGGCAGGATTAAACGGCGGATGCGTTTTTTCCTGGCAGGATGAATGGGCAAGGCGGTCTTCCAACACCCTTTATGCCATAAACGAGGAAAGGTCGCCTTATTGGTCAGATTACCAGACAAACGGGCAGTATTTTGGACTTCTTTCCTTTGACCCAGGAAGTGAAAAGTCGATTTGCTATGTAGATGGTGATATATCCGAGTGGAGAGATGACGACGTTGTGGCGAATAGCGGTAATATTGCTCTTTCTTTAAAATATGATGAAAAGTTTATATACCTTATGGTGCAAAAGAAAAACCTTGATTTTTCAAAGGATTCTATTTATATACCAATTGACACAACTCAAAAAACAGGAAGCAATTACAGTAAAAGGCAAAATGTACGATTCGACAGAGAGGCGGACTTTTTGCTTGTTTTAAACGGAAGTGAAAATTCAAGACTGCTTGTTCAGGAAAGATATGAAGCATTGCGTTCTACATATTCACCAAGAATTGACGGGGTTGACATATACAGACAGGAAAACATTCCCGACAAAAATTCTTTTGAGTTTGTGTCAATAAATACAATTATCGAAAAAAAGGTTTTAAGTGAAAATCCCCTTGAAAGAAATGTTGATATTCTGGTCGAAACGGGGAAACTTCTTTATGGAAATGCAAATCCTGAAAGCGAGGATTTTAATTCACTGGCAGATTTTTGTGCAAGAGGTGATTATATAGAAATCAGGTTGCCTTGGCAACTGCTTAACTTCTCGGACCCGTCAAAAATGCAGATACATGACGATTATTATGATGGCAACTATGGAATTGAGTATATCAATATAGATAAGCTGTATGCAGGTGTTGGTATGGGGAATGAAAAGATAGTCCTAAAACCCTTTAAATTAAAAGGCTGGGTCAACAAAGCAACATATCACGAAAGATTAAAAAGTTCATATTATGTGATGCAGGACTTATGGAAGGAAGTGCACTAAGTGAAAATTGAAATAATGATTTATATTTATATTGCAATCTGTGTCAGCATGATTTTATACAATATCATTTATGTTCTCATTTTAAAGCACAGAGAAAAGGCACTTACCTCAAATTCTGCAAAATTTGAAAATATAATAAAAGATGAAATAGAAAAGATCGGAGCAGGTGAAGTTGTCTCCCAAAGGCATAAGGATTTCCTTTGTAAAAAGCTTGACAGAACAGGGGGAATCACTGCATTCGATAAGGCTCTTGAGAGAATATATGAAAACGAACCAGACGCAACTCAAAGGTATCTTATAGACACATTTTCGGTATTCGAGTATCTTACCCATCGTTACATAAGCAAAGATACAATAAAAATTGCGTATTTTCCCTACATACTTCACAAATACAAAATATTAAAACATTTTGGAGGCGAAAGGCTGACGGATGCACTGTTGGACCTTTTGAGGTCAGTAAATGTTTATTGCAGAGAGAATACAATAAAGGCTATCTACAGCATGGAAAATCCTGATATAGTTGTCCGGGCATTAAAAATATTAGATAAAAATTTAACATTTCATCATCCAAAACTTATATGTGACGGACTTTTAGAGTATAAAGGAGACAAAAATATTCTAAAAGATAAGCTGTTTAGTGTGTTTGAGGAGTTTTCGGTACAGATGAGGGTGAATATTTTAAATTATTTGCGATTTGGAAACGTAGGCTGTGACAGCGAAATGCTTGAAATTCTTAAAGACGAGAAACAAAATAACGAAATTCGGTTTTCTGCAATACGCTATTTTGAAAAATTTCCAAACAGCGAAGCAAGACCTGTTTTGCAAGAATTGGCTGAAAATATGAAAGGCCGAATCTGGGAGTATCAGGCAATTGCAACTTCGGCGCTCAAATCATATCCTGATGATGTAACGTTTAGAATTTTGGTTAAAAATCTTTCAAACTCAAATTGGCATGTTCGCCAGAACAGTGCTGTTTCGTGTGAAAAGCTTGGATATTCCTACTATGATCTGATAAATGTTTTTGATGGTGACGACAGGTATGCAAGAGAGATGATGCGTTATCATCTAGACAAGCGGAACGCTGAAAGCGAGGCGGTGAAGGCATGATAGAAATGGAAACACTTAAACTTATCTTCGATGCTATCGGCGTGTGCTTTATAGTATATCTGATAGGTTATTCCACATTTTTGTTTTTATCGGTGGTAATCGGTGCAACCACCTTATATAAAAAGAAAATGCAAGACAGACTGATGAACAAGTTCACGGAGAATTATTTTGTGCCAATAACAATAGTTGTACCTGCTTATAACGAGGAAATAACCGTTGTGCAGACGGTAAAATCACTTTTAACTCTTGATTATAAGCTTTACGAAATTGTTGTGGTAGATGACGGTTCAAAGGATACCACCTCCCAACAGCTTATTGATGCATATAATATGTATCCGGTAAGACGTCCTCTTCACAGAAGTATTCCCTGTCAGCCTGAAGAATTCATTTACGAAACACATGAGCAGAAAGTGCCTCTTACGCTTATACGCAAGAAAAACGGCGGCAAGGCGGATGCACTTAATATGGGAATCAATGCAGCACAATACCCGTATTTTATCTGTATGGATGCGGATTCTGTGCTTCAGTACGATTCACTGAGAAAATTGGTTGTTCCTGTTTTAGAAGAAGAAAATGTGGTTGCAGTCGGCGGAACAGTAAGACCGTCAAATGATGTTGAACTTTTTGAGGGAAAGGTAAAAAAATACAGACTGCCGAAAAATATATTGGCGTGTATGCAACTTTTGGAATATGACCGTTCATTCCTGGCATCAAGGATTTTGTTTGATAGATTTAACGGCTCTCTTATTATTTCGGGAGCATTTGGAATGTTCAAAAAAGAAACGGTTATTGCAGCAGGAGGATATGACCACGGAACAATGGGCGAGGATATGGAGCTTGTGGTTAAACTCCATTCCTACTGCCTGACAAATCAAATTCCATATTCTATAAGGTACGCCACCGATGCAGTTTGTTGGACACAGGTTCCTGAGAAACTGGGTGATTTAAAAAAGCAGAGAAAACGGTGGCACTTAGGACTTTTTCAGACCATGTGGAAACACAGAAAAATGATGGCCAATCCAAAATACGGAGCGGTAGGATTTGTGTCATATATGTATTTCCTTTTGTACGAACTGCTTTCACCGTTTATTGAGGTGTTTGGCGTGTTTACAATGGTTTTTGCATATTGCATTGATTTGCTTAATCTGCCGTTTATGCTGTTGTTTTTGCTGATTTATGCGTCATATAATTCGGTTTTGACACTTACGGCATTTTTTTCAAGAATACAAACAATAGATTTAACGGTTAAATTCAAAGATTGTATGAAGGCAATTATGCTTTGCTTTTTTGAGGTTACAACATTAAGATTTATTATGGCATTTGTCCGTCTTACGGCATTTAAAGGTTACAAAAAGAAAAAACTTGACTGGGGACGGATTGAGAGAAAGAAAATGAATATTTGAAAGGAAGAGGTGATACAAAGGGTGAGAAAAATTATTATAGTATTTATGACTATGCTTGTATTTTTCATGCATCCTGCCTTTGCGGAAGTTATCACAACTGAAAAGACAGAGGGTTACGGAAATTATGTATATGTTGCAGGAAACCCCGATAATTTTCCGATTGAATATTATGATGATGAGTTGAAAGAATACTGTGGTATAATACCTGATATGCTCAAAAAAATATCAAAGCTTTCGGGAATAAACTTTGTTTATATTAACGGAAATAAAAATGACAAAAATGTTCTTGGCGAAAATCTTCAGGTGGATATTGTATCTTCCGTGTGTGGGAGCGAAAATTTATCATACAAAAAGGATTACCTTGAACTTGTTTCATACAAGGATAGAGGTGAAAACATCCAGTGGGGGCTTGCTTTTACTACTATTGCAGAGGGTGGAAGTATTGCAACAATAAAGGAATCGGCAAATGAAATATCTGATGACCAAAAGAACGGCATCTATTTGTCCTATGCATCACAAAACGCGAAAACAAATTTTAAATGGCTTATGATTGTCATGGGTCTTTCTTTGTTGCTTGCGATTTTTATGATATTTTTCTTTGTTTATATCAAGCGAATTAAGAGGGATAATGAAGTTGATAAAATGACAGACAGTGAAACGGGCATGGGGAATTTGCAATTTTTCAAGCATCATTTCAGGTATACCATAGGAGATATTTCAAGAAATCTTTACTATGTTGCGTATATAATCCTTGACAGCAGTTATCTCAGGTCATATCATGGTGACAGCTCCTTTGAGGATGTGTTAAAATACACCGCATCTGTTTTATCAGAGCATACAAGCGACAGAGAAATATCTGCAAGGATTACAGAAAACGGATTTGCTTTTGCTTTTCAATCAACGAACGGTGAGGATGCAAAAAAGAGACTTAAAGAGATTATGGACAGACTGAACAGTTTTGAGGATTTGCGAGAAAAAAACAACAAGCTTGTATTTCACTGTGCAGTTTATCATCTTTTGGGTTCAGACCGAAGTTGTGAGATTTTGCTTTTTAATTTAAGAAAGAACTGCAACAAAATTTTTGGTACAGAAAAACAAATTATTTACTGTGATACGCACTCTATGAATATGATTCAGGAAGAAAAGAAGATTACAGAGAGTATTCTAAGGGGATTTGAAAAAAATGAATTTAAGATGTATCTTCAATTCATTGTTGATAATAGGTCAAAAAGGATAACATCTGCCGAGGCACTTTCAAGGTGGGACAGTCGTGAAAAAGGTCTGCTTGGCCCGGGAAAATATATTGAAAACATGGAAGTTGCAGGGTTAATAAGCAAACATGATTTTTATATGTTTGAGCTTGTTTGCCGTCAGCTTGAAAAATGGAGTAATACGGAATATAAGGATGTTTCTATTTCCTGCAACTTTACAAGAATAACACTTTCAGAGGAAAACTTCATTGATAAAATTGCAATGATTTCAAATAGTTATCACTTTGACAAGTCAAAACTTTCCATTGAAATAACAGAGGATGCTATTGAGAAAGATAGAGAAACCGCCACAAAAAATGTTTTCCTTTGTAAGGAACTTGGCTTTAAAGTGTATCTGGACGATTTGGGTAGCGGTTATACATCTTTGGCAAATCTTTGTGATTATCCAATTGATGTTGTGAAGATTGACCGGGATATTCTTCTTAAAGCCAACACTACCAAGGGTAAGGATTTGTTTTCGGGTATTATTGCGCTTGCACACAGCCTGGACGTTAAAGTAATTTGCGAGGGAGTAGAAACGGAAGAACAAAATATACTTGTATCCTCGTCTGCTTGTGATTATATTCAAGGCTGGTACTATTCAAAACCACTCCCTTTGGAGGAATGTGAATCATTTATGCAAAGATATAATATGGGGTAATGGTAAACTATTGTAAAAAAGGATGTGTTTTCCCTTGCTCATACATAAAGTAAACGGACTTATGCGATTTGGCATAAGTCCGTAGTTTTATTTAAAATACTGATATATATAGCATTTAAGCATTCCGTTGTACACTTTTCTGCGTTTGTCTGCAAAGGAACCATAAAGCGGTTCAAATTTTTCATGTGATGTAAGAATAAACTTCTTTGCCTGTGTAAATTCCGAAAACTTGCGGCCCATGGTTCGGTACAGTCTTTCGCACAATTTCGCATCCAGAAGTCTTTCGCCGTATGGTGGATTGCAGATTATAACACCTTTGTCTTTGAAAGGTTTAATATTGGCTACGTCGCATACACTGAAACGTATTTTGCCTGCAACACCAGCGTTTTCTGCGTTCTTTTTTGCGATTTCTATGGCCTCAGGGTCAATATCCGATGCATAAATCATGGTTTTTACGTTGAGGTTTATATTTTCCTTTGCTTCGTCACGAGCGTCATTCCACATGGATTTTGGTATGTGATTTCGCCATGTTTCGGCAACAAATTTGCGTTTGATGCCGGGTGCGGTGTTGGTAGCATAGAGTGCTGCCTCAATAGGCAATGTTCCGCTTCCGCAGAATGGGTCGAGAAACATTCTGTCACCACGCCAGAAACTTAAATCAATCATGGAATAAGCCAGTGTTTCGCGCATGGGAGCAAGAACGCTTTTTTCGCGGTATCCGCGTTTGTAAAGGTTTTCGCCGCTGGTATCAATGTATATTGTGGCAATATCCTTTATGATAGAAAACTGTATAGGATAAAGGGGACCTGTTTCCTCAAAATGAGTGATTCCATAATGCTGCGACAGCCTTGTAACGATGGCTTTTTTGATGATGGACTGACAATCGGGAACGCTGTGAAGAGTTGATTTAAGGGCATGACCCTTTACCGGAAAGGCAGCATCTTTTTCAATAATGGATTCCCAGTTGATAAGTTTGATTTTCTCAAACAATTCATCAAAAGATGTTGCTTTGAATTCTGCAAGTTTAATCATTATACGTTCAGCACTACGCAAATTTATGTTTGCAAGGCAAATCGCCTCGACATCGCCCTCAAAGGTAACGCTGCCGTCCTTTACCTCAGTGGTTTCGTAGCCCAGATGCCTTACTTCGTTTGCAACAATTTGTTCTGTCCCAAGAAGGGTGGGTATTGTAAGAAGTAATCTTTTCATTTTAATTTACCTTTCTAACAAGATAAACTAATTATATCATTGCAAAAGAAAATAGTCAAATAAAAACCTCGAAAAATCAAGGAAATGGGAGTCCGACTGCTCTTGACAGTAAATATTTTGTGTGATATAATATTTTGGCTATGTTAAATTGGGGTGTTAGCGGTACCTTGTAACCCACAATCCGCTATAGTGGGAATGAAAACTTGAGCTGAGGGGCAAAGGTTGTCTTGGCTGCCTTAATTTTGGTGGGCGTTGACGATTCGGTCCTGCGCAATTAAAACCTGTGAACCACGTCAGGGCAGGAATGCAGCAGCGTTAAGCAGTTCTTTTTGATGTGCCGCAGGGTTGCCGGGTTTGAGCATACCGGTTAAGTAACGGGGGTAGCTTTGCTTCGAACTCAAGCACATGGCTTTTATTTTTAGTTGTGGGGTGAAACAAATGGCAGAAAAGTATCAGGCACTTTACAGAAAATGGAGACCGTTGATATTTGAAGATGTTGTGGGTCAGGACCATGTGTCAGAAACCCTGAAAAACAGTGTGGTTTCAGGCAGAATTGCCCATGCCTATTTGTTTTGCGGAACCCGTGGAACAGGCAAGACTTCCTCGGCAAAGATATTTTCCCGTGCGGTAAACTGTCTGTCAAATAGTGATGGAAACCCTTGCAATGAATGTGATGTATGCCGTGGAATTCTGGATGGAAGCATCCTTGATGTTTATGAAATGGATGCTGCCAGCAACAGCGGTATTGACAATATACGTGAGATACGTGACGAAGTAATTTACAGTCCAACAGGCAGCAAGTATAAGGTTTATATTGTTGACGAGGCACATATGCTGACAACGGAGGCGTTCAACGCTTTGCTGAAAACCCTTGAGGAGCCTCCGGAACATGTGATTTTTATTCTTGCAACAACCGAGCCGCACAAGATTCCTGCAACCATTCTTTCACGTTGTCAGAGGTTTGATTTCAGACGTATATCTATAAACGATATTGAGAGACGGCTCAACAAAATCGTTAAAGAAGAGAATATTGAAATAACACCTGACGCTTTGGAACTTGTGGCAGAGCTTGCAGACGGTTCTATGCGTGATGGACTTAGTATTCTTGACCAATGCGTTGCATTTTCTAAGGGCGAACTTCGTTATGACGATGTTGTTGATATTGTAGGTGTAGCTGACAGAAGAGTTTTGTTTTCAATAGTTGACAGTATAAGTGAACTTGATACACGGACTGCACTTAACAGAACCGATGAATTCCTGAAAAAAGGCAAGGAAGCATCGGACTTTATTGAAGAGTTGATAGCTCATTTCAGGGCTTTGATGCTTTGTAAGTCTACAGATGCCCCAAATGACATTTTGGAAAAAGCAGAGGAAGTTATTGAAAAATTTAAAGTTCAAGCAGAAAAGTTTGATATAGACCGGATTATAGGTGCAGTTTCCGTTTTAGGTGAGTTTTTGTTGCAATCAAAAAAAATGTCGGCACCTACAGTAGCTGTGGAAATGGCTGTTGTTAAACTGTGCAGTCCGGGTGACGGAGGAAGTTCCTCAGAACTTGCACTCAGGATTGAGAAACTTGAAAAAGAACTTGAAGAATTAAAGAAAAATGGTGTTACAGCTACCAAAAAAATTGCAGCGAAAGCCAACACAACTGAACGGGTTGTTGCAGAGCAAGTCAAAAATGCTGTACCCCATATAGAAAATGCTGTTACATGGTCAAAATGGCGTGATGCCTTGAAAGCAGTGAAAGAAAAGAGCAAAAGTCTTTATACGTTCTTGTTTAATGCTACGGCGTTGTATTTTGGTGATGAAATTGAACTTGTGCTTACAGGTGACTTGGCATATAATAAGATAAATACTGCCGAGGGCAAGGAATACCTTGCAGAACTTTTTTCTCAAGTTGAGGGCACAACGCTCAGGGTTGTGGTTTCAAAGGCAGGGAATCTTAAACAGCGAAATGGACAAACTGCAACAGTTATGGATATCGCAGCAAAAAAAGATTTGCTGGGGGACAGAATGACTGTTGTTGAGGATTAGAAAAAACAAGCTAGAAAGGATGGAATATTTATGGCAAAAGGTGGATTTCCCAGAGGTGGCATGCCAGGTGGCGGTGCCAACATGAATCAGATGCTTAAGCAGGCAAAAAAGATGCAGGAGCAAATGATGAAGATGCAGGAAGAGATGGAAGACAAGATTCATGAGGCAACATCCGGTGGTGGTGCTGTATCTGTTAAAATAAACGGAAAAAGAGAACTTCAGGAAATAAAAATCAGTCAGGAAGTTGTTGATCCTGACGATGTAGAAATGCTTGAGGACCTTATTATGGCAGCTGTGAACGAGGGGCTTCGCAAAGTTGACGAAAGTTCAGCGAGTGAGATGAGCAAGCTCACCGGCGGACTGAATATTCCGGGTTTATTTTAATATAAATTGGGCATCTTATCCGCCGAATTTGAGTGGATAGATGCCCTGTATTACGTAAAATTGAAATTCTGAGAGGGATGTTACATAATGAAAAATTTTCAGCCAATGTTATTCAGTGATTTGAAAAGCTACAGTTCAAGCCAATTAGTTAAGGATATTATTGCAGGTATTATCGTGGCAATAATTGCATTGCCTTTGTCCATAGCTTTGGCGATTGCGTCAGGTGTTGGTCCGGAGGCGGGCATTTACACAGCTATTGTTGCAGGTTTTATAACAGCGTTATTTGGTGGCAGCAGTGTCCAGATTACAGGACCAACAGCGGCGTTTGCAACCATTGTGGCAGGTATTGTTGCACGGGAAGGCCTTGAGGGGATGGCTCTGGCAACGATTGTTGCAGGGGTTATTCTTGTGCTGATGGGTGTATTTAAGCTTGGCAATCTTATAAGGTTTATACCTTTTACAATTACAACTGGATTTACAGCAGGAATTGCTGTGACTTTGGTAATCGGTCAGCTTAAAGATTTCTTTGGCGTTATATATCAAAACGGTGAAGCACCCATAGAAACTGCCGAAAAATTGACAGCTTTCTTTGCCAATGCGGGCACGGTTAATATTCAGGCAATAGTTGTGGGGTTGGTTTGTCTTGCCATCTTGATTGTATGGCCCAAAATTTTTGACAAGATACCTGCATCACTTATTGCTGTAATTGCAGGCGTAGTGATGGTTAAAGGCTTTGATATGAATGTTAATACAATAGGTGATTTGTATACTGTGGGGCGTGAGTTGCCTGCATTCAATATGCCGTCAATCAGTTTGTCATCAGTGGTTAATATTTTCCCTGACGCATTGACTATTGCTTTGCTTGCAGGTATTGAATCGCTGCTTTCATGTGTGGTGGCTGACGGTATGGTAAACAAAAAACACCGTTCAAATACTGAACTTACGGCTCAGGGAATTGGCAATGTGTGTTCCGCAGTGTTTGGTGGTATCCCGGCAACGGGTGCTATAGCAAGAACAGCGGCAAATATAAAGAATGGCGGAAGAACGCCTATATCTGCTATGGTGCATTCAATAGTATTGTTACTTGTTCTTGTTTTGCTGATGCCATATGCATCTTGGATACCTATGCCTGCCATTGCAGCAATACTTATCCATGTTGCGTATAATATGTGCCAGTGGAGACAGTTTGTATATCTTGTAAAAACTTCACCCAAGAGTGATATTCTGGTTCTTGTTGTAACATTTTTGCTTACAGTTATTTTTGACCTTGTGGTTGCTATTGAAGTGGGTGTTGTTATGGCGTGCATCCTCTTTATGAAACGTATGAGTGACGAAACAAAGATTGAAAGCTGGAAATATGTAAAAGAGGAAGAAACTGAAGAAACAGGCCTTAGACAGGTATCAAAACATATAAGTGTTTATGAACTTTGCGGGCCTATGTTCTTTGCGGTGAGCAGTCAGATTCTGGATATAAAAACAAAAGAATACACAAAATGTGTAATTCTTAGAATGCGATCAGTGATGTCGGTGGACGCAGATGCGCTCAGGAGCCTTGAGCAGTTTGTTGACAGATGCAGTAAAAATGGAATATCTGTGGTGTTTTCTCACGTTAATCCCCAACCTATGAAAGCAATGAAAAAATCAGGACTTTTTGAACTTGTTGGCGGGAAAAACTTCTGTGCCAATATTGACAAGGCCATTGAAAGGGCGGAAAGATTTAGATAAACTATGATACTTGAGAAAATATTTGATTTTTACAAAACCCGAATCAAGGATATGGGTAGGGAACAATCAAAATCTGTAAGAGAAGAAAAGCCAGATGAAGAATTGATTTTAAAACTTCTGGATGTTGCAGATGCTGATAATGATGTGCTTATAACAATTGCGGGAATAAGACATTATTCAGGCTCAAAGCCTTTTCGGGAAGGAAAAACCATAAGACTGAAGAAGGATAGAGGAAATAAACATGACGACAAAGCAATAATGGCGGTGGATAGCGGACATAATACTATTGGTTATGTGGCAAACAGTCCCAACACCATAAAAGACGGAACATTGGGGGCAGGGGTTATCCACGGTGGAATAAGAAATAATTGTGTTGCACGGGTAATGTGGGTAGCGGATGCTTTTGTTATATGTAAACTTGAGGGCATAAGCTGTTTTGATTTGGTGTATGCTCAGGGTGTCAGATTGTGTGATGACGGAGAATATGAGGCGGCTTTAAGATTATTTCTGGCACTTGAGGAAAAAATGCCGTATGCTGAGGTTTTTAAACGTATTGCGGATTGCTACATAAAGCTGGAAAACCCTGAAAAAGCACTAACTTTTGTGAAAAAGGTGTTGCAAAAGGATTGTAAAGACTTGCAGGCGCTTATGATGCGTGGCATTATTTTTAAAACTTTGGGAAGACTGGAAGATGCAATAGCTGATTTTACTGCCATAAATACTGTTCAGGCAAACTACAGAGTTTTGATTGAACGATGCAAATGTTATATAATGCTCAAAGATTATGAGTCGGCGTTTTGTGATGTGACAAAAGCGCTGAGGATTAACCCCAAGAGTCATACCGCAGAGGAACTAAAAAAAGAAATTTTGAAACATAAGAAACAGGATTAATGCAAAGGCTTTGTAATGCCTTTGCATTTTTTTTGATGGTGGTTTGTATAAGAAAAAAATGGCAATACTCCTGAAAAGAAGATTTCATCAGGAGGCCAAAGATTATGAGAATAACAAGATTTGTGAACGGACAGAAAATTGACGGCAAGCTGGATAAAAGCATTGTTGTGGAAAATCAACTTATTTCAGGAACAATAAGTGAAGTAAACAGACGGTTTTTTGGGGGAAATACACAGTCTACAAGAAAGGAAACTCCCAAAATAAATGGTTAAACATGCTGCTATATATATACGGGTTTCTACTGATGCACAACGTGAAGAGGGGTATTCAATAGATGCACAGAAAGAGATGCTGACAGCATATTGTGTTTCAAAATCAATACGGGATTATGAGTACTATATTGACGGTGGCTACAGTGGAAGCAACATAGAAAGACCTGAACTCAAACGAATGATTGAGGATATAAAGGGGGGCAAAATAAGTTGCGTCCTTGTTTATAAACTTGACAGATTATCCAGAAGTCAAAAGGATACCCTGTTTTTGATTGAGGATGTATTCAATCCTTATGGTGTTGATTTCGTGTCACTTAATGAAAGCATGGACACATCTACACCATTAGGCAGACTTATGCTTGGAATACTGTCGGCTTTTGCTCAACTTGAAAGGGAGAATATCCGAGAACGAACACGCATGGGAATGAAAGAACGAATAAAGGAAGGTTTTTGGATGGGAGGAGGTCGGGTTCCATTTGGTTATGATTATGATTCTGACAAAGGTATTCTGGTACCAAACAGTGACGCAGATACGGTGAGAAAAGTGTATGAATTATATCTCAATGGGTATTCAACCAACGCTATTGCCAGAAAATTGGGACTCAGATATGAGAAGCTTGCCAGACAGATTTTGATGCGAAAAACCAATGCGGGGATTATTGTATACAAAGGTGAAGAATATAAAGGCAAACACGAACCTATTATATCATTGGAAACATATGAAAGGGCAATGCGGGCAATGGCAGAAAGGTCAGGGCAAAAACGTCCTGAAAGTGTATATTTATTGTCAGGACTTGTAAAATGTGGATATTGTGGGGCAAAAATGAGATATCAAAAATGGGGAAAGAATGGATATAAAATAGTGTGTTATTCTAAAGATAAAAGTAAGCCCCATCTGGTCAAGGACCCTGATTGTCCAAGTGAGGGTATATGGGCAGATAAGCTGGAGGATATAGTGAAAACGGACTTGTTTTCTTTGGGGTTAAAGGAAATCAAGGACCAAAAGCATATGTCGGCAAACGAAAGAATACTTGATGTTCTTGAAAAGAGAAAGAAAAAAGTGGGAGAAAAATTGAAGAAGTTGTACCTTGTTTATGCCGAAAGTGAGGATTTTGCCCTTAATGATGCAATAAAAGAAACCAAAGAAGAACTGGCAAAGATTGAGACTCAAATACGGGTTGAAAAGGAACAGCAGGTGGTAAGCAAAACAGAAAAAGAATTGAAAAAAAAGCTGTCAACATTAAAAGAAAGTTGGGACTTCATGACAGCCCACGAACAGCGTAACATTGTGAGAAATTGTGTGCATGAAATAAAGGCAAAAGAGAATGATGTCAAAATATATTATAAACTGAACATCTGATTTTCACCAAAGTACAATCATTGGCACAGCGTACGTGGAAAATTTTACGCCATGTGAAGTGTCAAAGTTGTCCAAAGCCTTTATCAGTCCTATGCATCCCACCTGAAATAAATCATCAATATTTTCGTTTTTGCCCCCAAACCGTTGCAATACACTGAGGACAAGTCTCAGGTTGCCATAAATAAATTCTTGACGTGCTGATGTATCTCCCTGTTCTATTTTTTTAAAAAGCTCCTGTTTTTGTTTTTCGTTTAGGAATGGAAGTTTGGACGTGTTTACTCCGCATATTTCGACTTTATTGATTAAAATTTCAATCAGCCCCTCTCAAAAATTTACTATTACAGTATTTCACCGATGTAAAAAACATATACAGCCTGAAAGAGAAAATAAAAAATCTGAATATCTGATAGAATATCAATAAAAGCCATTGCATATAGTTGCAATTAGAGAGGTGATTTTGTTGAATTGCAGCATAAATGAACTCAAAACCAAAGAGGTGATAAACATATCAGACGGGGCAAGACTTGGATATGTATCAGATGTGGAAATCAATTTGGCAGATGGCAGGCTTACAGCGATTATAGTTCCGGGTGCATATCGGTTGATGGGTTTTTTGGGAAAAGAGGATGATATAATAATTAAGTGGGAAAATATAAAAAAAATCGGTGATGATATAATAATTATTGAAAATGTAAAATGATGCTCCAGAGGCATCATTTTTTATGTTAAAAATGACACTAAAAATAAAATAAAAGGTAGAATTGGGTAAAAAAAGAGGGAGATATATTGACAAAATGGTAAAATCGTGGTAGATTATTTCTATATAATTTATGAGGAGTATAGACCTTTTTATAAGGGGTTTATATGGGTTAAATAATTGCTTAATTGCTGGAGACTTGTGATGAATTATACTTTATTAACTGATTTTTATGAAATTACAATGGCAAATGGATATCTTAAAAACGATATGCAGGACGAAATTGCATATTTTGATTTGTTTTTCAGAAAGGTGCCTGACAACGGTGGCTTTGCAATCATGGCTGGTGTACAGCAAGTCATTGAATATCTCCAGAATCTCAAGTTTGAGAAAGATGATATCGAGTATTTGAAGAGAAAAAATCTCTTTGACTCAAAGTTTATTGAATACCTTGAAAAATTTGAATTTAAATGTGACGTATGGGCGATGCCTGAGGGTACACCTATATTCCCCAATGAGCCTATTCTGACAGTGCGTGGCCCATTGATTCAGGCTCAGTTTATTGAAACCATGCTTTTGCTTATAATAAATCACCAAAGCCTTATTGCGACAAAAAGCAACCGAATAGTCCGTGCAGCCGAAGGAAGACCTGTTATGGAGTTTGGTTCAAGACGTGCACAGGGGACTAGCGGTGCAGTTTATGGTGCCAGAGCGGCATTTATTGGAGGCGTAACGGGCACTGCCTGCACAATATCTGACAAAATGTTTGGTGTCCCTGCGTTGGGAACTATGGCACACAGTTGGGTGCAGTCTTTTGATAGTGAGTATGACGCTTTTAAGGCGTATGCATTGGCTTATCCCAAGGAGTGTACACTGTTGGTTGATACGTACAATGTACTCAAGTCTGGTATACCAAATGCTATAAGAGTGTTTGATGAAGTTCTCACACCTATGGGTGTTAGGCCAAAGGGGGTAAGGATTGATAGCGGTGATATCACATATCTCACCAAAAAGACCAGAAAAATGCTTGATGATGCGGGGTACAGTGATGTCAAGATTGTGGTATCCAACTCTTTAGATGAATATATTATTAAAGATATTTTGAAACAGGGTGCTTGCGTTGATTCTTTTGGAGTTGGCGAAAGACTTATTACTTCAAAATCTGAACCTGTATTTGGTGGTGTGTACAAACTTGTGGCAATAGAGAAAGACGGAGAGATAATACCCAAAATAAAGGTAAGCGAAAATGTAGCAAAAATAACTAATCCGTGTTTTAAAAAAGTGTATAGACTGTTTTCAAAGGATACAGAGAAAGCCATTGCGGATGTAATAACACTTGCCGATGAAACAATCCCGGAGAATTTGGAGTATGAAATTTTTGACCCGGAGCATACATGGAAACGCAAAAAGATACGTGATTTTACCGCAAAGGAATTGCTTGTGCCAATTTTTCAGAATGGAAAATGCGTTTATCAATCTCCTAAACTTGAAAGCATAAGAGATTACTGCAGTCAGGAAATAGAAAAAATATGGGATGAGGTTAAACGTTTTGAAAATCCCCATTCGTATTATGTTGATTTGTCAGAGAAACTCTGGAATATAAAATATAAATTGTTGTCAGAGTATCGCGACTAAAATTTGCCTTATATGAAACGTTTCAGCAAAATATGTCACTTAAGTCGTATTGAAAAATACATGGATTTTCGTTATAATGTTGTTATAATGTAGGATTTTGTGTTTGTTTTGTAAAAAAGGATAGCAACACATTGATAACTAAACTTTAGAAAATTATTAAAAATATATACAATTTTATAAGGAGCAGGATGATATGATTTTTCCAAAGCCTATTTTAGAGAACTATTATGAGGGGAGTTTTGATTTTACCGGTGTTAATACAGAAAAATCACTCTTTGATTTTTATAAAAAGTCTGCTGACATGGGTATAAGTTTTACAAAAAACGATGATTTAGATGACGAAGAGTATGTTATTGAGATTGACAAAAATGGTGTTTGTGTTGTATACTCAAGTGAACAGGGTAAATTCCGAGCTTTGACCTCTCTTCGCCAGCTTGCAAAAAAGAATAAAGGATTGTTGCCCTTTTGTAAAATTTGCGATAAACCCGATGTTGCTGCAAGAAGCTACATGCTTGATATAAGTCGTGGCAGAGTTCCTAAGCTTCAAACAATTCTTGATTTTGTTGATGTTCTTGCAGAACTTAAATACAATGAATTCCAGCTTTATATGGATAATTTCTGTTTTAAGTATGCCGCATTTCCTGAATATACCAAGGATTTTGATTGCTTGACACCGGATGATATTGAATGCATAGATAAATACTGTGAAGAACGATTCATTGACCTTGTTCCCAACCAGAACAGTTTTGGACATATGAAAGCATGGCTTGATCAGCCCGAACTTTCTCATCTCGGTTTGTTTGATGAAAAGGAGAATACAGGGACTCTTAATCCGTTGCTTGACGAATCTGTTGAATTGATGGACAAGATTTATGGTTCGCTTCTCCCACATTTTAAGTCTAAGTACGTAAACATTGGCCTTGATGAAGCTGTGGGACTTGGCTATTTCCAGACAGAGCAAGCTTGCAAAGAACGCGGTATAGCCAATGTTTTTGTTGATTACCTTGATAAAATCAACAAATTGGTAAACGAAAAGTATGGTAAAGAAGTTCAGTTCTGGGCTGATATGATTGTTAACTATCCTGAGGCATTTGAAAAATTCCCCAAAAACGTTACTGCTGTTGAATGGGGTTATGGAATGATTGCTACTCAGGTTATGGAGGAACGCGTTCGTTCACTGAAGGAGAAGGGGGTACGGTTTTATATCGCACCTGGCAACCTTACGTGGACAGGTCTTACATCAAGAGTAGAAATAATGGAATTCAACGTAAGAACAACAGGTGAGCTTGCCAAAAAGTACGGTGCAGCAGGTTATATGCTTACTGACTGGAGTGTTCCCGATGAGGGACATCCTCATTATCTGGTACATAGTTATTTCCCTGCAGCACTGGCTGCGCAGTACGGATGGAACAGCGGAACTCCGCAGGAGTTTGACTATCTTAACCAGTTCAAACATGATTATCGTTATGCTGCTATGGAATATTGTGATGAAAACATATTTGGTGGCAAGGGTGTTGGCGAGCTTATGTATCGTCTTGGAAGATATGACTTATATGAGCCACATACGACACATGCAGTTTCCATGACTGCTCATGCAACAGAGATACCACTCGGTTTGATGAGACCTGATGACGCGGTTGACGCAGTTAATGTATACGACCATGATATGTGCGGGGATACTACTTTCTACTTCAATAATGTATTGAATTATCTTCGTGCTGTACGTGATGATATTAAAAAAGCTGAGTTTGATGAAAGATTTAAGCGTGAAATACTTGTTAATACAGACATGCTTATTCTTGGTGCAGAAATCTGTATGATAAAGACAACAAAAAAACTTTCTGAAGAAAAACGTCAGGAACTGATGAATTTGATTGATGCAATCAGGGTAGAACACAAGGACCTCTGGATGTACAGAAACTTCAGTGAAGGTTTTGAACTTTATGATAATCACTTGATAAACAGAAGAGCAGAAATTGCAGCTTTTAAATCTGAATAATATTAAAATTTTTATCACAAAACACAAGGAGAAAACAAATGAAATCAACAATTGAATCCTACAATCTGGGAAGACTGGGTGTAATCGGAATGAGCGGATGTGATGACTTTTGCTCAAAGGTAGATTACTATTTGAGAAAGTTCAACGACGACGATATGGAGAATCATGGTACATTTTTGCTCCCCATAAAGGTATCTAGATTTGGAACTGGTGAAGCGAAGGCAACACTTCTTCATTCTGCAAGAACTTATGATGTTTATATCATAGTGGACTGCTTTAATTATGGACAGACCTATAAGCTCTATGGTACAGATGTTCCTATGAGTCCAGATGACCATTTTCAGGATTTGAAACGCGCGATTTCTGCGATTGGCGGCAAGGCTAAGAGAATTACCGTTATTATGCCAATGCTTTATGAAGGACGTCAGCACAAACGTCAAGCGAGGGAATCCCTTGACTGCGCAATGGCACTTCAGGAATTGATTGGTATTGGCGTTGATAATATAATAACTTTTGATGCGCATGACCCCAGAGTCCAGAATTCTATTCCTTTCAAAGGCTTTGAAAACGTTATGCCTACATATCAGATGATTAAAGCTTGTCTTAAGTATGATCCTGAAATTATCCTTAACAAGAGCAACACAATGATTATTTCACCTGATGAGGGTGCGATGTCAAGATGTATGTACTATTCATCGGTGCTGGAGATGGAATTGGGAATGTTCTATAAGCGTCGTGACTATTCAAGAGTTGTAAACGGAAAAAATCCAATTGTTGCACATGAGTTTTTGGGTTCTGATGTTGAAGGAAAAAATGTTATTGTTGTTGATGATATGATTTCATCTGGCGATTCCATGATTGATGTTTCAAAAGAACTTAAAAAGAGGAAGGCTGCAAGAGTATTTGTTTTCTCTACCTTTGGCTTATTTACAGAAGGCTTTGAAAGATTTGACAAAGCCTATGAAGAAGGCATTGTTGAAGGAGTGTTTACAACAAACCTGATTTATTCAAAGCCTGAACTTCTTGAAAAACCCTGGTATCATCAGGTTGATATGAGTAAATATGTTGCATTGCTTATCAACGAGCTTAATGCCGAACATTCCATAAGTGATTTGCTCAATCCTATCAAGAGAATAGAGAAAATTCTCGAAAAATATAAAAATCAATAAATGATTAATAATATAGCTGCTGCAGATGGATAATAATATCTGCAGCAGCTTGTTAAATGTAGGGAGGCAGAAGTTCGATATGATGAGACTGCAAAAATATCTTGCCAACGCAGGGGTGGCATCAAGACGCTCTGCGGAGAAGATGATAGGCGAGGGGCGTGTTGCTGTTAACGGGGACATCATTCGTGAAATGGGTGTTCAGATTGATGAGAATTATGACGTGGTGGAGGTTGACGGTGAGGTTGTAAAAAACACCGAAAAAAAATATTATATTATGCTCAATAAACCTGCTGGTTTTGTTACTACAGTATCCGATGATAAAGGCAGACCTACTGTTATGGAACTTGTATCAGATATTTCTGCCAGAATTTATCCTGTTGGTCGTCTGGATTATGATACTGAGGGACTGCTTATTCTGACAAATGACGGGGATTTGACATACAAAATAACACATCCCAAACATGATATTGCAAAAACGTATGTTGCAGAGGTTACTGGGAATGTAACAATGGATACAATACTTCAGTTGAGACGAGGTGTCGTTATAGACGGGCAAAAGACCAGTCCTGCCGAAGTCGAGGTTGTGGGTGCAACTCAATATGGGACAAAGGTTGAGATAACCATTCACGAGGGCAGAAACAGACAGGTGCGAAAAATGTTTGAGGCTCTTGGTTGTATTGTTAAAAAACTTAAAAGAACTAAAGAGGCTGGTCTTACACTAGGTCATTTGCCCCTTGGAAAGTGGCGGAAACTTAGCGAATCTGAAGTGAATATGCTTAAAAAAATCCAGGCATCAGGCGAAAAAGATAAAAAAACAACAGCACCTCGTAAAAGCATTAAAGCATTTACAAAGGCTAACAGAAAAAGAACACAGAGTAAGAAGTAGGTAAAAAATATGTTTGATAATAGCTATGATGTTGTGGTTATAGGTGGCGGTGCTGCAGGCATGATGGCGGCAGGAACGGCTGCTAAACGTGGAAAAAATGTTTTGTTGATTGAGAAAAACCGTATCTTAGGCAAAAAGATGCTCATAACAGGCAAAGGCCGTTGCAATATCACAAATGCTTGCGACGACGTTGAAGAATTGATTAACAATGTGACAAAAAACAGTTCTTTTTTGTACAGCTCGTTTTATACTTTTACAAATCAGGATACTATAAATTTTTTCAATAGTATTGGCGTTGCAACAAAGGTTGAGCGTGGCAACAGAGTTTTTCCCGTGTCGGACAAGAGCACAGAAGTTGTTGATGCATTTGTGAGACATATAAAAAAGTGCGGAGTAAAAATTGTAACAGACAAAGTCTTGTCTCTGGATATGTGCGAAGATAAGATTTGCGGGGTTGTTACAGAAAAACATGGCAAAATTAAGGCGCAATCTGTGATTGTGGCAACAGGAGGTCTGTCATATCAAGCCACAGGCTCAACTGGTGACGGTTATGGTTTTGCAAAGGATGCCGGGCATACAGTTACGGAAATAATGCCGTCCTTGGTACCGGTTGAGGTTAAAGAAAAATGGGCATATGAAATTATGGGAGTATCTCTTAAAAACATAGAGATTACTGTATTAAACGATAAAAACAAGAAAATTTACAACGATTTTGGCGAACTTATGTTTGCACATTTTGGTCTTACCGGACCGGTTATCCTCAGTGCATCGGCACATATGCGCCCTATGGAGCCAGGCAAATATAAGATAGTGCTTGACTTGAAGCCGGCACTTGAGTACAAGACGTTGGATGCCAGAATTGTGAGGGACTTTCAAAAGTATGCAAATAAGGATTTTGTGAACAGCCTTGGTGATTTGTTGCCAACGGGACTTATTGATGCTATTGTCGAACTTTCGGGTATTGAACCCCACAAAAAGGTAAATTCCATAACAAAAGAGGAACGTCAAAGATTGGTACAGACTATAAAAGGCATTGAGTTCAATGTAACGGGATTCTGCCCTATCGAGCAGGCAATAATAACCTCTGGCGGTGTGTCTGTCAAAGAAATTGACCCATCTACAATGGAATCAAAAAAGGTGAAAGGTCTGTTTTTTGCGGGAGAGGTTATTGATGTTGATGCATATACCGGCGGATTTAATTTGCAGATTGCTTTTTCCACGGGTGTGCTGGCGGGCAATAATTGCTGATTAATGGCTTGTATTTAAGTATAAAATTTTGAACAAAAATCTTGCACATATATTTATGTTGTGGTATACTGAAATCAAGGAGAAATGTGACGGGCAGAGGATTTTTCTGCCCGTTTGATATATGATTTGTTTAGGGGTGTGAAGAATCGATGGTTTTTAACGAAAAAACTGTTACTTCGGAAAAGATTTTTCAGGGACGGATAATAGACGTAAGAGTAGAAACCGTAGAGTTTGACGACGGAAGAAGGGCGTATCGTGAGTTGGTTGACCATCCTGGCGGGGTTGGGGTGTTGGCACTTACTGATGATAATAAAATTATCATGGTAAAACAGTTCAGAAAGCCTATTGAAAAGGCTATCTGGGAAATACCTGCAGGGAAACTTGATAAGGATGAGGACCCTCTTGAGTGTGGAAAAAGAGAACTTGAGGAGGAGACCGGATTTAAGGCGAAAGAGTTTGTGTCTTTGGGTTATTTTTATCCGTCGCCGGGATTTGCCAACGAAGTTACTCATTTGTTCTTTGCAAAAGGGGTGTATATGGGGAAAACCAATCCTGACGAGGATGAGTTTTTGGATGTTGAAGAGATTGCTGTAGAAGAAATCAGGGATATGATTGCAAAAAATCAAATTAATGACGCCAAGACGGTTATTGCATTTTTAAAATGTGAACTGTTGAATTTATTTTAGTGGGGGATGAAATTATGGAAAAAAACAAAGTGAAAGTTCTCATAAGAGGGGCAGAGTATACTTTGGTTACGGCTGAACCGGCAGAATATGTGCAGAGGGTGGCTGTAAGAGTTGACAGAAAGCTTTCTGAAATCATGAAAGAAAATCCACAGCTCAGCAATGTTATGGGCGCTATGCTTACTGCAATAAACGTATCGGATGAGTACATAAAACTTGAGGATTCCATGGATAACCTCAGAAAACAAGTGACCGAATATGCTAAGAATGAAAGCAGAATGTCGGCAGAACTTGATGAAAAAACCTCTAAGATTGAGGCTCTTGAAAAACAAGTTCAGGACTTGAAAATTGAACTTGCAAGATGTGGTTCAGGAAATTCCGGTTCAGGTTACAATAAATACAGATAAAGGACTGAAAGTTTAATGGGTAGGGTTGAATTGCTTGCTCCGGCGGGAAATTTTGAGTGTTTAATCGCTGCAGTGCAGAGTGGTGCAGATGCGGTTTATATTGCAGGAATCAAATTTGGTGCCAGAAGCTATGCCGACAATTTTGATGAGAGTGCACTGGAGAAAGCGGTTGATTACTGTCATGTCCGTGATGTGAAGGTATATGTGACAGTAAATACCCTTGTCCTTGACGATGAGATGCAGGAGTTGTGCGAATACCTTATATTCCTTGCAAAAATTGGTGTTGATGCTATTATTGTTCAGGATATGGGTGTTTTGAAAGTGGCACAGGAAATTGTTCCTGAATTGCCGGTTCATGCCAGCACTCAAATGACCATCCATAACGCCGATGGTGTTAAAGTTTTAAAGAAGTTCGGTATAAGGAGAGTTGTGCTTTCGAGGGAACTTTCCACAGAACAAATACGCAAGATTTCAGAAAGAACAGATATTGAACTTGAGGTTTTTGCACATGGTGCTTTGTGTATGTGTTATTCAGGACAATGTCTGCTCAGCAGTATAATAGGAAGTCGTTCAGGAAACCGTGGCAAGTGTGCCCAACCCTGCCGATTGCAATACCGCATTAATGATTTAAAGCATAAGGCGTTTTATATGAGTCTTAAGGATTTATGTAGCCTTAAACATCTCCATGAACTCATTGATGCAGGTGTGGCATCTTTCAAAATTGAGGGAAGAATGAAAGGTCCTGCTTATGTTGCGGCAGTTGTGGGGATTTACAGAAAATACATTGACAATCCACACGAAAAAATTGATTACAGGGATATTGAGCTGCTGGATAAGATTTTCAACCGAGGGGGACTTACAGATGGGTATTTAACCGGCAACAAGGGCGTTGAAATGTTTGCACTTAATAAACCTGAAAATCCGTATCGCAAGGGAAGTAATACCTTAGAAAAGGAACTTCTGGCATCAGTTGCAAAAGAAAATATTAAAAAGAAACTCAATGCCAAAATTATCATAAAAGAGAACCAGAAGCCTGTTATGGAAGTGGATGACGAAAAAGTTTTTGTACAGTATATTCATAACAAGTTGCCGGAAAAGGCTATTAAAACCGCTGTTTGTGAGGGTACGGTTGTTTCGCAGATAGAAAAAACAGGTGGAACTTCCTTTGAATTCAGCAATATTTCGGTGCAACTGGATGATGGTTTGTTTATTTCTGCGGGTGAATTGAACAAGATAAGACGTGAAGCCCTTGAAAAGTTCAGCTCTGAGTTGATACGGTATTTCAAAAGAGAGATTGCGGAGACTGAGCCAGAACAAATATCTGGGAAAAAGTTTGATAATAATAGTTATGTCTGTGAGGTTACAACTGTTGAACAGCTTAAAGCGGTGGTTGATATGCCCTTTGATAAGTTTTATATACCCTTGTGGGTTATTGAAAAAGAACATGATATAACTGACAAAATAAAAAACAAAGCAGTTATTGTATTGCCCGCAATTCTTACAGATATACAACAAAATATGGTTGTTTCAAAGTGTTTAAAGTTGCTTGAATCTGGATACGACGGCGTTATGATTCATAACATATCTCTGGTTGACAAGTTTGAGGAATATAGTGTTTATGGCGGATTCAGACTTAATGTTTTCAACAGTTATTCCCTTAAATTTTTAAGCAGCCTGAAGTTGAAGACAATAGAACTTTCGCCTGAACTTACACTGAAACAAATAAAGGATATGACAAAGACGTCTCCTGTACAGGTCATGGTATACGGAAGGTTACCCATTATGGTGACAGAAAATTGTATTATAAAAAATGGCGATTCTTGTCCATGCAATGGAGATAATAGTATAACCGACCGTATGGGAATGAGCTTTCCTGTAATAAAAGATGGTGACATTTGCAGAAGTGTAATTTTAAACTGCAAAAGGACATTTATGGCTTTTGATATAGATAAAATGAAAAAAGCAGGGATTAATTGTTTTAGGATTTATTTTACAGATGAGACAGTGGAGGAGTGCAGGAGAATTTGTGACACATTTCTGTTTGACGGAGACTTCAGACCCACGAATTTCACAAACGGACATTTTTTTAAAGGTGTGGCAAAACAGGAGGGAAACAAAACATGATTACACGTTGGGATAAGGTTGTAATCGTCTCTGTTCTGGTTTTTGCAGCTATGGTTTATTTGATGTTTGCAAGTGTTTTGTGGAACGGACAGCCAGAATTGGTGGAGATTTTTGTTGACGGAGAAAGGTATGCGTCTTACAGTTTTGCCGAAATTTCAGGGACTAAATCTGTTGAGATTGATACGGAACACGGAAATAATGTTCTTGAAATAACAAATAAGGGTGCACGGATGACTGATAGTTCTTGTCCTGACAAAGTTGATGTGTTATGTGGTGAGATATCAAAACCGGGACAGATGATAGTTTGCATACCTAATAGAGTTTCTGTGAAAATAATTGGAAAAAAGAAATTAAACGTTGATAAGGTGACATACTAATGAAGAGGAACAGTTACACTCCGGGGAAAATTGGCATTATGGCATTATTTGTGTCATTGGGGATAATTCTTCAATATGTGGAAAGCAGAATTGTGATTACAGCTGTGCCCGGGGGCAAACTTGGTCTTTGTAATATTATCTCTATCATAAATATTTTTATGTTTGGTGGCAAAAATGCCATGGTAATCGCTCTTGTTAGAGCTTTTTTAGGAACATTCTTAACCGGCGGTGTTACTGCTTTGCCTTACAGCATGGCGGGGGCATTGTTTTCAACTTTGTCCATGTGCCTTGCCAAAAGATATGTATATTCCAAAATCAGTATGGTTGGCATGAGTGTGATTGGTGCATCGGTTCATAATCTATCCCAACTTTGTGTGGCGGCAGTTGTTTTGTCGTCTCCATATATTTTCTCATACTTGCCCATGCTTCTGCTGATGGCGGTGGCAAGCGGTATCGTTACCGGAATAGGGGCACAAGTTCTGGGTAAAAGAATTTTAAAAGACGGTGATATAATATGCAAAAGACGATAATTCTTGCATCAAACTCTCCAAGACGCAAGGAATTGCTCAATATGTTGAATCTAGATTTTCAGGTAATTGCGGACAATATGCCTGAACCAGTTGACAAGGAATTGTCGCCACATGATTTGGTTTGTGGACTTGCGAGATTTAAGGGTGAAAATGTAATAAGAAACCTCCACGATACAATAGATGCTGTGGTTATAGCAGCAGATACTGTTGTGGCTGTTGAGGATAAAGTTTTGGGCAAGCCCAAGGATGTAGAGGATGCAGAAAGAATGCTTGTAGAGCTTAGCGGAAGATCACACTTTGTATATACAGGCGTTTATGTAGAGGATATCTGCACAAAAAAGTCAGTCAGTTTTTGTGAAAAAACAGAAGTATTTTTCAAAAAACTTGACATAAGCGAGATTAAAGATTATATTAATACTGGGGAATCAATGGATAAGGCAGGGGCCTATGGAATACAGAACCTGGGCTCGTTGTTTGTGGAAAAAATCAACGGAGATTATTTCAATGTTGTAGGGTTGCCTGTTTCAAAATTGTGTCAAGTTCTTAAAGAGAAATTTGATATAAAAATTTTTTAGTATAATTTGGAAATATTTACATAAGGAGTGTTGTTATTATGGCAAGCGAAATTGGAATTGATTTGGGTACTTCCAATACTATTATTTATCTCAAGGGTAAGGGTATTGTTGTGAACGAGCCTACTGTTGTTGCAGTAAGCCGTCAAAACGGCAAAATACTGTCAATAGGTAAGGAAGCCGGTGAAATGCTGGGCAGAACTCCTGCTGATATTTGTGCTGTTACACCTATAAAAGGCGGAGTGATTGCAAATTTTGACATAACAGTCGCAATGCTTAAGTATTTTATCAAAAAGGCTATAGGTGCATCTATTCTGAAACCAAAGGCAGTTGTATGTATTCCTTCACATATTACAGATGTTGAAAAACGTGCAGTGAGAGATGCTGTTCTTGCCGCAGGGGTTAAGGAAGTATTTTTGGTTGAAAAATCAATGGCAGCGGCAATCGGTGCAGGTATATCTGTCAATGCACCTGTTGGTTCTATGATAGTTGATATTGGCGGCGGAACAACAGAGATTGCAGTTGTTTCCCTGGGCGGAATTGTTACAACTCAGAGTCTTAAAGTTGCCAGTCATACTTTGGATAATGATATAATTCAGTATATGAAGAGAAACCATAATCTCATTATAGGTAATATAACTGCAGAAGAGGTTAAAAAAGAGGTTGGTTCTGCTTGTTCACTTAAAGAAGAATTGTCACTTACAATCAAAGGCAGAGACCTTGTATCCGGACTTCCCAGAACTGCAACAGTTACATCTGAGGAAATCAGAGAGGCTATTCAGGAGAGTCTTGCTGCAATAATTGATGGAATTAAAGCAGTACTTGAAAAAACACCGCCTGAACTGGCAGCAGATATCTTTGAGTCAGGAATTGTTCTTACCGGTGGTGGTGCAATCTTAAAAGGATTGGGCAAACTTATAAATGTACATACACAGATTCCTATCTTTATGGCAGAGTTGCCATCGGAATGTGTGGCAATCGGTGCGGGAAAAACACTTGAAGAAGTTAAAACTTTGCATTCGATTATTATTGCGGACTAATATTTTGTGAGAGGAGATACATCTTTTGAAAAAGCTTTTTAAGAACAGATGTGTTTTCGGACTTATAGTTGTTGTTATAGTTTTGAGTATCGTTATTGGTGTGGTTAATGCTGTGAATTCTGATGTCAAGTTCACAGAAAATGTTTTTCAGGTTATCATCACTCCGGTGCAAAGATTGTTGACAAAAGCGGGGAGTGGAGTTTCTAATTTCTTTGGTTATTTTTCAAATATGGATAAGCTGAAGGACGAAATTTCCAGATTAGAAAAAGAGAACAAGGAACTTGGGTCAGAACTGAATAAAAGTGAAATCAGTATTCGTGAAAATGAGGAACTAAGAAAATTGCTGGGATTAAAGGAATCATATCCCGAACTGGAGCTTGAGTCTGCTGAAATTGTTGCACGTGACCCAATAAACTGGTATAACACGTTTACAATAGATAAGGGGGCTGTTCATGGCGTGGCTATCAATCAGGCTGTCATTTCTGTGGATAAATCTCTTGTTGGCAGAATATGCGAAGTGGGAACAACCTGGTCAAAGGTTATGACAATTAATGACCCGGGTCATGCTGCTGGTGCAGAAGTGGTAAGGTCGGGTGAATACGGAATTGTCGAGGGAGATTCTGCTTTGGCTATTGACGGGAACTGCAGACTTTCTTTTGTGTCTAAAAATGCTAATATAATTGTTGGAGACAAGGTTGTTACATCAGGATTGGGTGGTGTTTATCCAAAAGGACTTTCTGTGGGAAAGGTTTTGGAAATACGCCCCGATGTCCAGGGAATTTCGCAATATGCTGTTATAAGTCCTGACGCAAACATTGAGAAATTAAAAGCGGTATTCATTATAAAAAATGATATGGATATTTAAAAAAAACGGAAAGGTTGGGTAAAATGAGGACTACCATGCACGGGGCTTTTTTGATTGTGTTTTCTATACTTCAGTCCACGTGGCTTAATTCTATAGCGATTCTTAATGTAAAACCTAATCTGTTTCTTGTTTATGTCATTATTATATGCTGCTTTTGCAATCGTATTGAGGGGGCAACTTTAGGGTTTGTTTTTGGGCTTGTGCTTGATATATTAATCGGCAGATTTTGGGGCATGAACGCTGTTCTAGGAATGCTTGCGGGGTTCTTTATAGCTCATGCATGTGAAAGAGTTTTAGGAAATAATAATATATTGATTATTGTTCTGATAGTATTGATTGGCTCCTTTGTATATGAAAGTATATATTATTTTCTCTCATATTTGTTTTCTGAAAACTTAAATTTTAAAACCGCAATTTTCAGGATTCTTTTTCCTGAAAGTTTATATAATGCAGTTGCAGCCCTGCCTGTATATTTTTTGGCAGCAAGATTTATAAAACGACTCTACATTGATAAGGGTGAAAATATTGGATAAAAAAGGTTTGAGGGCACGATTTATTTTTATATTTTGCTTTCTTGCCGTGTTCACAGCGTTTTGCGTGGCACGGCTTTTTAGCCTGCAGATTGTTCATGGTGATGAATATAAGGAAAAGGCGGAAAATCGCCTTGTGCGTGCATATCCCATTAAAGCACCCAGAGGTGAAATGCTGGACAGATACGGGAGGCCTATGGTCACCAACAGCATGGGTTATTATGTCCAGATTCAAAACATCAGTAGGGACGACAATGTGCTGAATGAGACCATATACAATCTTATAAAGATTTTTGAAACGGATAACACAGAGTATGTAGATGAGTTTCCAATAACAGGCGTTCCGTATAAGTTTGATTTTAAAAACGGCAAAAATACGCAAGAAGCAATTAAAAAGTGGAAAAAAGAAAATGACCTGAAAGACTTTGAAACAGCAGAAGATGTGATGGAGTATTATTCTGAAAAATATGATATTGACGAAGAGTATACGGCACAGGATGCAAGGAATATTGTTGCGGTTCGTTATACTATGGAGATAAAAAATTTCAGTGTAATGAACCCATACACCTTTGGAAATGACATAACTATGGAAACTGTTCAGAAAATAAAAGAACGGTCTTATGAATTGGGTGGTGTAAGCGTTGAGATTGAGCCGGTGCGTGAATATGTAAACGGAACAATGGCAGCACATATATTGGGTCGTACAGATATTATTTATAAAGAAGAATATGACGAACTCAAAGACCAGGGATATGGCATGAATGATATAATAGGCAAAGACGGTCTTGAAAAAGTTCTTGAAAAATACCTAAAAGGGACAGATGGGTATAAAAGAGTTGAACAGACAAAAGCGGGTTCTCTTTCGCAAACATTGAGTATCAAGCCTGCCGAGACAGAAAATTTTGCAATTCTTACCATAGATTCCGTTCTTCAAGGCGTGACAGAAAAATCTCTTGCAGAGAACATTGAGGCAACAAGAAACGAAAGGGGGTTTGACTGTTTCAGCGGGGCTGCTGTTGCTGTGGAAATAGCTACAGGAGATGTGTTGGCAATGGCGTCGTTGCCCGGTTATCACCCGACGGAATACACAAAAAAATACAATGAATTATTTAACAACCCTCAAAATCCTTTGCTTAACAGAGCATTGGGCGGAGCGTACACGCCAGGGTCAACATTTAAACCACTAACATCTATTGCGGCTCTGGAAGAGGGCATAATCACTCCCAGTACAAAAATTGAAGATTTAGGTGTTTATAAGTATTATGCGCCCTCATATCAGCCAACGTGTCTTATTTGGAAGAATACGGGCGAAACACATGGTTTGATTAATGTATCTGAGGCAATTGGCGTTTCGTGCAACTATTTCTTTTATGATGTAGGGCGAAGACTTACCATTGACAAAATTTCACACTATGCCAAAGGGTTTGGATTGGGTCAAACTACCGGTATTGAGCTTGCGGAATCCGAGGGGATTGTTGCCAGCAAGGAGTTCAGGGAGTCAAGGAATATGGAATGGTATCCGGGTGATACTTTGCAGGCGGCCATTGGTCAGTCTGACAACATGTTTACCCCTGCACAGCTTGCCAGTTATGTAAGTACAATAATCAACAAAGGAAACCGCTATGCATTGCATCTTGTAAAAGACGTAAGAAACTATAAAACAGGGGAAATTGTATATAAAAACGAACCATATTTGATTTCCAAGTTTGAAATTTCGGATTCCACAGTTGAAGCTGTCAAAGATGGAATGAGGCGTGTTACTGAAGATGGAACTGCAAAAGCTGTATTTGAAGATTTTCCCATTGCTGTAGGCGGAAAGACCGGTACGGCAGAAGTCAGCAACGGAAGTGACACCGTACTTTTTGTAGGTTTTGCCCCGTATGACAACCCCAAAATTGCTGTTGCAGTTGTCCTGGAACACGGTGCAACCAGCAGATATGCTGCCCAGGTTGCAAGAGATATGTTTGAACAATATCTGGGACTCTATGATGTGGTTGATGAGATTGAACCTGTGAATGTGCTTTTAAAATAAGGACACCGTGAGGAGAAAGTTTTATTTAAATTCAAATAATGCTTTGACATTTATAGTGTTTTATGCTAATATGTGAAAAAGATATTTATAATTTGTGGAGGCTTTTTAATGTCAGAGGTAATAGTCGTAACTTCCGGCAAAGGTGGTGTAGGAAAAACCACCACAACCGCTAATTTAGGTGTTGGCCTTGCAAAGCTTGGCAAAAAGGTTGTATTGCTTGATACAGATATCGGTCTTCGGAATCTGGATGTTGCATTGGGTATTGAAAATCGGGTTGTTTATGACCTGGTGGATATTGTTACCGGTGTTTGTGAAATAAAAAAAGCTATTATTAAACATAGAACTGTTGAGGGGTTGTTTGTTATTCCTGCGGCACAAGCCACGGATAAAGATGCTGTTTCTGTTGAACAGATGAGAAAACTTTGTGAAGAGTTGAAACAGGAATATGATTTTGTTTTGATTGACTGCCCGGCAGGGATTGAACAAGGTTTCAGGAATGCTGCTGCAGGAGCAGACAAGGCGTTGATTGTGACTATCCCGATGCTTTCTGCTGTCCGTGATGCCGACAGGGTTGTGGGATTGTTGGAAGAGATGGGTATTAATCAGCATTATGTAATTATCAATAAGATTCGCCCTGAATTGATGCGACGTGGAGATATGATGACCATTGATGAAGTCATAAATCTTATTGACATTGACCTTATAGGAATAATTCCAGATGCAGAGGATGTGCTTGTTTCGGCAAACAAAGGCGAAACTGTAGTGGCAAATCCAAAATCAACAACGGGACAGTGCTATCGCAATATAGCACAGAGGCTTACAGGAGGAAATGTTCCCCTTATGGAATTTGGCAGGAAGGGATTATTTAAAAGATTCAAAAAAACGAAAAAGTAGTTTAAAACAATAGAAAA
This sequence comes from Clostridia bacterium, assembly GCA_045532055.1. GTDB lineage: Bacteria > Bacillota > Clostridia > Monoglobales > Monoglobaceae > SIG440. The sequence continues at coordinate 49,690 of JAZSFF010000031.1, forward strand.
AATGATTGCTAACAAATAGGAGGCTGCAAATGAACATAGCGTTGATAGCACATGATAAGAAAAAGGAATTGATGGTGGATTTTTGTATTGCGTATAAGGGAATTCTTAAAAAGCACAACCTCTGTGCTACTGGAACAACAGGCAGTCTTATTATTGATGCGACAGGATTGAATGTCAATTTGTTCTTGTCGGGACCCCAGGGCGGAGACCAACAAATTGGTGCAAGAATTGCTTATAATGAAATAGATTTAGTTTTATTTTTCCGTGACCCCCTTACAGCCCAGCCTCATGAACCTGATGTGTCAGCTTTGTTCAGATTGTGTGACGTCCACAATATTCCGCTTGCAACCAACAGTGCTACAGCGGAAGTTATGATAAGAGGTCTGGAACGTGGAGACCTTGATTGGCGTGATATCGTCAACCCCAAAAGCCAGCATTAATATTGACGGGTTTTATAAAAATAGAAATTTATGAAAAATTTTGAAAAAACACTTGCAATTCACAAAGAAGTGTGATATACTTTGTAAGTTGATTATGGGTAGTCCTCTGCTTATACCTTATCTGGAAGGTAATATGGTATGAATGCCTGAAATAGAAAGGATGTAAAATATGAACATTTTAGACCAGATTACACAGGAACAGATCAGAACAGACCTTCCCCAGCTTAACATAGGTGACACAGTTCGCGTATACGTTAAGGTAAAAGAAGGTAACAGAGAAAGAATCCAGATGTTTGAAGGAACAATCATCAAGAAGAATCACGGCGGAATTCGTGAGACATTTACTGTAAGACGTATTTCTTATGGCGTTGGTGTTGAAAAGACTTTCCCTGTAAATTCACCTAATATTGACCGTATTGAGGTTTCAAGACGCGGTAAAGTTAGACGTGCTAAGCTCTACTACCTCCGTGACAGAGTTGGTAAGGCTGCAAAAGTTAAAGAAAAGATTTAACAATCAAGTATGGCGGGTATTTTTTAATACCTGCCATTTCACTATTTTTTGTTTTTTGAAGGTGTTATCTATGGAAAATTTTGAAAACAATAATACTAATCCTGAGGTTGAAACAGCAACAGAGGTTGAAAACCCTGCCAATACCTCAAAAGTTAATTGGAAAAAAGAGCTTTGGGATTGGGTTCAGGCGATAGTTATCGCTTTGGTGGTTTCCTTTTTGCTAAAGAACTATGTTATGACATTGGCAAAGGTGGATGGCGAGTCCATGGAGCCTACACTTCAGGACTCTGACAGACTGTATGTGAACAGGGTGATGTACGAGCCTGAAAAGGGTGATGTCATTATCTTTGAGCCAGGTTCAGACCCCGGTCGTCCGTATATAAAACGTGTTATTGCCACGGAGGGGGATACAGTATATATTGACTTTATAACAGGTGATGTATATGTTAATGACGAAATCATTGACGAGCCATATATTGCCCAGCCGACAAATCTTGTGGGCTCATATATATACAGATTAATGCAACATGGTGAATACAGCAGAGAAAATCCTATTGTTGTGGAAGAAGACAAGGTTTTTGTTATGGGTGACAACAGAAATGCCAGCAAGGATAGTCGTGAGATAGGACAGGTTCCAAAGGATGAGATTATTGGGCATGCTGTTTTCCGTTTCTGGCCCCTTAACAATTTGGGTAGCGTAGACCACACTTATGCTGAATAATATGAGGTAATATATGAATATACAATGGTTTCCAGGTCATATGGCCAAAACCCGCAAATTAATAACCGAAAACCTTAAACTGGTTGATGTGGTGATTGAACTGGTTGATGCCAGACTTCCCTTGTCCTCCAGAAATCCTGAAATTGACAGAATAGTAGGTAAAAAACCAAGGGTTTTGGTTCTTAACAAATATGATATTGCAGATGCTGATGCCAACAGTGCATGGATAAGCTTTTTTGAAAAAAAGGGCATATGTACCATAGCGGCAGACAGCCTTTCAGGTAGAGGTCTTAAAAATATTGATGCTGCCATTGAGCGTGTTCTTGCGGACAAGTTTGAGCGTGAGGCACAAAAAGGCATGATGCGGCGTGCTGTCAAAGTATTGGTGGTTGGTATTCCCAATGTTGGAAAATCCTCTTTTATCAATCGTCTCTCAGGCAGAGCAGCAGCCAAGGTTGGGGACAGACCCGGAGTTACGACAGCAAAGCAATGGATAAGGGTTGCTGGCAAATACGAACTATTGGATACTCCAGGTATTTTGTGGCCCAAATTTGAGGATCCAGAGGTTGGCAAGAGAATTGCCTATACCGGGGGAATCAAAGACGAGATAATGGATATTGAGGAACTTGCATTTTTTCTTATCGGCTTTTTGCGCAAGAATTATAAAGAAATGTTGACGGAAAGGTTTAAACTTGATGGTGATATTGACAGCCTTGACGACTTTGAATTGTTGGAGCTTATAGGCAAAAAGCGTGGATGTATTGTATCGGGTGGAAATATTGATACATTGAGAGCTGCTAATCTGGTTCTGGACGAATTCAGGGCGGCGAAAATAGGAAGAATAACATTGGAATTACCTTAAAGCAGACATCAGGGCAGATATATGTTGCATATATCTGCCCATTCTTTAGATAGGAGGAAGACAGATGAAAGAAATTGAAAACTCTTTATATGATAAGGGGTATGAATTGGTTGCAGGAATTGACGAGGCAGGTCGCGGACCCTTGGCAGGACCGGTTTGTGCCGCGGCGGTTATTTTGCCAAAGGATTTGGTTATTGATGGAATAAATGATTCAAAAAAGCTCAGCGAAAAGAAACGTGAATTGCTTTTTGATGTCATAACGAAGGCGGCAATAGCATATTCCATAGAATTTGTATCTCCTGAAGTTATAGATGAGATAAATATAAGACAGGCAACAGCACTGGCCATGCATAATGCTCTCAAAAACCTCGAAACAAAGGCTGATTTTGTTATTGTAGACGGCAACGACAACATTCCTTATGAAATTCCCTTTGAATATGTGATAAAGGGTGATGCAAAGTCCCAAACCATTGCTGCGGCATCAATTCTTGCCAAGGTAAGCAGGGACAGACTTATGACTGAACTTGATAAGGAGTATCCTGAATATTGCTTTGCAAAACACAAGGGTTACGGAACAAAAGTGCATATAGAGGCAATACAGAAATTTGGCGTTTCGCCTGTTCACAGAAAGTCCTTCATGACTGCAAAGGTTTTGGGTAAGTAATTATGAGAAAAGGTTTTTACAATAAAGTAACGGGTCAATGCGGTGAAGATTTTGCAGAAAAATTTCTTGTAAAAAACAAATATAAGATTATTGAAAGAAATCACCGTAACAAAATAGGTGAAATTGATATAATCGCAAGAAAAGGTGAAGACTTGGTTTTTGTTGAGGTAAAAACCAGAAGCACATCTGATTTTGGAACCCCGGCGGAGGCAGTCACATATTATAAAAAACGGAGCTTTGTCAATGCTGCTAAGTGGTACCTTATGCAGAATCCCTGTGATATGAATATCCGATTTGACATAATAGAAGTCGTTGGAAAGTTCACGGGGGACAGCTTTGATTTTGAAAGTATCAATCATATAGAGCAGGCTTTCACGGAGGTATAATTTATGTCTTTTGCGGTTTTTGATGCACACTGTGATACCATGCAAAAAATAACCGATTCAGGGGGCAGATTAAGAGAAAATAACTATCATCTGGACCTCGGGCGTATACACAAGCTACAGAGTGATTATATACAGGTTTTTGCGGCATTTATTAACAAAAAGCAGGATGCTCTGCCGCCTTTTTTGAGGGCAAGGCAGATTATAAATCGTTATTTTGAGGAAATTGATAGTAATAATGATTTAATTGAACATTGTATCAATGTGGAACAAATAAAAGACACCATAAGCATGGGCAAGACAGTATCACTTCTCAGCATTGAGGGAGGCGAGGCAATAGAGGGAAGCCTTGAAAAACTTAATGAGTTCTATAATGCAGGTGTACGCATAATGACCCTTTGCTGGAACTATTCCAATGAGATTTGTGACGGAATAGAAGAGAAAAGAGGTGCAGGGCTCACTGAGTTTGGAAAATCGGTTGTTTCAGAAATGAATCGTTTGGGTATGATTATAGATGTATCGCATATTTCAGAAAAAGGCTTTTGGGATGTCATAGAGGCCAGCAAAAGCCCCATTGCAGCTACTCACTCAAATGCAAAGGCTATAATGCCCCACAGACGCAATCTTGATGACGAGCAGATAAAAGCAATTATAACATGCGGTGGTTGTATAGGGGTGAATTTTTATTCAGACTTTATCAGTGAAAACAAATGTTCAGTCAAGCATTTGCTCAACCATATCGAACATATTCTGGCACTTGGTGGTGAGGATTCGGTAGGTTTGGGAAGTGATTTTGATGGTATGGATTCATTGCCGTGCGAAATTATGGGAGTGGAGGATATGTATAAGATTTTTGAGGAAATGCAGAGGATTGGGTATTCAGATTTCCTAATAAATAAGATATCCTCAGGCAACTTTTTGAAACTTATGCAAAAAATTTTGATGTGAGTAAAAAAAAGGTTGAAATTTAACGTATTTTGTATTAAAATGAAAGTCTAAGCATTTTTTAGACGGCTAGGAGGTTTCAAATGCAAACATATATTTCGAAAAAAGCCAAGGGAGTAAGTCCGTCGCCAACATTGTCCCTTGATGCAAAATATAAACAGATGAAAAAGCAGGGAATTCCTGTGGTTGGTTTTGGAGCAGGTGAACCTGATTTTGACACACCTGATAACGTAAAGGCAGCAGCTATAAAAGCTATTGAAGATGGCTTTACAAAGTATACCCCTGCATCAGGTACAATAGAATTGAAAAAGGCAATTTGCGAGAAGTTTAAGAAAGATTCGGGAATTGAATATGGTATTGAAAATATTGTTGTAAGCAATGGCGGCAAGCATTGTCTCACCAATATCTTCATGGCAATATGCGAAGATGGTGATGAGGTGATTATTCCTACACCTTTTTGGGTAAGCTATCCAGAGATGGTTAAGATGGCAGGCGGCGTACCGGTGTTTATGGACACTACAGAGGATACAGATTTTAAGTTTAAACCGGAAGACCTAAAAAATTATATTACATCAAAAACACGTGCTTTGGTGCTTAATACACCCAGCAACCCTACAGGTATGATATATACAAGAGATGAGCTTAAACAGATTGCAGAAATTGCAGTTGAAAATAACATATATGTAATCTTCGATGAAATATATGAGAAACTAGTTTACGAAGGTGAACATATTAACATAGCATCCTTTGGTGAAGATATAAAAAATCTCACAGTAGTTGTAAATGGTATGGCAAAGGCATATGCAATGACCGGCTGGAGAATAGGTTTTACCGCTTCAAATGCGGATTTAGCTAAGGCTATGTCAAACATACAGAGCCATGCTACTTCAAACCCAAACTCTATTGCACAAGCGGCATCTGTTGAAGCACTTCTGGGTGACCAGTCATCGGTGGATGCAATGCGTGAAGAATATATCAGACGCAGAGATTATATGTTTGAGAGAATAAATTCAATTGATGGCATAAGCTGTATAAAGCCTAACGGTGCATTTTATATTTTTATGAACGTAAGGGCACTTTTGGGAAAAGAACTCTATGGCAAAACTTTTAGTACAGCAAGCGAACTTTGTGCAGATATATTGGATAGGGCACTTGTTGCCTTGGTGCCAAGTGAAGGTTTTGGTATTGATGGTTATGTTCGTCTCTCTTATGCAACATCTATGGAAACAATAAAAGAAGGTCTGGATAGAATCGAAAAATACATCAACGGAGAATACTAAAAAAGGAGAATTGCGGTGAATATTGGAATAATTGGTGCAGGAAACATGGCGTCTGCTTTGGCTGGGGGACTTGTATCATCCGAAATCATCAGGGCGGATGAACTCAGTATAAGCGACAAGAATCCTCAAAATCTCAAGAAGTGGCAAAATCTTGGTGTTTTTACAACGGAGGATAATAGCGAAGTTTTAAAACACAGCGAAACTGTTATTTTTGCAGTAAAACCCAATATATTACCAATGGTTCTTGATGAAGCAAAAGCTTTCACAAAAGACAGGCTTTTCATCTCTATTGCGGCAGGAACAACAATCCATGCAATAGAAGAAAAGCTGGGTAGTGACGCAAAAATAATCCGGGCAATGCCCAATACACCGGCTCAGGTGAACTGTGGCATGACTGTTATTACTCCAAACAAAAATATTTCAGAAAAAGAACTGGAAACCGCCCAAAGCATCCTTTCTGGAGTGGGTGAGGTTATGGTTCTGGAAGAAAAATATATAAATGCGGCAACAGCACTCCATGGCAGCAGTCCTGCATATGTATACATGCTTATTGATGCCATGGCTGATAGCGGCGTTAAACATGGAATTCCCAAAGAAGTCTCCCTAAAACTTGCAGCAAAAGCTGTTGAGGGTGCTGCTAAAATGGTTCTGGACACCAATGAACATCCTAGAGTTCTCAAGGATGCGGTTTGTTCGCCCGGTGGAACAACCATTGCTGCCGTTTGTGAGTTGGAAAAAACAGGGTTTCAGACATCGGTTTCCCAGGCAATTGATGCTTGTATAAACAAAGCCGACGAAATGTCAAAATAGTTCATTTTTGAAATTGATTTTCATATTTTTACAGCTTGTCTCATAGATATGTAAATAGGCGAGAGTGACCGCCAATTTACGAGGGGAGAAGCTATATGAAAAAGTATAATTTTGTAAGATATATAACCGATTACATCTCGGGCAACAGACTTCAGTTTTTTTTCGTGATTATCAGTCTTTTGTTGGGGACAGTAATCGGTTCTTTGTCAGCATTATCCTTAGAACAAGGGAGTTATGAAAACCTTAATTCATACCTCAGGAATTTTGTTTCAGCTTATAATATTCAATCAATAAGCAAAACAGATATATTGAGAGTTTCGGTTTACAACAACATCAAGGTTGTGCTGTTGTTGTGGGTATCTGGACTTTGGTTGGGGTTTATACCATTAGGAATTCTGCAGGTAGGTGCCAAAGGATATAAACTGGGATTCACTACTGTCTTGATACTCCAAATATATAGGGGAAAAGGTCTTTTGCTGGCAATTGTGTCGATTGTTCCGCAGGTCTTGATTTTGATTCCTGTGATTATAATATATACGGTATTTAATATAAACTTTGCTTTGTCCTTGCGAAAAATAAGACTTAAAGGACAAAGTATGGCAACGCACAAGGAAATGTATCTGAGAAATCTTTTGTTTCTCGTGGGGACACTTGCAGTTTTAATTTTATGCAGCTTAATTGATGCATTTGTTGTACCGCCTGTTTTAAAACCAATTTGTTCATTTTTGAGTAAATAGAAGGAAGGACTGCAAATGAAAAATATAGTAGAAAGATATTTTGTTTTTTTGACCAACAGCAAGCATGCATCTGAAAATACGTTGCTTTCGTACAAACATGATATAAATGCATATGTTGATTTTCTTGAAACAAAAAAAACTACATTTGATGCCGCAAGCGGCACATCAATACTGGACTATCTGATGAAATTGCAAAAATCAGGTAAAGCTGCGTCAACTGTTTCCAGAAACTTAGCGTCCATTCGTTCCTTTTACCGATTTATGCAAAACGAAGGAATTATCAAACAGGACCCTACGGCAAATTTACATTCACTCAAAATAGATAAAAAGCTTCCTGAAGTTCTGACTAATGAAGAAGTGGAGAGTTTGCTTAATCAGCCTGACATACGTGATGCAAAAGGTTGCCGCGACAAGGCTATGCTTGAACTTCTTTATGCTACAGGCATGAGGGTTACGGAGATGATTGACCTTAAAATGTCTGATGTCGACATGAATATTGGATACATAAACTGCAATCAGGGCAAAAAGATGAGGGTAATACCAGTTTATTCAATTGCCAAAAAGGCCGTTAAGAACTACATAGATACAGCCAGAACACAGCTTGTAAAAGAGACTTCGGTTGAAAATCTGTTTGTGAATTGCAGCGGAACAAAAATGACACGTCAGGGATTTTGGAAGATAATAAAGCAGTATGCTTCTGCTGCCAATATACAAAAAGATATCACACCTCATACACTCAGGCATTCTTTTGCCACACACCTGCTTGAAAATGGGGCAGATTTGAAATCTATTCAGGAAATGCTGGGTCATACAGACATTTCATCTACACAAGTTTATGCCAGTGTTGTAAAAAAACATATCAAAGATGTTTATAAGAGTGCACACCCAAGAGCGCGAAAAAAGCAAACTGTATAAAAAACAAAGGATTGGTAAAGAAAGCCCAATCCTTATTTTATTTGCGGTATATCATCACATATTCCAAATTTAAGTTTGCCAATAGCCTTTTTTTCAAGTCGTGATACATAAGAGCGGGAAATTCCCATAATTTCTGCTATTTCCGATTGTGTCAGCTCGTTGCCGTCCCACAATCCATAACGCATTTTTATTATTTCACGCTCCCTGTCATCTAGACGTGTTTTTATATTTTCATATAGTTTTTTAATTTGTGCACGGTCATCAATTTCTTTTATAACGTCTTCTTCGTCAGAACCAATTATGTCCATGAGGAGTATTTGGTTTCCTTCTTTATCCGTGCCTATTGGGTCATTGAGAGAAACGTCTCCCTGACACTTTTTGTTGCTTCGCATAAGCATCAGTATTTCATTTTCAATACATCGTGCCGCATATGTGACAAGCCGCGTTCCTTTGGAACTGTCAAAACTGCTGATGCCCTTTATCAAACCGATTGTTCCAAGGGATATGAGGTCTTCGTTGTCGCGGACATTTGCGGAATACTTTTTTGCAATATGTGCAACCAGTCGCAGATTATGCTCAATAAGCTTGTTTTTTGCGTCAATATCCCCGTTCTCCATCTTTTCTATGTAGTATCTTTCCTCTTTGGCACTGAGGGGTTTGGGGAAAGAATTGCTTCCTGACACAAAAGATATAAGAAAAACCAAGGATTCAATAAGGGTGTCAAATATACCAAACATAAACATACTCTCCAATCTGTAAAGCTGCTGCAAACAGCTTAAGAGATAATATATATTCAGTGTATGCAAAAGTGTTTTGTCCTGTGCAAGTACACATTGTAAAAGTAAACTTCATTTTGTCATTTGTGTTGCATAAATTGTATTATTGTGATAAAATATTATAATCAAAAAGAAAAAGGATTTTAAATGTTTATGGATGAAAAAACTTTACGGATATTAGAATTTGATAAAATATTGGATATGTTGTCTAAACACGCTGTTAATGACGAAACAAAGGACCTCCTACAGAAACTTTTCCCTCAAAAGGATTTTGACAAAGTAAAGAACGCTCTTGGGGATACAGACGGGGCTGTAGTTATGGTTTACAAATACGGTTCGCCGCCAATTTCTGCCGTTTTGCCAGTTGAACCGGCAATCAAGAGAATAGACATAGGCGGAAGTTTGTCAATGTCCGAACTCTTGAATATCGCTAAAGTTTTAAAAACTGCAACCCAACTAAAGAAATACTATGACGGCCATGAAAGTTCCATAGACCGTTATTTTGCGTGTCTTGAAAAAAACACTCAGGTGGAAGAGAGAATTTTAAGCTCCATAGTCTCCGAAACAGAAATGGCTGACGGCGCAAGCGCAGAACTTGCCAATATACGAAAAAAAATCGACAGAGCAAGTGACAAAATAAAGGATTCTCTCAATGCCATGATTCGTTCTCCCCATTATCAGAAATTCCTGCAGGACCCCATTGTTACTTTGCGAAATGACCGGTATGTTGTTCCTGTTAAGGCGGAACACAGAGGAGATGTTCATGGTATTGTTCATGATGTTTCTGCATCTGGTGGTACGGTATTTGTCGAACCTGCAAGTGTTGTGGATGCAAACAATGAACTTCACGCACTTGCTGCAAAAGAAAAAATTGAAATAGAACGGGTTCTGTCAGAACTTACCGCTATGGTGGCTGAAATAGCCGACATTATTCAGGTTGATTATGATGCAATAATTGATATCGATATGCTTTTTGCCAAGGCTAAACTGGCATTGGAACAAAAGGCGGTTTGTCCCCAGATTAACAAAGATGGCAAAATACTAATAAAAAACGGCAGACACCCATTAATTGACAGAAAGAAGGTTGTTCCTCAGAATATAAGTCTGGGCTATGATTTTGACAGCCTTATTGTGACAGGTCCAAACACAGGCGGAAAAACCGTTGTTTTGAAAACAGTAGGGTTATTTTCAATTATGGCACAGTCAGGACTTTTTGTCCCTGCCGATGATGGGACAGTTCTTGCAGTATTTGATGGCGTTTATGCAGATATTGGTGACGAGCAGAGTATAGAACAGAGCCTTAGCACATTTTCTGCACATATGACAAACATTGTAAGTATTTTGAATAAGATAACTTCGGATTCACTTGTTCTATTTGATGAGCTTGGTGCAGGCACAGACCCTATAGAGGGTGCGGCTCTTGCCAACTCTATTCTCAATTATGTCAAAAATCTTGGAGCAAAGGTTGTTGCCACAACTCATTACAGCGAACTTAAAATTTATGCACTTTCAACCGACAGGGTGGAAAATGCGTCATGTGAATTTGATGTTGATACTTTGAGCCCCACATATAGGTTGCTGATAGGAATCCCTGGAAAGAGTAATGCTTTTGCTATATCAAAAAAACTGGGGCTTTCGGATTTTATAATCGAGGATTCAAAAAAGCTCCTCTCCAAAGAAACGGTAAAGTTTGAGGATGTTCTTGCAACCATAGAAGAAAACCGCAGAATTTCAGAAACATCAAAAACCCAACAGGAACATTTGGAAAGGCAAGTTGCAGATATTAAAGAAGAACTGGAATCAGAAAGAAAGAGACTTGAAAAACAACGTGAAGAAATAATAGAACGCGCAAACAAAAAAGCTGCTGAAATAATTGAGGGAGCAAAAGAGGAAACAGAAGATATTCTGAATAAAATGCGCGAATTGCAAAAAGAAAAAGACCAACGGGAAGCACTTAAGGCTATGGAAGAAGTGCGTAAAGATATAAACCTTAGTCTCAAAAAAGCAAAAAAAGCACCTGGAACACCAAAACCAAAGCAGGGGAAGACCAATATAAATTCATTTAAACCAGGAATGTCTGTTTTGATTGTGGACCTGAATGACAAGGGAACACTTCTTTCTATTGACAAAAAAGCAGGTACAGGTGTGATTCAGATGGGAATAATGAAAACCACCTCAAAACTTTCCAATCTTATTATTCTGGAAGATGAAACCAAAAAGAATATCGCCAAATTCATTCCTCAAAAGAATGTAAAGGGTGGAACCAAAACCGTAAAGACTGAAGTGGATTTGAGAGGTATGATTCTTGAAGAAGCTATGGATGAGGCTGATATGTTCCTTGACAGGGCAGCAATGTCGGGACTTTCCACTGTTACAATAATTCACGGCAAAGGTACAGGGGTTCTTAGGAGCGGCATCCACTCAATGCTTCGCAAACATCCTCATGTAAAAGCTTTTAGGCTTGGAAGATATGGCGAGGGCGAGAATGGTGTTACTGTTGTGGAACTGAAAAATTAATTTAATGACTATCGGGGATTATTCTTTTGTAAAAAAGTGTTGTTTTTTTTTGAAAACCGTGATAAAATGAAAGTTAAAGAATTAGCATTTTAGGAGAGAAGTTATGTTACAGAAAAATTGGTTACTTAAGGAATTTGATAAGGAGAGGGTAATTGAAATTTCAAAGGAATTTCATATTTCCCCGTTAACTTCTATTATACTTTACAACAGGGGTATTACAGACAACAAAGATATTGCAGAATTTTTGAGGTGTGACCTGGAAAGTTTGCATGACCCATATCTTCTTAAGGATATGGACAAAGCGGTAAACCGAATTAAAACAGCACAAAAAAACAATGAAAAAATCACCATTTATGGCGACTATGACGTTGATGGTATTACCAGTATTGCGATTTTGTACAAACATCTTACATCTATGGGATTTGAGGTTGATTATTATGTTCCTGACAGAATTCAAGAGGGTTATGGTGTAAATCGCGATGCTTTGGACAAAATTAAAAAGAGTGGCACAAAGGTTGTCATTACAGTTGACACTGGCATCACAGCGGTGGAGGAAACAGAGTATGCAAAGAGCATAGGTATGGATATAATTATAACAGACCACCACGAGTGCAAGGAGACAATTCCGGATGCGTATGCCTCAATTGACCCCAAACGAAAGGATTGTAAATATCCTTTCAAAAATCTTGCTGGTGTGGGTGTTGCGTTCAAACTCATTCAGGCATTGGATGACCAATCCTCTGTAGACGAACTCATGGAGAAATATTCTGACCTTATATGTCTGGGAACTGTTGCGGATATTTCACCTCTTGTTGATGAAAACAGAATAATAGTAACAAAAGGTCTTGAAAAATTTAGAAACACCGAAAACATAGGTCTTAAGGCCTTGATTGATGTGTCTATCACTAACAGCAAACCAATAACCACATCGACCATTGGTTACATTATTGCTCCCAGAATCAATGCAAGTGGCCGCCTGGGCTGTGCATCAAGAAGTGTGGAGATGTTCCTTACATCAGACAGAGAGAGGGCATATGAACTTGCAAATGGTCTATGTGAGGAAAATACTATCAGACAGCAGACAGAACAAAATATGTTTGCTGAGGCTCTTGAATACATCGAAAACAATCCACAGATTAAAGATGACCAGGTTCTTGTTATACCCCATGAAAATTGGCATCATGGCATTGTGGGAATCGTTTCTTCAAAGATTACCGAAAAGTTTTATAAGCCATCTATTCTGTTTGCTATTGATGGTGACGAAGCAAAGGGTTCGGGCCGAAGCATAAGCGGATTCAACCTCTTTGAAGCGTTGGAGGAAAGCAGTCATTTGCTTGAAAAGTTTGGTGGACACGAACTGGCAGCCGGACTTTCTATAAAAACGGAAAACATTGAGAAGTTCAGAGAGGCAATAAACGCACATACTGCAGAAAAAATTGACGAGAAAGCCCTTATCCCAACTGTTTCCATTGATGCAGTAATCAAACCGTCTTACATAACACTTGAGACGGTTGATGAAATCAACAGACTTCAGCCTTTCGGCGTAGAGAATCCAAGCCCCAATTTTGCGGTGCGCAACATAAAAATCCATAAAATCAGTACAATGAGCGAGAAAAAGCATCTCCGTATGACACTCCTCAAAGAGGGAAAATTCCTTGACGCTGTTGGGTTTGGTATGGGTGAATATTACAACCATCTCAAGGAAGGTGACTTTATCGAAGTTGCCTTTGGTCTGGACATAAACGATTACAAAGGATTTAAAAACGTACAGCTTATTCTTAAAGACATTAAACTTATGGATGTGAATTAAAAAATGCAAAAAGAATTGGAACGCCTGCTTAAAAAACTTAAAGAAAACAATCCCGCAAATGATCTTGAACCGGTTATCAAGGCATTCAATTATGCTATGGATAAGCACAAGAATCAGTTGCGTGTTTCAGGCGAGCCATTTTTTACACATCCTATTGCAGTTGCAAACATTCTGGCGGATATGGAGCTTGATACAAGTGCTGTCACGGCTGCACTTCTTCACGATGTGGTGGAGGATACGGAAACGACAGACGAGGACATAGTTCGTGATTTTGGCGAGACGATTGCGCTGTTGGTTGCAGGTGTTACAAAACTTGGAAAAATTCCTTACACGTCAAATGAAGACCAGCAAATTGAGAATTTGAGAAAAATGTTTCTTGCAATGGCAAAGGATGTCAGAGTTATTGTTATAAAGCTGGCTGACCGTTTGCATAATATGCGTACACTTAAGTCCATGCCGGAGCACAAACAGAGGGAAAAAGCAAGGGAAACTCTGGAGGTTTTTGCCCCCCTTGCACATCGTCTTGGTATGTCAAAAATCAAGATGGAGCTTGAAGATTTGTCCCTCAAGTATATTGACCCTATTGGCTATTATGAAATTGTTGATAAAATAAGCCAGAAACAGGGCGAACGCGAAAAATACATTAAAGATATTATTGATGTATTCAACAAGCGTCTTGGGGAAGTTGGAATAGATGCCCACGTTGAGGGAAGAGCTAAACATTTTTACAGTATTTACCGCAAGATGTTTATGCAGAACAAGAATATTGATGAAATTTATGACCTTTTTGCAGTCCGTGTTATTGTGAATACCGATGCTGACTGTTATGCGGTTCTTGGCATGGTCCATGAACTTTTTATGCCTATTCCCGGCAGGTTCAAGGATTATATTGCCATGCCAAAACCCAATATGTATCAATCTCTTCATTCAACCGTTATAGGTCCAAACGGAACTCCCTTTGAAATACAGATACGAACATGGGCTATGCACAATACTGCAGAAAATGGTATTGCTGCACATTGGAAATATAAAGAGGGATTCAGCGGCAAATCCGACATTGACAGCAAACTGGAATGGATAAAGCAGTTGCTTGATATACAAAAGGACATGACAAACGCTGAAGACTTTATGCAGACGCTTAAAATTGATATGTTCAGTGACGAAGTGTTTGTGTTTACCCCAAAGGGTGATGTTATAAGTCTTCCGGCAGGTGCTACACCCATCGATTTTGCTTATTCAATCCACAGTGCAGTGGGCAACAAAATGCAGGGTGCAAAAGTAAATGGCAAGATTGTTACGCTGGACTATATTCTCCAGAACGGAGATATTATCGAGATACACACTTCAAATGCATCAAGGGGCCCCAATCTTGACTGGCTGAAGATTGCCAAGACCTCACAGGCAAGGAACAAAATAAATCAATGGCTTAAGAAAGAAAACCGTACTGAAAACATTGCCAAGGGCAAGGATATCTTTGAAAAAGAGCTTAAAAAGTCAAACATTCCTGTTTCTTACATGAATGATGACGAAATGATTGAAAAACTTTTGATAAAATATGGTTTCAAGCAAACAGAAGACATGTTTGCAACCTTGGGGTATGGCGGTGCAAGTGCAAGCAAATATCTGGCAAAATTCAAGGAAAATTGCAAAAAGGATATGGCTAGCAAGAATGACATTCTGGACATTCCTGAGAACTTTGTGGTCAAGACTAACGGAAAAAATAACCAGAGCGGTGTTGTGGTTGAGGGAATTGACAACTGTCTGATTCGTATTTCCCATTGTTGCAGTCCTGTGCCGGGAGACAGTATTATAGGATATGTGACACGTGGCAGGGGTGTTGCTGTTCATCGTACAGACTGTATAAATATAACCAACGCAAGATTTTCACCGGAAGAAGAGAAACGATTTATCAATGTTTCGTGGTCAGGTGAGGTCACAAGTGATTTTCAGGCACTTTTGTGCATTACAGCTATTGACCGAAATTCGTTGCTGGTGGATATAACAGGTGTTACTGCGGATTTGCGTACTCCTATCAAGAGCCTTAACGCAAGAACAAGCAAGAATAACGTTGCGATAGTTGAAATTTCTATAGAAATTAAAAATACCGAGCATCTGAATGATGCAATCAAAAAACTTAGACAGATTGACGGCGTACAGTCCGTTGTCCGCAGACGACAGTAGGAGGAGTTTATTGATGAAATTTCACAGATTTTCTTTAGGCGAGACGGTTACAAACGCCTATATTCTTTTTAGCGAAGAAGACGGCAAAGCGGTCCTTTTTGACGCCCCGGCAGAGCCCGAAAAAATATTGAACTATCTGGAAAAACACAGTCTGACCCTTGAATATATTTTCCTTACCCATGCACATTTTGACCATATTATGGCATTGGAGCAACTTAAAAAGGCAACAGGTGCAAAAGTGGTTATTCATGAGCTTGAGGAAAAATATCTGAATGACAGTTCCTTGAATTTGTCAACTGCAAAATTACCTGATTTAAGTGCAGATATCTTGGTTTCGGACGGAGATGTTATAGATTTTTGCGGAACAAATATAAAAGTAATCCACACACCCGGACACACAGCAGGCGGTGTATGTTATCTTTTTGATGAAACTTTGATTAGTGGAGATACTTTGTTTTTGAGAACTATCGGGAGATTTGATTTCCCATTGGGCAGTTTTGAGGATGAAATAAGGTCAATAAAGGAAAAACTCATGATTCTTCCAGATGCCGTAAAGGTTTATCCCGGACATGGATTTTCCACCAGTATTGGCAGAGAAAGAAAGGAAAACCCGTATTTGGTATGAGTGAAAATGTTAGTCCATGGGGAATCCTCACTGGAATCCGTCCTGTAAAGATTGCAAGCAAACTGATAAAATCCGGGAAATCTCCGGTTGAAACAGTAGAATATTTTGTTAATGAGTTGGGGACAACGCAGGAAAAAGCAGAACTGGCAGTAAAAGTTGCCATGGTTGAGATGCCTGTTATTGATGCTATGAATCCCAAGGGAATCAGTATCTATATTGGCATACCCTTTTGCCCCACAAGATGCCTTTATTGTTCTTTTGTTAGCAACAGTGTGGCAAGCAGTGCAAAACTTATTCCTGAATACCTGCAATGCTTGAAAAAGGAAATTGCATATACCGCTGATATAATAAGACAGAACAAAAATGTAATTGAAAGTGTCTACATAGGTGGGGGAACACCCACAACCTTGAGTGCTGACCAGCTTGATTTTTTGTTTGAAACTATTTTTTCAGAGTTTGATTTGTCAAAGAACAAAGAGTTCACAGTGGAGGCTGGCAGACCGGATACGATAAATGCTGAAAAACTTAAAACAATAAAGAATCACAATATTGACCGAATAAGCATAAATCCTCAATCCATGAATGAGGAAACATTGAGAATTATTGGTCGCAACCATACACCTGACGAAATAAGAAAGGCCGTATATCTGGCAAGAGATTGTGGTATTGACTGCATAAATATGGATATAATTGCAGGACTGCCGGGTGAGACTGTTGATATGTTCAAGTATACGGTGGAAGAGGTTGAAAAACTAAATCCGGAAAATACAACAGTCCATACAATGAGCATAAAACGATCCTCGAAACTCAACGAAACATTGTCGGACTATGATTTAACCAAAGGTGAACATGTTTCTGAGATGGTGGATTTTGCAATGAAAATGGTATCATCAAATGGCAAAAACCCATATTATCTCTACAGACAAAAAAATATGCTTGGCAACCTTGAAAATGTTGGTTATGCAAAGCCCGGCACAGAAAGTCTTTATAACATTTACATAATGGAGGAAGTTCAGACAATAATTTCTCTTGGTTGTGGCGGTGTTACCAAAACTGTTGACCGTGATACTGACAGGATAGAACGTATTTTCAATGTAAAAGAACCCAAAGATTATATTGAACGAATAGATGAAATGTTGCACCGAAAAGATGTGCTTTTGCAGAAATAATGATTTATGAATGTCTTAAAGAAAGTAGTTGTAAATCTTGACACAAAAGCAATAATGTGGTATTCTAAAAACAATAAGTATAAAGAAAACTTTGCAGTCTGGACATGCAGATTGCATCAATCAAGGAGGAATGTATAAATGAAACGTACAGTATTATCATTGATTCTGGTCGTTGCTATGATTTGCAGCTGTACCTTTGGCGTTAGTGCCGCTAAGATTACTGACCTTTCACAATTAACCATGTTTTTGCCCGAATATGTACTTGTTCGCGGTGATATCCAAGTTGGTGTAAATGGAAGTTATTATGATTCTGTAGAGGTAGCGGTGAACTCAGCTTTTTCTGCAAAAGCAACTATTGATATGAAACCTGTTAAGGATGCAGTTGCGAATGTATATGATGCGTTAGAAACAGTTGCTCTAAAAAACGAACTTGATACAAAATCTGTATATGGAAAATTTGATATTACAGTTAATTTTGGTTCTGGAATAAATGCGTTACCTGATGTAGCTACAGCAGGTAGTCTTAGCGGATTTTTGTTTGGTGGAAGTTCAACCTCTGAAATTTTTGAGGAAGTTGCAGTAACTAGAAGTGTATCAGGTAATACTGTAGTAATAGAAATTAAAGTTAAAGATGGCGTGAAAGCAGAAGATCTTGAAAATTTACCAAACATAATCACGCTCGAATGTCCCGGTCTTACAACCTTTGCAGGAACAGTCATAAGCGGAACCGTGAGTGGTTATACTCACATCGGTGGCACAAGTGATGCCGACCACGATTTCAACAATGGATATCTTGGAACGATAAATTATAAATTTATAGACAAAGCTGCTACAGATGATGAGATAGCTAATGATAGTGCTGCAATAAAAGATGCTATCGTAACCATAGGAACAGGTGGCGGCGGTAACGGCGGCTCTGGCGGAGGCGGCGGTGCAGAAACACCTAAGTTTACAGTAAAATACGAATCTAATGGCGGAACTGTATTTGAAAATGAAACATATAACAAGGGCAAGTTCCTTAAACTTGACAAAGTTCCCGAAAGAGAAGGTTACATCTTTGAGGGCTGGTATTCGGACGAAACTTTAACAAATAAAGTTACTTCTGTGACTATTGGTGCTGAT
>JAZSFF010000043.1:0-40924 GCA_045532055.1 Clostridia bacterium
ATATCCGCCGGTTTTCACCTCATTCAAAAATATTCACAAACATCTGCATCTCAACTCTCACTAACGCGGCTTTTCTCTCGCCCCTCTCTGCGGGTCTTTAAGACCCCAAAGGAATACCTTGGCAAATATTCCGCGTTAAGCAAGCGTTTTCTGCGGAGTGTTTGCGAAAAAAGACAGCACCCGATGAAAAACGCAACGCAATCAAGGTCCCTCTGCAGGCATTGCGTTTTAGTGAGTGCAAACAATAAGTTTGTTTATCCGAACGTTCTCGGGTGATGTCTTGTTGAGTAGCTACAGTCCGCTAAACGTGTAGCAGCGGAAAGGGGGTACAAGGGGGTTTGACCCCCTTGATATAAAAAACAGTTGTAATTTATTTTCCTTTGTGGTATAATAATTTCGTCACACAAACTTAATACTATTATCAAATCAGTCTGCGTTTTTTGTATTAGGCAAAAACGTATGCTCTATTTTGCTTACTGGTTTGGTAATGTAAAAGAAGTTTGTGTGACAACAACCGAGCTGCGTTTTTCATGCGTCAGCTTCGGTTGGCGCATTTTTTATTTTACAAAGGAGAATCATTATGCCAAATTATGAAAAACTATATCACCAACTTGTCAGGGATGTTGACAAAACCATCACAGATCTGAAAAATGCACTTGAATCTGCCGAAGATACATATATCAAAATGTGTGAAAAAGAATTTCCCAATGGCGAAGACTTGGAATCCTTTGACCATGAAGATGTTCTGGATTTATAACATTCACAAATTAGCTTCAAAACCCCTTCAAAACAACAGTGTTTGAGGGGGTTTTCCTGTCCAACTTCAAGTTTGTAAAAATTTTAACAAAAAAACAAAATTATTCTTGAAATATTGACCAATCCATGGTAATATGTAAAGTGGATAAAATTTGAACTAAAATGAAGGGAGGGCGTCTGTTATGTCCAATACTTTTGTTTGTATTATGGGTATGGGAACGGTGTTTATCGGCCTTATTTGTATAGTAATCATCTGTACAATTATGAGTTTGGTAATGCGTGCTTTTTCAAAAGAAAAGCCGGCAACTCAGGCAAAGGCAGCCCCTGCTGTTGCGGCAAACTTGCCTATACAGGACAAGCAGGCAATAATCGCCGGAACATGTGCGGTTATCGCGGAGGACCTGGGTACAGATGTGAGCAACATAAGGGTTTTATCCTTTAAAAGAATCTAGTCTCACTAAAGAATCTGTCGTTTAATCAAGGCGGATGATAAACAAAAAACGGAGGTATTTAAAATGAAAAAATATAAAGTAAATGTAAATGGTACAGCATACGAAATTGAAATCGAACTTATGAGCGAGGCTGAGGCTGCAGCATCAAAGGCACAGGCTCCTGCACCCGCAGCAGCACCCGTACAGGAAGCAGCTCCTGCACCCGCTCCTGCGGCAGCTCCCGGTGCTGGCGAAGAAGTTAAGGCTCCAATGCCCGGCACAATCCTTTCTGTAAACGTAAAGAACGGCGACGCTGTTAAAAAGGGTCAGGTTCTTATGATTCTTGAAGCTATGAAAATGGAAAATGAAATCATGGCAGGAGCAGACGGCACAGTTACATCAGTAATGGTTTCTGCCGGTCAGGCTGTTGAAGCAGGCGCAGCTCTTTGCACAATTCAGTAATTATACAGAAAGGCTGTTGAAATTATTATGAAAAAACGAATTTTTGCTGCCCTTCTGGCAGTTCTTATGCTGGCATTCACAATGATGCCATGTTTTGCAGCAAGTGATGACATTACATTTGATGCAAAGAATGCGGCTTATGACCCTGATGCAAAGGCAATCACATTTACCCTTGCCAACACATCAAAGACAGAAGCTTATATAAAGACAATCGCATTTACTGTCGATGCTGCGGAGGTAAAATTGCAGTATGGCGGAGTGCAGTATGGTTCGCTCCTTGGCGCAGGACAGGAGGTTGAACTCAAGATTTCTGCTGAAATCCCAAATTACAACCCCGACAAGCTGCCAACATTCGGACTGGTAGTAAATGCAACCCCAAGCACAAAAGTTGTAGACCTTACAACCGAACCTGAATTTGTTGACGTAACAGTTGACAATGTGTTTGATACAGCGGCAACACCAATGGAGGCGGTTGTAAACTTCCTCAACCAGACCGGTTTTGCAGCGATTTTTGCTGACTGGCGTGTTGCGGTAATGCTGCTTATCTCATTTGTTCTTATGTATCTGGCAATAGTTAAAAAGTTTGAGCCACTGCTCCTTTTGCCCATTGCCTTTGGTATGCTTCTTACAAACCTGCCCGGTGCAGAGATGTTCCACGAGGAGCTTTTTGCAGACGGACATGTTCACTGGGATTTGTTCACTGCAACAAACTCAATCACTCCCGGACTTATTGACTATCTCTATCTTGGCGTAAAGCTTGGAATTTATCCATGTCTTATTTTCCTTGGTGTTGGTGCAATGACAGACTTTGGTCCTCTGATTGCAAACCCCAAGAGCCTTCTTTTGGGTGCGGCTGCACAGCTGGGCATCTTTATCACATATTTTGCGGCAACATCTTTGTTTGGATTTACTCCTGCAGAGGGGGCATCAACAGGCATTATAGGTGGTGCTGACGGTCCTACTGCAATTTTTGTTACAACAAGACTTGCTCCTCATCTTTTAGGTCCTATCGCCGTTGCGGCATATTCTTACATGGCTCTTGTTCCTGTAATTCAGCCACCAATTATGAAAGTGTTGACCACAAAGAAGGAACGTGCAATAGTTATGAAACCTCTTCGTGAAGTTTCAAAAACTGAAAAGATTGTGTTCCCGATTGCAATTACAGTTTTTGTTGCTCTTCTTGTTCCATCCGCTACACCTCTTGTTGGTGCTCTTATGCTTGGTAACCTTGCGAAAGAATGCGGTGTAACAGAAAGACTTTCAAAGACTGCACAGAACGAACTGATGAACATTGTTACAATATTCCTTGGCATCTCTGTTGGTGCAACAGCAACAGCAGAAACATTCCTTGCGCCAAAGACTTTGGCAATTATTATTGTAGGTGTAGTTGCGTTTGGCGTTGGTACAGCAGGCGGTGTTCTTCTTGCCAAGTTTATGAACTTGTTCCTCAAGAACAAAATCAATCCACTTATCGGTTCAGCCGGTGTTTCTGCTGTTCCTATGGCGGCTCGTGTGTCTCAGGTTGTGGGACAGAAAGAAAATCCCCAGAACTTCCTGCTTATGCACGCTATGGGCCCCAACGTTGCGGGCGTTATCGGTTCTGCAATCGCAGCCGGAGTTCTTATAGCACTCTTTGGCTAAACTATAGATTTTATGAGGGTACATTCTGTGCCCTCTTCCAAAACTAAAGAAAGGAAAATAGAATTATGTCAAAAGTATATATTACAGATACAATTCTTCGTGATGCTCATCAGTCTCAGGCGGCAACCCGTATGAGAACAGAGGATATGATTCCTGCACTTGAAACCCTTGACAAGATTGGTTACTGGTCTTTGGAATGCTGGGGCGGTGCAACCTTTGATGCATGTATGAGATTTTTGAACGAAGACCCATGGGAAAGACTGAGAACTCTCAAGAAACATCTTCCCAACACAAAACTCCAGATGCTTTTCCGCGGACAGAACATTCTGGGATACAAGCACTATGCCGATGACGTTGTAGAGGCGTTCTGCAAGAAGTCAATCGAGAATGGTATTGACGTGGTTCGTGTGTTTGACGCACTCAACGACCCAAGAAACCTGGAGGCTGCAATCAAATATGTAAAATATTATGGCGGTCATCTGGAGGCTGCAATCAGCTATACAGAAAGCCCTGTTCACAACGAGGATTATTTTGTGGATTTGGCTTGCAGACTGGAGGAAAAAGGTGCAGATTCAATCTGTATCAAGGACATGGCAAACCTTTTGCTTCCATACAGTGCATACAGCCTTGTTAAAAAGCTGAAGGAGAAAGTTGGCGTTCCCATTCACCTGCACACACACAATACAGCAGGTACCGGAGATATGACAAACCTTATGGCAATTCAGGCAGGGGTTGATATTGTTGACTGTGCGCTCTCTCCAATGGCAAACGGCACATCAAACCCCTCAACAGAGAGCCTTGTTGCAACACTTCGTGGCACAGAGAGGGATACAGGCCTTGACCTTGGTCTCCTCAGTGATGCGGCAAGCCATTTCAGAGGCATTGCAACAAAGATGAAAGAGGCAGGAACACTTGACCCCAAGGTTTTGAATGTAGATTCAAACACTTTGCTTTATCAGGTTCCTGGCGGAATGTTGTCAAACCTGATTTCACAGCTCAAACAGGCAAATGCCGAGGATAAGTATTATGAGGTTCTGGCAGAGGTTCCCAGAGTTCGTGAAGACTTTGGATATCCTCCCCTTGTAACTCCCACCAGCCAGATTGTTGGCACCCAAGCGGTTCTCAATGTTCTTATGGGAAGATATAAGATGATTTCAAAGGAATCAAAGGGTCTCCTCCGTGGTGAGTATGGTCTTCTTCCGGGTAAAGTTAACGAAGAAGTCCGCAAAATGGCAATCGGTGATGATGAGGTTATCACAGTAAGACCCGCAGACCTCATTGAACCTGAACTTGCCAAGTACACCGAGGAAACAAAGGATATTGCAAAGTGCGAGGAAGACATTCTCAGCTATGCGTTGTTTCCGCAGGTTGCAAAGAAGTTCTTTGAAACCCGTGATGCAGCACCAAAGGCTGCTGCTGTGGATGAAAATGGCGTAAGAGAACTTTATGTAGAAGATTTGTCCTAAAAATATTTTAAAAATCAAACAGGGAAGAGCGGTGCTCTTCCCTGTTTTTATATTATAAAATAAATCCAATATTTTTTGTTTTTTCTATTGACATTGCGGGAAAAGTGTGATATCATATACTTTGTCTTTGGACAAGCTACATGGCGGTATAGCTCAGTTGGCTAGAGCATACGGTTCATACCCGTAGTGTCACTAGTTCGAATCTAGTTACCGCTACCACCCTTAAAACCCGTGTATTTTACACGGGTTTTACACACGGGGGACAATTTAATATGGCTCCTTGGTCAAGTGGTTAAGACTCCGCCCTCTCACGGCGGCTACAGGGGTTCGAATCCCCTAGGAGTCACCAAAAAAAGCACTTCATATGAAGTGCTTTTTTAATGAATTTTTTGCAAAATTTGAAAGTTGAAACAAAACTATCTATTGTTGATGAGCTTTGTAAGTTCAACTGGTTCAACGATTTTGTCGCCTTTGTAAACACGCATATTTCCTGATGCGATTTCGTCGATAAGGATAACCTCGCCGTTGTTGTAGCCAAATTCAAACTTGATATCCCAGAGGTCAAGACCGATTGACTTAAGGTCGTCAGCAACAATCTTTGTTATTTTCAGAGTCTGTTCTTTCATGCTTTCAAACATTTCAGGTGTCATAACGCCAAGTGCAGCAAGACCTTCGCCGGTAACAAGTGGATCGCCCTTTTCGTCGTTTTTGAATGTACATTCAACATAGCCGCCCTCTAAAACCGTGCCGTCCTCAATGTATTCGCCGTATCTGCGGATAAAGCTGCCTGTTGCAACCAGACGGCAGATAACCTCAAGGCCGTGGCCAAAAACTGTTGCTGGAAGAACTTCCATTGTTGCATCATCAATGTTTGCGCTTACATAATGGGTTTTGATGCCTGCTTCTTTCAGCTTTTCAAAATAGTAAACAGATGTCTGAAGGTTTGCTTTGCCAATACCC
The DNA here is from genome assembly GCA_045532055.1 of Clostridia bacterium. Classification (GTDB taxonomy): domain Bacteria; phylum Bacillota; class Clostridia; order Monoglobales; family Monoglobaceae; genus SIG440. Next base: position 5,717 of record JAZSFF010000043.1, read on the forward strand.
TCGATGGTAAGACCTACTGTGTTCTCGCCCGGATCAAAAACGCCGTCTTTGCCGGTGCAGTCGTCTTTAAATTTAAGCAATACATTGCCGTTTTCCAGTTCAAACACATCTTTGGTTTTTCCCTGATAAAGTTTTTTCATTTTCAAAACCCTTTCTTTTATCAAAATAATACAATATCCATTTTATCACAAAACTTTCTAAAATTATAGTGTTTTTTTAAAAAAAATATAAAAAATTTTAATTTTCCCAAACTCTTGCTAAAATGCTGTTTTTGTGTTACAATTCTTTTGGTAAAATTTACGAACGGAGTTGACACATATATGAAATTTATAATTAGTTACATAACCTCCGCTCTGTCAGGGATGACGCTTCTTGACGGGATTATCCTTGTTTTGTCATTGTCGTCTACTGCATGTATTATTCTTACTTCATATATTAGGAGTATCAGATGGATACTGTTCCTTCAGGCAATGGGAAATCTGACTATTGCGTTGGGGTATCTTCTGGATAAGAGTTACAGCGGGGCGGTTTCTTGTTTGATAGGTGCGGCAACTGCCATTATAAGCGGTTTATACGATGCAAAGAGCCAGAGTGTGCCCATGTTTATGATATACATCTATGCGGCGGCTTTTATAGTAGCAAACCTTTTTGCTTTTACAGCGTGGTATTCAAGCATTGCCCTTGTGGCGTCTGTCGTTTATGTTCTAAGCGTTGTGCAGAAAAGTGGGAAGTTCTATCGTGTGTGGACCATTGTTAATTTGCTCCTCTGGGTTGCATACGATCTTTTTGCTGCAGCGTACGGAAGTCTCACATCTCATACTATTATGGTATTATTTATTTTCTCAGGAATAATATTGGATAAGATAAGAGATAAAAAGGGTGTAGCATAAAATAACAATTTAAAAAGTCGGCTGATATCAGCCGACTTTTTTATACAATTCTCGAACGGTTGTCGCCGTCAATAAAACTTTCGATATTTTTTGCTACTTCATCGATACATCGTTGTCTCGCATCTATGGCACCCCATGCCATGTGAGGCGTGAATATTACGTTTTCTTTGTTAAGCAGTTTTTGATAAGGGCTGTCCTTTTGCATTGGCTCGGCGGAATAAACGTCAACCCCCAAAGCTCCTATTTTGTTGTTTAAAACCGCTTGGCACACCGCTGCCTCGTCCATCACGTCGCCTCTTGCTACATTGATTAATATAGCATCTTTTTTCATCATAGAAAGTCTTTTTTCGTTTATCAGATGATAGGTTTCGGGTGTCAGAGGGACATGGATGGTTATTATATCACTTTGCCTGCACAAAGTGTCTATATCTGTGCAACAAAATTCGTCAACCGGAGTTCTTTTGTAAGCAAGAATGTTGCAACCCATTGCCTTGGCTACCCGTGCCACCTTTGTGCCAATGTTGCCAAGCCCTACAATGCCCCAAGTCATGCCTGAAATTTCATGAAAAACAGGCTCAACGCGATTGAAAATTCCGCTGTCAGTATATTCGCCCGACTTTACATAGCGGTCAAAGATTCCCAGGTTTGTTGCCAGAGAAAAAACCATGGAAATAGTCAGTTGGGCAACGCTGTCCGTTGAGTAGCCTGCCACGTTGCAAACAGCAATGTTGCGGGTACGACAATAGTCAATATCAATATTGTCATACCCTGTGGCCGTAACACAGATAAGTTTGAGGTTTTTGGCGTGAACCAGATTTTCTTCACGCAACTTTACCTTGTTGGCTACAACAATGTCTGCGTTGGAAATTCTTTCATTTACATCCTCGGGCATGGTGATATCATAATACTGAATATTGCCCAGACTTTTTATTGAATCAAAGGTCAGACCACTTCCTAATGTGGCAATGTCTAAAACAGAAATGTTCATGGGGTGGGGCTCCTTTGTTTATATTGTTTAGAAAAAGAGGCTATGAAAAATCATAGCCCCTTTAGGTTTTGAATATTAGTGAAGGATTGCAAGCTCTGTATCCTTGTCAAACAAATGAATCTTGTTTGTGTCAAATACGGCTTTAATCTTGTCGCCGTTCTGAGCTGTTGTACGACGATTAACACGTGCAATCAAAGGAGTGCTGCCGCTCTTGAGATAGAGATAAGTTTCAGCGCCCATCATTTCTGTAAGGTCAACGTCTACGTCAACGATTGAGTCAGGCATTGATGCGATATGAGCTTCGTCTTCGTAGATGCTTTCGGGTCTGATGCCCATGATAATTTCTTTGCCAAAGTATTCAGCAATCTCTTCTCTGTTGCCCTTGCCTTCGGGAAGCTTGATGTCCAGGTTGTCGTTTACAAGGTGAACACCGTCTTCTTTCTTCTCAAGAGTAACATTGATGAAGTTCATCTGGGGGCTTCCGATAAAGCCTGCAACGAAGGTGTTAACAGGTTCGTCATAGAGCTTTGTGGGTGTATCGCACTGCTGGAGGTAACCATCCTTCATAACAGCGATTCTTGTACCCATTGTCATAGCCTCTGTCTGGTCATGTGTAACGTAAATTACTGTTGTGCCAAGCTTTTTGTGGAGCTTGCCGATTTCGGCTCTCATCTGAACTCTGAGTTTTGCGTCCAGGTTTGAAAGAGGTTCGTCCATAAGGAATACCTTTGGTTCACGAACGATAGCACGACCAAGAGCAACACGCTGTCTCTGACCACCAGAGAGAGCCTTTGGCTTTCTGTCAAGGAGATGCTCGATATCAAGAATTCTTGCAGCTTCCTGAACCTTTTCTTTTATGATATTCTTTGGAACCTTTCTCAATTTGAGACCAAAAGCCATGTTGTCGAAAACTGTCATATGAGGATAGAGTGCATAGTTCTGGAAAACCATTGCTATATCTCTGTCTTTAGGAGCTACATCATTAACCAGTTTGTCATCGATATAAAGCTCGCCTTCTGAGATTTCTTCGAGTCCAGCAATCATTCTGAGAGTTGTAGACTTACCACAACCTGAAGGTCCGACAAGGATTATAAATTCCTTATCTTCGATTTCGAGGTTGACGTCTTTTGCGCCAATAACGCCGCCCTGATAAATTTTGCCAATCTGTCTTAAACTTAAACTTGCCATTTATTAAAACCTCCCAAGTTCTATAATACATATTATGATAGACTAATTCTAGCACACTTTGAGAAAAAATGTTAGAGGTTAATTGCACAAATTTGAATTATTCTTTCTGTCACATTGCACAACCCCTAAAACAGAAAACCCCGAGACCCAGTAAAATCAAGGGTTTCGAGGTTTTGAACAAGACCTTTGTGCTAGTTGTGATGATTAGCCAAAATTCGGTTTTTTGTTTTATAAAAATTCATCAAAGTGCACAGATGAACTTTTTAAGAATGTTTTCCACAGGCGGATAAGCCTTGTTGTATCTGGGTTTTACACATTATCCACAGAGTTATCAACAATTTCGGAGTTTTCCGGATTTTGTCCATCAGTTACAGCCTCAGTGTCTGCTGTCTCGTCCTCGCGAGTTACGGATGCAGCAGAAACAATCTTTACGCCTTCGCCCAGACGCATCAATCTTACACCCTTGGTAACACGTTTGAGAGTATTGATGTCTCTTGTGTCAATGCGGATTATGATGCCCTCGGAGGTGATGATAATAACGTCATCTTCCTCAGTTACAAGACCAAAGCCTGCAACTGCACCGGTATCTTCGGTTATTTTGTAAGAGGTTGTACCTTGTCCGCCACGGGCCTGAATTTTGAACTCGGAAAGTTCGGTCTTTTTGCCGTATCCGTTTTCGCTGACAACCAGAATTTTTGCGTCATCACGCATAACGTCCATTCCTACAGCAAAGTCACCATTTCTCAGGAGTATACCGCGGACACCTCTGGAAACTCTGCCCAGGGTTCTGACGTCGGATTCTGCAAATCTTATCATCTTGCCTAGGTGTGTTCCGATGAATATTTCGGAGGTTCCGTCGGTTTTCTTTACATTGATAAGCTCGTCGCCTTCGTCAAGATTGATTGCGATTTTGCCGCCCTTGGGAGCATTTTCATATTCCATAATGTCTGTTTTCTTGATGATGCCGCCACGAGTTGCCATAACAAGATATTCGCCCTCTTTATATTCGCGGACAGGAATCATTGCAGAAATCTTTTCCCCTGCCTCAAGCTGCAAAAGGTTCACAATAGCTGTGCCCTTTGCCTGACGGCCTGCTTCGGGGATTTGGTATGCCTTTATACGATACATCCTGCCTGTGTTGGTAAAGAAGAGAATATATGCATGGGTAGAGGCAACGAACATGGTATTCACAAAGTCTTCCTCTTTGGTTTGCATGCCGATTATTCCTTTGCCGCCACGTTTTTGGCTTCTGTAGGTATCTACGGCAAGGCGTTTGATGTATCCCTGCTTTGTCATAGTAATAACATTGTCTTCCTCTTCAATAAGGTCTTCAATGTCAATATCATCAGCAGAGGGTTCGATGGAGGTACGTCTTTCGTCGCCGAATTTGTCACGAATTTCGGTAATTTCGGTCTTTATAACCTCAAGAACACGTTGTTCGCTGGCAAGAATTTCTTCCATTTCTTTGATGAAAGCCATAATCTCTGCATATTCGTTGTCAATCTTCTCTCTTTCAAGTCCTTGCAAGCGTGCCAGACGCATATCGAGAATTGCCTGTGCCTGAAGGTCAGAAAGGTCAAACCGCTCCATCAATTTGGGTTTTGCGTCATTGTAACTGCTGCGGATAAGACTGATAATTTCGTCGATGTTGTCAAGGGCAATCCTGAGGCCTTCCAATATATGAGCTCTTGCCTCTGCTTTGCGTTTGTCAAAGCGTGTTCTCCGCACAATAACATCTTTCTGGAAGTCGATATACTGGTCAAGAATTTCTCTCAAATTAAGTACTTTTGGTTCTACACGGTTGACAAGAGCCAGCATAATCACGCTGAAGGTATCCTCAAGCTGGGTATATTTGTAGAGCTGATTGAGAACGATGGTTGCGTTTGCATCACGCTTTACTTCAATAACAATACGCATACCGTCACGGTCAGACTCATCACGAAGGTCAGCAATTCCCTCAAGACGTTTTTCGTGAACCAGTTTGGCAATATTCTCGATTAATCTAGCTTTGTTTACCATATAAGGAATCTCGGTAATGATAATCCTCTGGCGGCCTTCGGCGTTATCCTCAATTTCTGCCTTTGCTCTAAGACGGAGTTTGCCTCTGCCTGTATGGTATGCTGCACGGATACCGCTGGTGCCCATAATCTGTGCACCTGTGGGAAAGTCGGGACCCTTGATATATTCCATCAGCTCGTCAATGGTGATTTCGGGATTGTCAATAACGGCGATTATACCGTCAATAACCTCGGCCAGGTTGTGGGGCGGTATTTTGGTAGCCATACCAACAGCGATACCGTCAGAACCGTTTACCAAAAGGTGTGGAAAACGTGATGGAAGAACGATTGGTTCTTTGCGGCTTTCGTCAAAGTTTGGCATAAAGTCAACGGTTTCTTTTTCAATATCGGTAAGCATCCTAACAGCCATTTTCGACATTCTAGCCTCGGTGTATCTGTATGCAGCAGCAGGGTCGCCGTCAACCGAACCGAAGTTACCGTGGCCGTCAACGGTGGGATATCTCATCGAGAAATCCTGTGCCATACGTACCATTGCGTCATATACTGATGCGTCGCCGTGGGGATGGTATCTACCCAGAACGTTACCTACGGTGGTAGCACTCTTGCGGTATTCTTTCTCAGGCGTCAAGCCGTCTTCATACATAGCATAGAGTATGCGGCGGTGAACGGGTTTCAAGCCGTCACGGACATCGGGAAGAGCACGTCCCACAATAACGGACATTGCATACTCGATGTATGATTTTCGCATTTCCTTTTCAATTTCTACTGGGACAATATTCAATTTTGAGGCATCAAACAGTCCCTCGTGGTTTTGGTTTTCATTAGCCATAGCCTTATTACCTCGTTTTTTATATTTATTTGCCCGATGGCAAAAAAGGTTTACCCTTTTATCTTCGACACAAAATCAAAAAATCCTTTTATTTGGCAAAAAAATGCCCATTAAATTTAAAAAAGGAGTTTTTGAAACTCCTTTTGGTTTAATCTTGTTGTGCTGGATTAAGAATTGCGGTTGCCAAAGTAAGTGCGTGCACACTTTTTGCTCCGGCACTTTTTAAAGCACGGCTGCATTCCACAATGGTTGCTCCTGTTGTACAGACATCGTCGATTAGGAGAACCCTTTTTCCTGCAATAGATTCAGGCAGGGGCACGGTCATACTGTTTCTCAGATTTTCAAGTCTTTCAGCAAATCCCAGTGTTGTTTGTTTTGCGGTTTTGCGTATTTTCTTGATGGTACCTTTTCTAAAGGGTATACCCGTTTCTTTTGATAGATATCTGCAAATCAGTTCCACATTGTCAAATCCCTGATAAACGGTCTTTTTTCGGTGAGAGGGTGCGGCACAAATAAAGTCAAAGGGCAAATCGGTATAATGCTGTCCCAATGCAATGTTTAAAATATCGGCATAAGTTTTTGCATAGCTTTGAATACCCTTGGATTTGTATCTTACAATGGACTCCCTGACGGGAGCATCATATATGTATGCAGATGCAATTTTGTCAAAGTGTCCTGAGGTTGCGTTTAAACATCGGTAACACCGCTGTTTTGTTCCAAAACTGACAATAGGCTTGCCGCATTTTTCACAGCAAACCTGATTCACACATGCCCTGAGCCGCTCTTTGCAATCCACACATATACAATCGGCAACGTTGAGCTCCAATACTTTATCACAAATAACGCATTGGGGAGGGAAAAGAATATTTTTTATTATTGTAAAAAAGGGGGTAAATATTTTAAAGTTAGTCTTCATCAATGTTTGAAAGAGCCACCCTTACTGCTTCAATTACAAAGGCAGAAAAGGTACAGTTCTTGCCCTGTATGGCTTGTTCCACCTGGTCAATTAAATCATTAGGAAAACGGATGCATTTGTTGGAAGTAGGCGGAATGGACGGTATTTTGAATTTTTTCATATTATATCACCCCTGCAATACATTTTATAATACAATTATATGCGTTTTTGCATTACTATTATGCATAACAAATGCATTGCAAAAACAGGGCAAAGAAATCTCCCGAGGTTTCTCTCGGGAGATGTATCCGTGATTAATCAATTTGGTCAAGAGCCTGCTGGATGTCTTCAATAATATCCTGTACGTTCTCGATTCCCACAGAAAATCTGATAAGGTCGGGTGTTACGCCTGCAGCCTCAAGTTCTGCATCGTTAAGCTGTCTGTGAGTATGGCTTGCAGGGTGAAGAACAGAAGTTCTTGCATCTGCAACATGGGTTACGATTGCAGCCAGTTTCAGACTGTCCATAAACTTGACCGCTGCTTCTCTGCCACCTTTTACACCAAAGGAGATTACACCGCAGGAGCCATTGGGTAAATATTTTTCAGCCAAAGTGTGATATTTGTCATTTTTCAATCCGCAGTATTTAACCCATGAAATCTTGTCATTTTTCTCAAGATATTCCGCAACAGCCTGAGCATTGCTGCAGTGACGTTCCATTCTGAGGGGCAATGTTTCGAGACCCAGATTGAGCAAAAATGCATTGTGAGGTGAGGGGATTGAACCTAGGTCTCTCATAACCTGAGCGGTTATTTTTGTGATATATGCAGCTTTGCCAAACTTCTCGGTGTAGGTTATGCCGTGGTAAGAATGGTCAGGGGTTGTCAGACCGGGGAACTTGTCGTTCTGGGTCCAGTCAAAGTTACCGCTGTCCACAATTGCACCGCCTACAGATGTTGCGTGACCGTCCATATATTTGGTGGTGGAATGGACAACAATGTCTGCACCAAATTCAAAGGGTCTACAGTTTATTGGTGTTGCAAAGGTGTTGTCTATGATAAGGGGAACACCATGTGCGTGGGCGATGTTTGCCCATTTTTCAATATCCAATACAACGAGAGCAGGATTGGCAATGGTTTCGCCGAAAACTGCCTTTGTGTTTTCGCGGAATGCAGCATTAAGTGTCTTTTCGTCAGCATCGGGGTCAACAAAGGTAACCTCGATGCCCAGTTTTTTCATTGTAACACCAAAGAGGTTGAATGTGCCGCCATAAACGCTGGATGAACAAACAAAATGGTCCCCTGCGTTGCATATGTTGAAGATGGAATAAAAACAAGCTGCCTGACCAGAAGATGTCAAAATTCCCGCAACACCGCCCTCAAGGTCTGCGATTTTTGCCGCAACTGCATCGTTGGTGGGGTTGGCAAGACGGGTATAAAAGTATCCGCTTTCTTCCAAATCAAAGAGCTTTCCCATATGTTCTGTGGATGCGTACTTCCATGTGGTGCTCTGGTATATAGGCAGAACTCGGGGTTCGCCGTTTTCGGGGGTATATCCCGATTGAATGCATTTGGTTTCTATTCTCATTTGTAAATCCCTCCGGGTAGTTTATTGTCAAATTTAATATCATTTTACTCTTTGTGTATAAAAAAGTCAAGCAAAACTATGGTCAATCGTCAATTTTTGTGATATACTGTAGTTACTGTCCGAGGATATTTGAAGTCTCGTTTATGGCATGCATAAAGCCGCCCATATCTGCGGAGGATATATCCCCTGCAATTATGGTGTTTTCATACACAAAAACTCCTGCCATGACCTGGGAGGAAGAGGATTCCTTGTGGTTGAGAATGCGGTAGGTGTACCGTGTAACCTTTTTGCCCCGAAAGGGTTCCAAATCAAACCCGGCACCCATTTGCACGGCGTTATAGGTTTCATACACCGCGTCAAATTCCCTTGGCAGTGTAAGATGAGTAATTTCCGCGGGGGTTGGTTCAACCTGCCAACCAAAAGTCTGGATGTATTCTACAATCATCTTGTTGGTGGAGTTGTCTATGCTGAAAAGACCTACAATTATCATCAGGAGTACAAGGGAAAAAGCCAATGTCCCCAGGACATAACGGTATTTTTTCACCGTCATAACTATCATCAAAGAGCCTCCTTTTGACCTGTGGTCCTGAAATCGCAGCAGAATTATTCCGCTTTATGTAATATATGTATATTGAAGAAAATTTATGCGAAAGAGAGGGTGTGGATGGATGAGACTTGACAGATTTCTTGCAGAATGCGGACTGGGAACACGAACCGAGGTAAAGAAGATTATCCGCACAGGTGCGGTGTCGGTCAACGGAAAGAGTGTGTCAAAAGGGGACGTACACGTAGACCCCAAAGCAGACGAGGTTGTGGCGTTTGGCAAGGTGGTTGAATACCGCGAATTCATATATCTTATGCTGAACAAACCTCAGGGATACATTTCCGCCACCCGTGACGGACGGACGCCTACTGTTATGGACCTTGTGCCTGCGGAGTATTTGCATTTTGAGCCATTTCCTGTGGGCAGGCTTGACATTGACACAGAGGGATTGTTGCTCTTGACCAATGACGGAAATCTGGCGCACAATCTGCTGTCGCCCAGGAAACATATTCCCAAAACATATGTAGCGGAGGTCTTGAAACCTGTTATTAAAGAGGATATTTATTCCTTTTCTCAGGGTGTGATATTGGATGACGGATACAAAACTCTTCCTGCTGAACTAAGGATTTTGTCACAGAGTGAGCCGTATATGGCGGAAATAACCATCAGCGAGGGGAAATTTCATCAGATAAAAAGAATGTTTGAGGCTATAGGAAACAAGGTTCTTTATTTGAAGAGGATAAAAATGAACAGGCTTTGTCTTGACGAGAGTCTGGAATTGGGAGAGGTAAGAGAAGTTACTGACGAGGAACTGGCCTTGCTGGAAATAAATTAAGAAAGCAAAAAGTCGGTTGAGATTTTTGGGTTTCACAAGAACATGAACTTAGTAAGGTTATCGAATATGGTCGAAAATTATAGGTTGACAATATCCTACAATTTGTATATAATATAAATTGTAGGATATATTTATTGTATAAATAATAGGAGATAGTTATGAATATAAATACTGAAACAATTACAACTATGACGGAAGCAAATCAGAATTTCTCAAAAGTGGCTAAAGTTGCAGAAAATAATGGTCAGGCAGTTATCTTTAAAAATAACAAGCCGAAATTTTTGCTTATTGATGTTGACTCTAATTCATACTTTGATATTACTGATGATGAAAAAATAGATGTGGCGGCAAAAAGGATTATGAACAGATTCAAGCCTGCTTTTGAGGAGTTGGCAAAATGATTAAATTAAGCAAAGAAAAGGTTTTGCTATTACATCGATTAATAGCAGAAGAAACGGGCGGTAGCGTTGGTGTAAGAGATGTTGGTCTTTTAGAAAGTGCTCTTAACAATGCGTATGCTACATTTGGCGGAGAAGAACTTTATAAAACAAAAGAGGAAAAAGCAGCAAGTCTTGGGTTCTCATTGATATCCAATCATGCTTTTGTTGATGGTAATAAAAGAATAGGCGTATATGTTATGCTAACGTTTTTGGAAGCAGAGGGAATAAAAATGAATTGCACCAATGCAGATGTTGTTGATTTTGGTTTGTCTGTTGCATCGGGAGATATGAAATATTCTGAAATTCTGGAATGGATAAATAAATTCAAGAAGTAATTTTTGCTCTTAACTTGATACGAAGAATTTGCCAAAAGTATTGGCATCTAGATTATACAGTCTTTATATAATCGAGGAGGTGACTAATATGCCGTATATTGCAATCAAAGCTTATCCAAAAGATGAAGAAATAAAGAAAAAAGTGGTTGATGAAATCAACGAGGTGTTTATGAAATACTGGGGATGTCCGCAGGAGGCAATCTTCATTTCAATGGAGGAATTTGCCCCGGAAAACTGGGAAGAAAAAGTGGTCAAAACCGAAATTCAGACCAACATTGACAAGATGATGATACTTTCAGGGGAAAAGAAGTATTAAAAAAACAGCCGTCCAGTATGGTCGGCTGTTTCTGTAATTGCAACTATTTAGAAATTTTTCTAAATAGCTATTGACAAAATACAAAAAGGGTGGTAGAATCTATTTAGAAAATCTTCTAAATAGAGGTGAAGAAAATGGGAATAAACGAAACGTTGAAAGCGATTTCCGACCCGGTGAGGCGGGATATTCTGGGTTTATTAAAGAATGGCAGAAAGTCTGCGGGGGAGATAGGGGAAAAGTTTAATTTGACCGGTGCCACGGTTTCATATCATTTGACAAAGTTGAAGTCTGCAGATTTGATTGCGGAGGAAAAGTATAAAAATTTTATTTATTATGAGCTTAATGCATCTGTCTTTGAGGAAGTGCTGGCATGGATTTATAATTTGGGAGGGGAGAAAAAATGAAATTTATAAAGTGGAAAATTTTAATAGCAACTTGTTTGGTTTGTCTTTTGCCCATTCTTTTGGGGATGGTTCTGTGGGAGAGTTTGCCCGACACAATAGCGATACATTTTGACATAAACAACAACCCTGATAACTTTGCGTCAAAGGGTTTTGCTGTGTTTGGAATGCCGGTTTTGATGGTTGTTTTGCAGTGTTTTTGTTGTTTTGTCAACGATATCAATTCCAAAAAGTTCGGACCCCGTATCAAATTTGAGAGGGTTACCAAATGGATTATCCCCATTATGAGTGTGGTTCTGCAGACCACAACTTTGTGTTATAGTTTGGGAAAGCAGATTGATATAAGGGTTGTTGCGGCGGTTATTGTAGGCGGAGTTCTGTTGGTGATTGGCAATTATCTGCCCAAATTTGATTATATCAAAAACTACAATCTTGAGGTAGAAAAGGCGCGGAAAATAAACAGATTTTTAGGCTTTGAAACAGTAATTATGGGAGCTTTGTTTATTATTAGTATTTTCCTGCCGCCGCCTTTTACTGCGGGGTGTATATTTTTGTTGATACCCTATGCAATCATAGGGGCGGTTTATGGAGTTTGTGTGACAAAGAATAAAGGAGCAAAAAAATGAAAACAGAAAAAAAAATTTTGATAGCATTTATCCTGAATCTGGGATTTTCAATTTTTGAGTTTTTTGGAGGTATTTTCACAGGCAGCGTTGCCATTATTTCTGATGCAGTACATGATATAGGTGATGCTGCAAGCATCGGGACGTCATACATCCTTGAAAAAAAGAGCAAAAAACAGCCTGATGCTGAATACACATATGGTTATGCAAGATATTCGGTGATGGGCGGTGTGATTACAACCCTTATTCTGCTTGTTGGTTCGGTGGCGGTTATCTGGGGGGCAGTGGGCAGGATTATCAACCCCGTAGAAATCAATTATAACGGAATGATAATCTTTGCCATAATCGGTGTGATTGTCAATCTTGGTGCTGCGTTTGTCACTCGTGAGGGTGACTCATTAAACCAAAAGGCAGTTAACCTCCATATGCTTGAGGATGTGCTGGGTTGGATTGTGGTGCTGGTTGGTGCCATAGTGATGAAACTTTCTGAATTTGTCATCATTGACCCCATCTTATCTATTGGCGTTGCGGTGTTTATCCTGATAAATGCAATTAAAAATCTGAAAGAAATTCTGGACCTGTTTCTTGAAAAAACGCCTCAAGGAATCAATGTTGAGGGAATAAAAGAACATATTTTGTCCATTGACGGAGTTGTTGATGTTCACCATATTCACCTTTGGAGCATGGACGGAAACAGCAATTATGCCACAATGCATATCGTGACAAATTTTGATGCACACGAAATAAAGGAACGGGTTCGGGAAGAACTGGCTGAACATGGAATCTGTCATGCAACGTTGGAGCTGGAAGCGGAGGGTGAACATTGTCATGAAAAATGTTGTCATACTGAATTTAAGGCAACACATGGACATCATCACCATCATCACCATTAGAGGAATGTATAAAGACGCCCATATACATAAAGGTATTGTGGGACTTATAGATAAAAGAAATATAGCAGAAATAAAAAAGCATCGACACAGTCGATGCTTTTTTGGCAGGGGCAGTAGGATTTGAACCCACGACTTACAGTTTTGGAGACTGTCGCTCTACCAGCTGAACTATACCCCTATATTTAGTTTTGCGGCGTATCACCGCCAATTTTGAAGAGTTAAATGGAAGAGTGCGTCTCAGGTTTTGTGAAACGCACTCTTTAAAACCTGCTAAAACTTACGCAAGACCATTCATTTTTGCTGCGTACTGGCTCTTTCTGCGAGCAGCCGTATTCTTGTGAAGAATACCCTTTGCAACAGCCTGGTCGGTCTTTTTAACAACATTTGCATATGCAACAGAGGCATCATCTTTGCCTGCTGTAAGAGCAGCTTCAAATTTCTTTATAGCTGTTTTAAGCTGTGATTTAACCATCTGGTTCTGCAATGTTTTTGTAGCAATAACCTTAACTCTTTTTTTAGCTGATTTAATGTTAGGCATGATTTCACCTCCACTTTATAATCTGATTTTAAAGTCAACTCTTAACATGTTACCACAGTTTTTTGGAAAATGCAAGTATTTTTTTTAATATTTATATATTTTTTTTATTTCGTTGACAAAATATCCATATCAGTGTATAATTCAAATGTATTCTAGGGGTGCTGTGGGTGAACCCATAGGGCCCTTTTTTTGAGATTTATAAATATTTCTATATACTGTGTTTTAGGGGGAAATCACGTTGACAAACATACCTGAACTTTTCGGCTGCATGGTCTTCAACGAGGCTGTCATGAAAGAACGCCTGCCCGAAGAAATTTATCGTGCATTAAAACAAACAATCAACAACGGAGTAAGCCTTGACCGTGATGTTGCGGACATCATTGCTGCGGCAATGAAAGACTGGGCCATTGAGAAAGGGGCGACCCACTTCACCCACTGGTTCCAGCCCATGACAGGCATAACTGCCGAGAAGCACGACAGCTTTATTACGCCGTCAAAAAATGGTAGTATTATAATGGAGTTTTCCGGCAAGGAACTTATTAAAGGCGAGCCGGACGCATCCTCGTTCCCCTCGGGCGGACTGCGTGCAACATTTGAGGCAAGAGGTTACACAGCGTGGGACCCAACATCATACGCGTTTATCAAAGATGGTACTTTGTGTATACCCACAGCCTTTTGTTCCTACGGTGGTGAGTCTCTGGACAAGAAGACCCCTCTCCTCCGTTCAATGGAGGCTCTCAACAAACAGGCAATAAGAATTCTTAAGCTTTTTGGCAAAGACAATGTTACACGGGTTGTGCCCACAGTGGGTCCGGAGCAGGAATACTTCCTTATTGACAGGGAGCTTTTTAAAAAGCGTAAAGATTTGGTTTACTGTCGCCGAACTCTTTTTGGTGCTCCCGCACCCAAGGGTCAGGAGATGGAGGACCATTATTTTGGTCATTTGAAGCCTCGAGTGTCTGCATTTATGAAAGAACTTGACCAAGAGCTCTGGAAACTGGGAATTCTGGCAAAAACCAAGCACAACGAGGCGGCTCCTGCTCAGCACGAGCTTGCCCCAATATTCACAACAACAAACATTGCCACCGACCACAATCAGCTCACCATGGAGATGATGAAAGTGGTGGCGGCACGGCATGGAATGGCTTGTATTCTTCACGAAAAACCTTTTGAGGGCATCAACGGCAGTGGCAAGCATAACAACTGGTCTCTGTCCACAAACACCGGGGAAAATCTTTTGGAACCGGGAAAATCTCCTCACGAAAACGCACAGTTCTTAGTTTTCCTCTGTGCAGTTATAGCAGCAGTACATAAGCATCAGGATCTTCTTCGCATATCTGCAGCAAGCGCAGGTAATGACCACAGACTTGGCGCTCACGAGGCACCCCCTGCAATAATCTCCATGTTTTTGGGTTCGGAACTGACTGCAGTCCTCAACTCTATAAAAGAAGACAGCGATTACGAGGGAATAAACAAAGAAACCATGACTGTTGGTGTTACGGTTCTTCCACAGTTCCCTAAGGATTCAACCGACAGAAACCGTACATCGCCTTTTGCCTTTACTGGTAACAAATTTGAGTTCCGTATGGTTGGCTCTGCAAACTCCATTGCCTGTGCCAACATAATGCTCAACACAATTGTGGCGGACGAGCTGCAGTCCTTTGCGGACCAGCTTGAAAATGCACCTGATTTCCTTGGTGCTGTCCACAATCTGGTAAAGCATACCATTAAGGAACACCATGCAATTATTTTTGACGGCGACGGCTACTCAGATGACTGGGTAAAAGAGGCAGAAAGACGGGGTCTCCTCAATCTGGAATCCACCGTGGATGCACTTCCCCATTTCATAAAACCTGAAAACATCGCTCTTTTCAAAAAACATGGCATTTACAACGAGACAGAGGTCCATGCCAGATACGAGATTATTCTTGAGGAATATTGCAAAATCATCAACATCGAGGGGCTTACCATGGTGGATATGGTTAAAAAGGATTATATCCCGGCAATAAGCAAAATCCAAAGATGTCTGTGTGATACTCTTATTGCAAAAAGAGCAGTTTCCAAAGATATTCCCTGCCAGTCAGAAAAAATCAAGTTGGAACGCGTAGCAGCTTTGGCAGACAGAATTTTTGAGACAAACAACACTCTTGACACCGCATTGAAATCGGTTCCTCAGGGAGATGTTCTTGAAAAAGCCACATACTACCGCAAGAGGATATGCAGCCTCATGGAAGAACTTCGTTCTCTGGTTGACGAAATTGAGGCGGATTCCGATCGTGAGTTCTGGCCCGTTCCGTCTTACGGCGACATAATCTTCAGCATAAAATAATGAAAAAAAACAGAGCCGCAACACATTTGTGTTGCGGCATCTTTTTCTGTTACAGTTTTGCTCTGATAATCTTTCCACTTGTAGTCTTTGGGAGTTCGTCGCGGAACACCACAATTCTGGGATATTTGTATGGAGCAGTATGTTCTTTGACGTACTGCTGAATTTCCTTTTTCAGTTCCTCGCTGGGAACGGTGTCCTTGGTTAGAACAATGCTTGCCTTGACAACTTGTCCACGAACATCATCAGGTTCTGCCGAAACGCCACATTCAAGAACATAAGCAAGTTCCATAATAACGCTTTCGATTTCAAAAGGACCTATGCGGTATCCTGAAGATTTGATAACGTCATCAATTCGGCTTACATAGAAGTAGAAACCGTCTTCATCCTTGTACGCCACATCACCGGTGTGATAAAGTCCGTCGTGCCATACTTCGCGGGTCTTTTCTTCGTCACGGTAATATCCTTTAAACAAACCGCAGGGAATCTTTTCAGAAGTTCTGATTACGATTTCACCATTTTCACCTACGCCAACACTGTTGCCCTCGGGGTCAACAATATCAACATCATACAGGGGTACCGGCTTGCCCATTGCACCCAGCTTGTACTCGCCGCCATAGAGGTTGCCGATAAGACAAGTTGTTTCTGTCTGGCCAAAGCCCTCCATGATTTTTAGACCTGTCAATCTTTCAATCTGTTTGAATACCTCGGGGTTAAGCGCTTCTCCTGCTGTTGTTGCATGCTGAACAGATGACATATCGTACTTTGAGATATCCTCTTTCATAAGCATTCTGTACATTGTAGGGGGTGCACAGAACGTGGTTATCTTGTACTTTGCAAACAGTGGCAGAATGTCTGCTGCATCAAACTTGTCAAAGTCATAGACAAAGAGTGCCGCCTCGCACAGCCACTGGCCATAAATTTTGCCCCATGCTGCCTTTGCCCAACCGGTGTCCGAAATGGTAAGGTGCAGACCCTCGGGGTCAACACAGTGCCAGTAGTTGGCTGTGTGGAAGTGTCCAAGGGGGTATTTATAGCTGTGAAGAGCCATTTTGGGATTGCCGGTTGTTCCTGATGTAAAGTAAAGCAGCATATCATCATCACCACAGGGTGAATCAGCTTTTCTTTCATAAACATCGGGGAATACTTTGTACTCTTCGTCAAAGTTTCTCCAGCCGTTCTTTGCGCCTCCAACAATAATTTTTTCTCTCAGGAGCGGTGCGTTCTTTGAACCCGCCTCTGCTCTGTCTGCAATATCGTCATCAGCAGTACAAAGGATAGCAGTAACTCCTGCTGCCTCATAGCGGTACTCATAGTCATGTTCCTGAAGCAAGAAACTTGCAGGAATTGAAACAGCACCGATTTTTTGAAGAGCCAGCGTTGCAATCCAGAACTGATAGTGTCTTTTAAGAACCAGCATAACTTTGTCGCCTTTTTTGATTCCCAAAGACTCAAAATAATTGGCACAACGTGCAGATTCTTTCATGAAGTCGGTAAAGGTGAACCGTCTTTCTTCATGATTTTTGGACAAGTGTACCATAGCAAGCTTGTCCGGCTTGCGACGAGCAATCTCGTCAATAACATCAAAGGCAAAATTGAATTGGTCTTCATTTTTGAAGTCAATAGCAACAAGACTGCCGTTTTCGTCTTCTTTTGTATCAATAAAGTCGTGATAAACACGTCTGTATTCCTGATGAGGCTTGTAATTTGACTTCATAACACCCTTTGCAGATGCTGTATCGCTTTCTGTTCCGTTGAGGACAATTGCATAGAAAATGCTATCTTCCCCGCCCACAGCAATCATACCATGAGGTGTTGAACTGTCGTAATAGATAGTATCACCGGCGTGAAGTATCTCGGTGTGTGAGCCAATCTGAATTTTCAATGAACCCTTAACCACAATATCCAGCTCCTGACCGGCGTGAGTGGTAAGCTCTATATCCCTCTGCTCTGCATCGCGGTCATATGCACATTCAACATATAAAGGCTCTGACACTCTGTTTTTAAAGGCAGATGCAAGGTTATAATAAACCATGCCATGTGCCTCTTCAATCTTTCTGCCCTCTCCCTTGCGGGTTATGGTGTAGGATTTAAGCGTTGAGCTGACACCTTCAATAATATCAGTAACACCCACCTTGAAGGCAAGAGCGCATCTGTAGATAAACGCAAAGCTGAGGTCATGGGTCCCTGCTTCACATGCGGCATATTCCTCACGGGATACACCTGTAAGCTTTGCCATTGTCTCAACGGAAATTCCGCTGATATGACGCAGTTCCTTGATTCTGGCAGCAACCTCGCTGATTTTAAAGTCCAGCCCTGTCATTGTTTCTTCTTTCATATTTTTTCCTCCTTAGAAGTCCTTTGAGAAAAGAAAAAACGCCTCAAAGGATATTTCTTTGAGACGAGTTGAAATTTCACCCGCGGTACCACTCAAATTGCATGGTTTTGTTAAAACCATACCCCTTTCAGACCCCAACAATCCTTAGGCCCTATGCACTGACGTAGCAAACACGGAAAGGTTCTACTTGCCAAAATTCTTGGCTTTCTTCCTTCCTGCTCGGGAGCTACAGCAACCGAATTCAGTCTTAACAGTTCGCACCAACCACTGTTTCTCTCAAAAACCTACCCTCGGAGCACTCTCCTTCAACGCATTTTTTATTCAATTACAGTCAACATACCACAATCTCTTGATTTTGTCAAGTATACTTTAAATTTTTCTGCTTTTGCCAAATTTTTGTAATTGTTTTGTAACAATGTTGCAACAATTTTGTCAAAGAGGTTGACAAAAAAGGTTTGTTGTGGTATTATGTCAATGTATGAATTTATGCTTTTGAAAGGAGTGACATCTGGAAATACCATTTAACGTACAATTTGGAGGTAAAAATTTTGTTTAAATTTAAGAGATTTTGGGCAGTTACGGTTGCCCTGATTATAGCTCTTTCTGCCGTATCTTTTACAGCATCGGCAAGCGGGGGCACATCTTACGGAATAGTTACAGCATCACTTTTGAACCTGCGTCAGTCAGCTACAACAAAATCAAGCATTCTGGCACAGATTCCCAACGGACAATATGTGAATATACACAGTCTGGAATCAGGCTGGGCAAAGGTTTCTTTCAACGGCACAACAGGTTATGTCTCTCTTGATTATATCAAGGTTATGCAGGGCGAAATGCCATCAAGAAACACCGCGGTTTCAACAAAGGGACAAGCTATTGTGGAACTTGCAAAGCAGTACTTAGGCACACCTTACGTTTATGGTGGCTCATCACCCAGCGGTTTTGACTGCAGCGGATTTGTATACTTCCTTTACAAATCTATGGGGGTTACACTTAATCGTGTTGCCGCAGACCAGATGACAAACGGCACCTGGGTTCCCAAGAACGCACTTCAGCCCGGCGACATAGTTGGTTTCACCAACAGAAGCGGATACATAAACCACGTTGGCATCTATGCCGGCAACGGTATGATGATTCACTCTCCACAAACCGGAGATGTTGTTAAATACGAGAGTATTGTTACAGGAAATTATGCAGGCCGACTCACTTGCGGCAGACGTATTTTTCAATAAAACTAAAAAACCTGAAGGGCTGCCCGTGTGACAGCCTTTTTGATTACTCAAAATTTTCCAAGGAGGCTGTTTGTATGCCAAAATACCGCAAGAAATCGGATAAAAGGCGTTGGTTTTATATTCTTACAATTATTGCGGTGTTTCTTGCATCCTTTGCAACAACAACCCTGCCGGAGACTATCCGCACTGCTACCAAAAGCGGTTCTCTGGAAATAACCTTTATTGATGTAGGTCAGGGTGATTCCGCTTTGATTGAAACTCCGGAGGGTGAGACAATCCTCATTGACGGAGGCGAATTCGACACCTATTCATCGCATCTTGAGCCGTTTCTTGATTCCAAAGACATTGAAAAGGTGGATACTGCTGTAACCACCCATTATCACAGCGACCACTCCGGCGGAATTTACGAATTGGTCAGCCGTGGCAAAGCTGCAAATCTCGTGCTCCCCGATTACAATGATACCGACAATACAAAATCTGACTTGGAATCTGCCGCCAGAGAAACCCACACAGAAATAGAATACATATCAAAAGGCGACTTTTTGAAAAACGATTGCAAAAATTTGACCATAGAGGTCTTGCATCCCAAAACCGGAGGACTTTCAGGGGACAATTTCCACAACAACAGCTCAGTGGTTCTTTGGGTGAAATATTTTGATACATCATTTCTTATAACAGGCGATATAGAAACCCGTGCAGAAAAGGAAATCATCAAAACATATGATATAGAATGCGATGTTCTCAAAGTGCCACATCACGGCTCGTCTACTTCTTCGTCAAAGAAGTTTCTGGATGCGGCAGACCCCACTTATGCTATAATAAGTTCAGGAGCCGACAACCCTTATGGACATCCTCATTATGAGGTGATTGACCGCCTTGAAAATGAGGATATAAGAATATACAACACAGCACATGACGGAAACATTACATTTTACGTGGATTATGACGGAATTCGGGATATAAAATTTAGTAAATAAAAGAGAAAGGAGCGGCAAGGATTATGGAACCAAGAGACCTTGACAGACAAATTTCAGGGAACAAGCTGGGACGGCTTTACTTCTTTTACGGTGAAGAACAGTTTCTTCTGGAAAATAAAATAAAGACCATAAAAAGCCGCCTTATTGACAAAGATTTTGAGGACCTGAACTTTATAAAGCTTGAAGGCAAACGTACAACCTGTCAGGACGTGGAAGAACAGCTCCTTTCGGTGCCTGTTATGTCCGACAGAAAAATGGTGGTGGTAAAGGACAGTGGTATTTTCGGCAATGCCAAAAACAAGGATTTTGCCAAGCTGTGCGAAAGCCTTTCTGACTTGCCGGAATATATTACGGTTATCTTTGCCGAGCATGAATTTGATAAAAGAAAAGAAAAAAATCTGGATGTTTTTAAAAAGCATGGAGATATTGTGAAATTTGACCGCCTGTCTCCAAAACAGCTTGAGTTGTGGCTTGAGAAAAAGTTTGAAGAAAAGGGCAAAACGGTGCTGGCAAGTGACCTTTCAAAGATGATAGAACGCTGTGGACAATCCATGGCAACCATCTCAACAGAGTTCCTCAAAGTGCTGAACTTTGTGGGTGAAAGGGTAAAAATTACTGCTAAGGATATTGAAACAGTGGTTTCAAAAACCTCGGACGCAAGGATTTTTGACATGATAGACAGCATCTCTGAGGGCAGGACAAAAAAAGTTTTTGAGGAGCTTCGTGCACTGTCTGCCTCAGGAGAAAATGCATCAACAGTCCTGACCTTGCTTTCATCAAGAATGGGCGAACTTCTTATGGTAAAACAACTTTTGGATGACCGTCTGGCACCGGATAAAATAGGAGAGTATTTTGAACCCCGAAGACACCCGTTTGTAATCAAAAAACTCTCTGAACAAAGCCGGAGATTTGACACGGACTACCTGAAGCGAATGACCCTCAAAGGTGCAGAATATACCGCATCCGTACGTTCAGGGCTTGTTGACAAATGGGTAGCCGTAGAAATGTATGTGGCAGAACTGATTAAAAAATAAGTTGAAAGAAAACACCCCGGAAAATATCCGGGGTGTTTTTTTATCTTTCTTCAATAGGAGTATACTCTCTGCGTTTTACAACACTTCGGTAAGCCGGGCGTATAATTTTGCCGCCGGTAAGAACCTCTTCAATCCGGTGTGCACACCAGCCAACAATCCTTGACATTGCAAATATTGGTGTATAAAGTTCTTCGGGAATGCCCAGCATCTGATATATCAATCCTGAATACAAGTCCACATTTGCAGGCATTGGGGAAGTAATGCCTTTAATGTCAGCAAAAACTTTGGGAGCAAGTCTTTCGACGGCTGCATAAAGTTTAAACTCTTTCTCTGCATCTCCTCCAAGTTCCTTTGACATCTTTTCGGCACATGCCTTCAGCAGTACAGCACGTGGGTCAGATAAAGTATAAATAGCGTGACCTATACCATAAATCAATCCGCTGCCGTCCCCTGCCTCTTTGCGAACAATTTTGCAAAGATAATCATAAACAGCCTCGTCATTGCTCCAGTCATCAATATTGGCTTTCATTTCCGCCATTTGTGCAAGAGTTTTCTGGTTGGCACCACCGTGTTTAGGTCCTTTGAGAGAGCCGATTGCTGCAGCAACTGCTGAATATGTATCAGTATTGCTGGAGGACAAAACTCTTATAGAAAACGCCGAGTTGTTACCTCCGCCATGCTCTGCGTGGAGCATGAGAGCCAAATCCAGAACCTGTGCCTCTGTTTTAGTATATTTGTGGTTTGGTCTTATCATATACAAAAAGTTCTCAGCAACAGAAAGGGATGGGTCAGGATTATGGAGAACCAAACTTTTTTTGTCATAGTAGTGTCTTTTTGCTGCATAAGCATAGGCAATCAAAGTTGGGAATCTTGCTATCAGCTCAAGACTTTGTCTGAAAAGATTTCCCATACTTATGTCATCGGGATTTTCGTCGTCATAGGAATAAAGTGCAAGAACCGACCTCGCCAGCTTGTTCATGATATTGTTGCTTGGTGCCTTAAGAATCATATCTTCGGCAAAGTTTTCGGGCAATGTTCTTTTTGTGGCAATGCTCTGGGAAAACTCCGCCAGCTCCTCTTTGCTGGGAAGAGTGCCAAACAGCAACAAGAAAATAACTTCTTCAAAACCAAACCGGCCCTCTTTCTGGCAATTTTCAACAATATCTTCAATGGAGATACCTCTGTAGCGCAATTTGCCCTCAATGGGTGCTTTTGTTCCCTCGTCAAGGACATATCCGTGCACCTCGCCAATAGCTGTAAGCCCGGCGAGAACACCTGTTCCGTCAGGATTTCGGAGTCCCCTCTTTACGTTATATTCGGTGTAATAATGCCCTGGTATGGAACTTATATTTTTATGTTGTTCCAGTATGGCATCAATATATTTGTCGAAGTTCCGATTCATTTGAACGTCATTCCTTTCCGATGTTTCTTGAGTATCTGCAACAAAAGATGGTTGCAGATTCAAAGTTTTGCGTTGCGGTATCAACCCGGAGGCCACTGCAGACTTCTGCCGCCCAAAAGATGGAAATGGATGTGACCAACGGTCTGACCTCCGTCCACGCCGCAGTTGTTCACAATTCTGTAGCCTTTTTGTGCAAAGCCCAAATCTCTTGCGATTTTTGCTGCTGTTTCAAAGATTTTTGCTATAACAGCAGAATTTTCGCCGTTAATTTCGTTTGCAGATGCTATATGTTCTTTAGGTATTATGATGATATGCTCCGGTGCCTGAGGGTCAATATCCCTGAAAGCCAGAACAAATTCATCCTCGTATACCTTGGTAGAGGGTATCTCCCCCTGAATAATCTTGCAAAAAAGACAATCTGACATTTTGTTGTCCTCCCAGAACTTAAATTAAATCTTTCACCATATCAAGTGCTGTCTGAATTTTGGATGCATCTTTGCCTCCAGCCTGAGCACTGTCCGGCTTGCCGCCGCCACCGCCGCCGCAGGTCTTGGCAACCTCACGAATAATGTTTCCTGCATGGGCACCCAATTTAACAGCCTCGGCTGTTGCCATTGAGATGATATTTACCTTTTCGTCGCTAGCTGATGCCAATACAATAACCGCACAGTCCAGCTTTTGTTTCAGGTTATCACCTGCCGCACGAAGTGCGTTCATGTCAAGTCCGTCGGCAAGACGATGTGCAATAACCTTAATTCCTTTTATAGTCACGGCGTTGTCAGCCAATTCGCCAACAGAACTATTTGCCATTTTGCTCTTAAGGCTCTCCAGTTCACGTTTAAGGTTTTTGTTCTCATCAACCAATCCCTGAGCCTTTATTTCAACATCGTGTACTCCCGACTTGATTGTCTCTGCAATTTTTGCAACAGTCTCTTTTGCATCGTTCAATACATCAAGAACGCCAAAGCCTGTTACGGCCTCTATTCGACGCACTCCTGCTGCAACACCGCTCTCAGAAATAATCTTGAAGAGCCCTGCCTGTGCAGTGTTGGTAAGGTGTGTTCCTCCGCAGAATTCTACTGAATAGTCACCCATAGAAACAACTCTTACAACCGCGCCGTATTTTTCACCAAACTGTGCTGTTGCACCCAGTTTTTTCGCCTCGTCAATGGCAAGCTCCTGCACAACAATGGGCATGGCTTCAAGAATAGCTTTGTTTACTGATGTTTCCACAGCTTTGATTTCGTCGCCAGTCATTGCCTCAAAGTGTGAGAAGTCAAATCTGAGACGCTTTGCTGTTACCTCAGAACCAGCCTGTGCAACATGGTTGCCCAGAACTTCTTTAAGTGCCTTGTGCAAAAGGTGTGTTGTGGAGTGATTGCGGCAGATTGACATTCTGTTCTCTTTGCAAACGGAAAGGGTGGCCATATCTCCTGCGGAGATTGAGCCTTCCTCAACCTTTACCACGTGGAAGTAAACTCCGTCACCGTTTTTCTTGGTATCAACAACCTTTGCTTTGCCGCCTTTGGTGCAAATTTCACCTATGTCGCCTGCCTGTCCGCCCATTTCAGCATAGAAAGGAGATTTCTCAACAACAACAATTCCTTCATCCCCTGAGCCTATTGCCTCAACCTGATTGTTGTCGCATACAATTCCTACAATCTTGCTTTCTGCTGTAAGATTGTCGTAACCAACAAATTCTGTTGCATCTGCCTTGATATTGACAGCACTGTCATCATCCCAGCTTGAGCCGTCTTTTCGGTTGGCTCTTGCTGTATCCTTTTGATTTTTGAGTTCCTTGTCAAAGCCCTCACGGTCCACATTGATTCCTTGCTCTTCACAAATCTCAACTGTCAGGTCGATGGGGAACCCGTAAGTATCATTGAGCTTGAAAGCGTCTTTGCCCTCCAAAGTATCCTTGCCCTGAGCTTTGGTTTCCTCGATATAAGTATTCAGGATTGCAAGACCGCCCTCAATAGTCTTTGAGAACTTTTCTTCTTCAATTCTGATAACCTTTTTGATATATTCTCTCTTTTCGTCAAGCTCGGGGTAACCCTGCTTTGACGAATCAATAACGGTGTCTGCCACTGTATAAAGGAATTCGCCCTTTATATCAAGGAGTCTGCCGTGTCTTGCTGCGCGTCTGAGCAGTCGTCTGAGGACATAACCTCTGCCCTCGTTTGACGGAATAACACCATCGGATACCATCATTACAGTGCTGCGGATGTGGTCGGTTATAACACGGAGCGAAACGTCTGTTTTCTCGTCTTTTTTATATTCAACACCTGCAATACGGCAGATATGCTTCATGGTATTCTGAACAGTATCAACTTCAAAGAGGTTGTTTACACCCTGCATGATGCAGGCAAGTCTCTCAAGACCCATACCTGTGTCAATGTTGGGGTTTGCCAGACGGTTGTAGTTGCCGTCCTCGTCCTTGTCAAACTGGGTAAACACCAGATTCCACACTTCCATAAATCTGTCACAGTCACAGCCCAGTTTGCAGTCAGGCTTGCCGCAACCACATTCAACACCACGGTCAACATGAATTTCGGAACAAGGGCCGCAAGGACCTGTGCCATGTTCCCAGAAGTTGTCCTCTTTGCCCATTTTAACAACTCTTTCGGGGTTTACACCAACTTCGTTTACCCATATATCCCTTGCTTCGTCGTCCTCTTCATACACAGTAATCCACAGGACTTCTTCTGGGATTTCCATAACTTTGGTCAAAAATTCCCATGCCCAGTTGATTGCTTCACGCTTGAAGTAGTCACCAAAAGAAAAGTTACCCAGCATTTCAAAGAAGGTGCCGTGTCTTGCGGTTTTGCCCACGCATTCAATATCAGGGGTTCTGATACACTTCTGGCAGGTTGTAACCCTTTTTCTTGGTGGCACTTCCGCACCAGTGAACCATTTTTTCATTGGTGCCATGCCTGAATTGATAAGCAAAAGACTTGCATCGTTCTTTGGTACAAGCGAAAAGCTGTCCAGCCTCAAACAATCTTTTGACTCAAAAAAAGAAAGGTATTTTTCTCTTATTTCATTTAATCCCATGTTTTTCATAGTTTTCCGTTGCCTTTCCGTATATAAATTTTATCAGTTGCTGTGAAAATTGATTATATCGCATAAATATCTTATTATATCATACAATTTTACCATTTTTTTGTGGATTAGTCAAGCCTTTTGTACCTTTTATCCCCTCTACTTCGCCGAGACATTCAAGTGAATTGCCAATATTACCCACAGGAAGTATAAAAATTGGTTGTAAAATAAAAAAGAGTCGAAAGGCGACTCTTTTTGTTTTGTTATTTCAACAAGCGTGAGGTTCGTTTTAAACCAAGCATCAGGGCGTAGCCCAAAATTCCGCAAGAAACCATCTCGCCAATCCCTACGGTCAGCATAAAATACCAGACAGAACCCTGAAATCCGTATGCAAACGCGAGAATAAAGGGGATAATAAGGGTGTTGGCAATTATAGGGGGGAGTGGTGCAAGAAATTTGTATTTCCTCAGAAGATAGGTGAATACTGCCCCGAGCAGTGTGGCAAGGCTTCCAAAAATAGTGTCAAGGATGATGCTTCCTGTGATTAGATTTGCCAACAGGCAGCCCACAAAGAGTCCGGGGACGGCTGAGGGGATAAATGCCGGCAGAACGGTAAGGGCCTCAGAAAATCTTATCTGGATTACACCGCTTGAAAGGCCCAGCAGACTTGAAACAAAGGTCAATACCACATACAATGCGGCGATACATGAGCTTTGCACCCAAAATCTCGTTTTTTTGTTTTTCATAAGTTTTTTCTCCTTAGTTTTGTTTTAAGTGAGGATGGTTTCGAACTCACTTTAAATTATTTTTTGCAGCTTTGCAGTCTATAGGATATTCTGAGAAGCAATTTGGTGGGGACAAGGCGGCAGAGGAAGATTCCCAGCTTTATCAACAGACCGGGGGCTACAATTAATTTGTTTTTGAACATTTTTTCCAGGGCATATCCTGCCACAAACTCGCTCGTATGACCATTTATAATAAACGAAACATCTGCCCGGGTGTTGAACTCGGTGTCAACAGGACCGGGGCACAGGACAGATATGTGGACATTGCTTTTTTTGCGTCGTAATTCCTCGCTGAGAGCGGTGCTCAACCGCATAACATATGCCTTTGTGGAGTAATAGGTTGACATAAGGGGTCCGGACAGAAACGCCGCAACAGATGCTACGTTCATTATATATCCGGAATCTTTTGCCTCAAAATCCTTTAGAAAGAGTTTGGTCAGGATATGTACTGCCTTTATATTTAGGTCAATCATATTAAGTTCGGTTTCAAGGGGCACATCAGAGGAAAGTCCGTAGGAGCCAAAACCTGCATTATTGATGAGTATGTCGATGTTCTTGTCCTTTGTGGTTTCATATAGCGTGCGGCAGTTACCCTCATCTGATAAATCGAGGGAAATTATTTCCGGCTTGTCGTCAAGTTCTGCTTTCAGGGTTTCAAGAAGTTCAAGGTTTCTTGCCACAAGAACAAGCTCAATGTTTTGTCTGTGAAGAATCCTTGCTATATCCCTGCCAATGCCTGTGCTGGCACCTGTTATTAATGCCCTCATAAAGTTTACACCTCGTTTTAGTTTGTGCAAGGAGTATAACACATCATGCAACTTATGTCAAATTCTTGGCAAAAAAGCAGTTGCCAAGAATGTGAAACGATGATATAATAAAATGAAATTAGGAAACAAAGGCTTAAAGGGAGTGTATATTTTGAAAAATCTGTTGGTTATTCAGTCAGGCGGACCAACCGCGGTTATAAACGCATCGTTGGCGGGTGTTATACGTGGTGGCTTTGACCATGCTGACAAAATCGGAAAGGTTTATGGCGGTCTTTTTGGAATTGAGGGTGTAGAAGAGGAGAGGATTGTGCCTTTGGAAAGATTTAAGGATGGGGAGCTTATTGAACTCCTCAAACAGACGCCGTCTTCATACCTTGGCTCTTGCCGCAAAAAACTCCCCTCGCTTGAGGGTGACAGAGAGTTTTTTGACAGAATTTTTGAAGTTTTCAGGAAATATGATATAGGCTATTTCTTTTGCATAGGTGGCAATGATTCCATGGATACTGTGGACAAGCTAAGCCGATATGCAGCGGAGATTGGTTCGGATGTAAGGGTTGTTGGCATTCCCAAAACTATTGACAATGATTTGGCACTTACCGACCACACACCGGGGTATGGTTCTTCTGCAAAGTTTATTGCGAATTCCATGCGCCAGCTTAAAAAAGATGTTGAAGTTTACAAAATGCCATCGGTGATTGTCCTTGAGGCAATGGGCAGAAATGCGGGCTGGTTGGCAGCGGCGGCGGCTTTGGCAAATGACAGCACAACAAGGGCGGCGGATATTATCTGTCTGCCGGAGGTTGCTTTTGACCTTGACGCTTTCCTTGCCAAGGTGGAAAAGGTGAGCCGTGAACAAGGGACGGTCATGATTTCGGTGTCAGAGGGTATTCGTGACAAAGACGGCAATTATATAATGGAAAATACAGGTGTACTTAAAAGAAAGAATGATAAATTTGGGCATGCGGCACTTGGTGGTGTAGGACAGACCATACGTGACAGTATTGCCACAGAACTGGGCCTGAAAGTCAGGTCAATAGAGCTGAGCACCCTCCAAAGATGCTGGGCGAGTGGCACATCCCTTTGCGATGTAAACGAAGCCTTTGATGCGGGATATAAAGGAGTTGGATATGCCTGTGACGGACTCACAGGCGTGGTGCCGGGCTTCAAGCGAATAGCTGATGCCCCATATAAAATAGAAATTATACCGTACGATGTAAAGGATATTGCAAATGTAGAGAAAAAAATTCCAAAGGTAATGATTTCATATGATGGATTTGGGGTAACTGATGAATTTATAAAATATGCTATGCCCCTTATCGAGGGCGAGCCTCAAATCATATACAAGAATGGTCAACTTCAGTTTGCACCCAAAGTTTGGTAAAATACAAATATATACCCCACGCAATGTACTTTGCGTGGGGTAATTTTTTACAGCAATTCTGATAATTTGTTCAAAAAGACCGCCGTTTCAGCACGGGTGGCGAAACCCTGAGGTTTAAACTCACCAGTTTCATAACCATTCAAAAGACCCATGTCAACCATTGCCTTTATAGGTGTCAGGGCATATTCTGAAATGTTTGCCGCATCAGAAAACTTATTTGAAAGATTAAAGCTTTCATCAAAGTTCAGTTTATTTTCTTTTTCCAAAAGGCGGCATACCAGGGTTGCCATATCTTCGCGGGTTATGTTGCCTTTTGGGTCAAAGATTTTGCCGTCACGCCCATTGGTTATGCCAAGGGCTTTTGCGATGCCGATTTCTTTGTAGAAATACTGGTCCGGGAGCACATCTTCAAAATTATCGTTCACATCAGCCGTTTTGCCTAAGATACGTACAAGCATCAGGGTGAAGTCGGCACGATTTACCTGTCTTGCACACCCAAAGGTGCCATCACCCATACCATTTACTACGCCCTTTTTGTGGAGTGCTGTTATAGCATCCTCTGCCCAGGGGTATGAGGGAAGGTCTGAAAAAAGCGGCAGTTCGCCGGAGTTTGCGGCTTTTACAAAGTCGGTAAGGGGTTGGGATTTTAAAACGCTGCCAAGGCGGTAGTGGGAATACCCTATGCAGTTTTCTAAGTTTGACATAAGCTGGAATTGTTGATTAAGTTCGGAGATTCCTTTTTCGCCATACCACACCGAGGCGGCACTGGTTTCGTCTGCAGTTTTGTACACCCCTTGGCCAATACAAAGGGAAACTTTTGTGCCGGACACGACGGAATCCCACCATTTTGCCACTGTTTCAAAGTCTGCTGCCGAATTTCCTATGTTCCAGTAAATCTGAGGGATTATCCAGTCAATCAACTCATCTTTTACCCACTGTTTTGTGTCAGCATAATAATCAAAGTATGCCTGAACACCTTTGGTTTCGCTGCCGTCGGGATGGGATTCTTTGTTTGCCCATATTCCGCAAGGACTGACTGAAAAAACTACTCCGGGGTGGGTGCTTTTGAGCATAGAATTTATGTCTTTTATCAGAGTTGTTGTGTTGTTTCTGCGCCAATCTCCTATATCCGAAAATCCGCCGCCGTATTTAGTGAAGGTTTCGTTGTCGGGAAATGAACTGTCCGGATAAAAGTAATCGTCAATATGTATTCCGTCAACCTTATAGTTTTTTACGATTTCACCTATTCCGTCAACAACTAATTTGGTCGCTTCCGGCTCACCAGGGTTGAGATAAAGCTTGCCGTCGGTATGCTTGATTATCAAATGAGGGTGAGTTTTTGCAATGCTGCTTTCAGGCAGGGTTTGGCTTTCATTGGCGGAGGCGGTTATACGATATGGGTTAATCCATGCGTGGAAGGCAAGTCCTCGTTTGTGTGTTTCGGATATAAGATACTCAAGGGGGTCAAATCCGTTCAGTGGAGATTGACCTCCGTTTCCGGTGAGATACTTTGACCAGGGGAATATGTTGGAGCGATAAAACGCATCTCCTGATGGACGCACCTGAAAGAAAAGGGTGTTGTAACCCAAAGACTGAATATTGTTCAATAAATCGTCTGCCTGCGCCTTGAGGATATCGGGAGAAACAGAGGGAGTCAGGGGATAGTCAAGGGAGAAAACAGTGGCTACCCAGACTCCGCGGACTTCTTCCGCCTTTGCGTTTACGTGACCCGCGCCCTTTTGAGGCAGCAGAGAATTCATGGTGCAAAACAGACCAATGAGGATACAAATATATTTGAATGTTTTTGTCATAGTGTTTACCGCCTTTCGATTTTTCACGGTTTAAAAGTTTTTACATAATATATAAGGATATTTGTTTAGCGGAAAGGAGCGGAGCAATTTATGCTTAAAGTTTATGATGCCATAGCTGATATTTATGGCAGTGACCTTGCCCCGAATGTGCATGGAACAGTGAAGTTCCTTGGAATTGCAGATGGGTGCTGGGTGGAAGCAGAAATTTTTGGGCTTCCTGATTTCAGCGAGGCGTTGGAGAATTCTCCCCAGACAGGACCCTTTGGGTTTCACATACATGAGAGGGATACCTGTGGCAATGTTCATGGCGACACACCCTTTGAGGCGGCAGGGGGACACTGGAATCCCGATGGTGAACCTCATGGAAACCATGCGGGAGATTTTCCTGTTTTGTTTTCCAATGGGGGCACAGCCAAGATGCTGTTTTTTACCGACAGGTTTTTCCCTGATGACGTTGTTGGGAGGTCGGTGGTCATCCATCAATCTCCCGATGACTATGTAACCCAGCCCTCTGGCAGCGGTGGCAAGCGCATTGCCTGTGGCAGTATTGTAAGGGCGTAAAAATATATAATCTTATTTTAGACCATATTGCCCTTTGGGTCAAGGCGTAAATTGTCGGGTTTTAGGTCTGGGCACATAAAAAAAGGGACGGTCTTTTTTTGACCGTTCCTTTTGCTTTTGCCCAAAAATTATTCTTTCCACAACTTAATCTTGCCAGAATTATGAAGACCAACCAAAATGGTGACGGTTATCGGCAAGATAATCATTCCGGCAAAGCCCAGCCACAGGTAACCAAGGTATATGGCAATCAGGGTTACAAGGGGGTTGAGTCCAAGCTGGTCGCCCACAATTTTGGGTTCGGCAAAGTTTCTTACCACAAGGACAACCAGATAGACAACGATAAGACCGATACCCACAAAGTAGTTTTGTGTAATGAGAGAGAATATTGCCCAGGGGATAAGTATTCCACCGGTACCTATAACGGGGAAGATATCTGCAAAAGCGATTATTGCTGCAATACCTATCGCGTTGTCAATTTTGAGGATGGAAAGACCTATTGAAAGCTCAGCAAAGGTGAGAAGCCATATTATGAGATATGCCCTCAAATAACCAAGAGCTGTTTTTCCAAGGTGTTTTTTTGCGTCACTTAAGAAGTTGGCAGTCTTCTGAGGGAGTTGGTTCTTTATGAAAGTGACAACACCGCCATAATTCATGCTGATGAAGATGGAAGAAAGTATTGCAAACACAAAGGATATAAAGAAGAAAGGTATGCGCGTGGTGGTGTTTGCAAGAATTGAAACCATCCGTGACGAGATGCTAAGGATAAAGCTTCGAATATTATCCAGGGTGCTTTCCAGCATGGAATAAATCTGTGCAAGGGTTTCGGGAGAAATCCTTGCCGCAAGGTCTGTAAGAGATGTGTTGAGGTTGGCGAGAAATGGTGCAATGCTATTGTCATAATAGCCGGGCAGGTCGGCGAAAACCTCGCGGATAGAACTGATGATTTTTGCGCCAAGCCCCCATATAAGCAAAACGATAAGTGCATATTCCAAAACAAGAACGATGACGGCACATAGCTTGCGGTTGATTTTGGTAACCTTGCATATACCGTTGACCCATGGATTAACCGAAAAGGCAATCACAAAACCGATTATAAAGGGCATAAGCCACTTTGCCACATAGTTGAGACACAAAAAAACCAGAAGGGACACAGTGGCATAATATAAAATGTTTATTATAAATTCTCTGCGTTGTTCAGTGCGTGGATTTTGCATTTGTTTCAGCACCTTTCTTTTTGGAGGTTACAAATTTCCCTTGGGATATATGTAAAATGTTGTTTAAAGCTCTTTGTACAAGTACAATTACAGAATTATTATTGCACAAAACCCAGTGTTTGTCAAGGCTTGGGCAAGGGTGCGTGGTGTCGGTTTTTTGGTGGGGATTTTTTGAATTAAGTACTTGAATAGTTAGAAAAGATATGATATACTTTTAAATAATAATCAAATGCAGAAAGGATGCTTTGACTCATGAAAAGCAAATCACATATATCAGGCAAAACAAAAAAGATTCTTCTGGGCACAGGAATTGTGTTCGGTACAGTATTGGTTTTTATTGTTTCCTTTTTCCTGTCCTTTAGTCTTATTATCAATCCCATAAGTTTTGTGCCTGTAGGCAATGGTGAACTGGCAGAGGAAAATCAGGAACTGAAAGAACAGATACAGACCCTTGAGGATGAGGTTGAGGTTTTGAACACAACTGTTGAAAGATACAAGAACTCAGCATCAGAAACCATTATAGTTCAGGAAGTTCCTACGGTTACAACCCCGGTCCAGAGCAGTACCAACACTCAGCAGAGCAGTGGCACAAATAATAGTGGTGGTTCAGTAGAGGTTCAGGAAGAAAATGATTTTTCACCGGAGACAGTTACAACACCTGAGTCCGGTATTGTGCCCGAGGTGGAGCCGGATATTACGGTTATAGATATTTCTGAATAATTTTTGTTTCAAATATATTTTTGGAGGGAAAACCAATGGCAATAAAATACAAAAGAGTAATGCTTAAGATAAGCGGCGAGGCACTTGCCGGCGAAAAGGGTTTCGGTCTTGACAGCGCCACTGTTACAAGCATTGCGGCAAAGATTAAAGAATGTTCTGAAATGGGTTGCGAAATCGCAATAGTTGTAGGCGGCGGCAACTTCTGGAGAGGAAGAACCGGCGAGGGTATGGACAGAAGCCGTGCAGACCATATGGGTATGCTTGCCACTGTTATCAATTCACTGGCACTTCTTGATGCCCTTGAACAGCAAGGGGTTGCAGCAAGGGTTCAGACCGCCATTGAGATGCGTCAGATTGCAGAGCCTTATATAAGACTTAAGGCAATGCGTCATCTGGAAAAAGGCAGAGTTGTTATATTTGCTTGTGGCACTGGCAATCCATTCTTCTCAACAGATACAACTGCGGCACTTAGAGCTGCTGAAATTGATGCAGAAATTATTCTGCTCGCAAAAAAGGTTGACGCGGTTTATGACAGTGACCCGCACATCAATCCAAATGCTGTGAAGTTTGACAAACTCAGCTACATAGATGTTCTTAACCGTGGTCTTGGCGTTATGGACTCAACGGCTACATCACTTTGTATGGATAACAACATTCCTATTCTGGTGTTTGGTCTCAATGACCCCGAAAACATAAAAAGGGCAATAAATGGTGAGGAAATAGGCACCATCGTAAAATAAACGTTTAAAAATTCGTTGAAAGGCAGATGAAATTTCATGAAAAATGCAGAGAATAAAATGGAAAAAGCCATAGCTGTTCTTCAGGCAGACTTGGCAGCAATCAGAGCAGGCCGTGCAAACCCTGCAATACTTGACAAAGTATCAGTTGAATATTACGGAGTACCAACGCCTGTTCAGCAGGTGGGAACTGTGGCTGTTCCTGAACCAAGAACAATTACAATTCAGCCTTGGGATGCGTCAATCCTTAAGGAAATCGAAAAGGCAATCCTTAAGTCTGATATTGGCATTACACCCAGCAACGACGGCAAGACCATCCGCCTCAACTTCCCTCCTCTTACCGAAGAGAGAAGAAAAGAACTGGTTAAAGGCATCTCAAAGCGTGGTGAGGAAGGTAAAGTTGCTATCCGTAACATAAGACGTGATGCGTTGGAAGGCTTTAAGAAGCAGAAGAAAGACGGCGAAATCACCGAGGATGACCTCAAAAATCTGGAAACTCAGATTCAGAAACTTACCGACAAGTTTGTGGCACAGGTTGACACCGTAATCAGTGCAAAAGAAAAAGAAATCTTAGAGGTATAGAGCCTTATGTTTTTTAAAAGAGCAAAAAAGCGGGAAAAGCTTGACCCCAACAACATTCCTCAGCATATTGGGATTATTATGGACGGCAACGGTCGGTGGGCGTCAAGGCGAGGTCTTCCCAGAAGTGCCGGACACCGGGCAGGTGCGGAAACTCTTAAAAAAATAGTGGTTTATTGCAACAAAATAGGTGTCAAGTGTGTGACGGCTTATGCTTTCTCGACCGAGAACTGGAACAGACCTAAGAGCGAAGTTGACGCTTTGATGGATTTGCTTTACAACTATCTGCAGCAGGTGGAGGAGCAGTTTGGGGGAACCAACGTTATTTTGAAGGTAATCGGTGACAGGAGTGCACTCTCTGACAAGATAAATGCTGCCATTGACCATGCGGAGGAATATACCTCCAAGCATACGGGACTTGTGCTGAACGTGGCGCTTAATTACGGCGGCAGAGCGGAGATTACCGATGCGGCAAAGAACCTTGCAGACCAGATTGCAAAGGGAAAACGAAATCTCAAGGATGTGTCTGAAAAGGATTTGTCAGAGCTTATGTACACCCATGATGTGCCGGAGGTGGATTTGATTATCCGTCCCAGCGGCGAATACAGGTTGTCCAACTTCTTGTTGTGGCAGGCGGCTTATGCGGAGTTTTGGTTCAGCAATATCAACTGGCCGGATTTCTCGGAGGGGCATATGCATCAGGCGATACTTGATTATCAAAAGAGAAACCGAAGATTCGGCAAGGTATAATAGCGGTACAAAGAAGCTTTTGGAGATGATTATGGAATTTAGGCGGATTTTATATCCGCCTGTTTCTTTAAATTGGAGGAATACAAATGAAAACAAGAATTATAACGGCCCTGGTGCTGATTCCGTTGTTGGTTGCGGTTCTGCTTTCCAATGTTTATGTGATTTCGGCGGCGGTTGCCATCATTTCTGTTATGGGACTTTTTGAGTTTTACAAGGCTACCGGACTGAAAAAA
>JAZSFF010000033.1:0-13085 GCA_045532055.1 Clostridia bacterium
AATTAATAAAAAAAAAAAACAACCCCCCCCCATCTTAGGTGTCGGGGGCAATTTTTATTTACAGAAGTTTTCTATATAGTTTGATATGGCGGCATCGATTATTTCCAAAGCCGCTTCTCTGCCGCTTACTTCGTTTACGGCTGTGGTTTTGTTCTCCAAATTTTTGTAGACCGAGAAGAAATGACGCATCTCTGCAAATATGTGTGCAGGCAACTGGTCAATATCGGTATACTGGTTGTACGTGGGGTCGCTGAAAGGGATTGCAATGATTTTTTCGTCGTTTCTGCCGTTGTCAATCATTGAAATCACACCTATGGGATACGCCCTCACCAATGAAAGTGGCTCAAGGGGTTCAGAACACAGAAGAAGAACATCAAGAGGGTCGTTATCGTCACCGTAGGTGCGTGGTATGAAACCATAGTTGGCAGGGTAGTGAGTTGATGTGTGCAGGATTCGGTCAAGCATTATATAGCCTGTTTCTTTGTCGAGCTCATATTTCTTTTTGCTGCCTTTTGAAATCTCAACCACACAGATAAAATCGTCGGTATTTATTCTTTTGGGTGAAATGTCGTGCCAGATGTTGGACATATTGAAGCCTCCTCTATAGATTTTATATATTTCTGTTTTTTAAAAGAAAAACGGAGCAAGACCAAGCCAGCTCCGATGTGGAGGAGAGGATGGGATTCGAACCCACGGTACGCTATAAACGTACACAGCATTTCCAATGCTGCGCCTTAAACCATCTCGACCACCTCTCCGAGACTAAACCAGTATACTACAGATTTATCAAAAAATCAAGTCTTTGAAATAAAAAAATTTTTTGGGTTATAATATACCTTAAAAGTAAACTTTATAAAAGGAGTCAGACTTAAAATGAAAGAGTTTTTGTATAAAATAAAAGATGAGGTTGGAATTCATGCACGGCCGGCGGGACTGTTGGTTAAAAAGGCTTCGGAATTTAATTCGGACATAAAAATAGTTTGTGGAGAAAAGACTGCAGATGCAAAAAAGATTTTTGCAGTTATGGCTCTGGGAGCAAAGTTCGGCAATGATGTAAAGGTGACAGCAGAGGGAGCGGACGAAGACGTTGCCATATCTGAACTGGAAAAATTCTTCAAAGAAAATCTGTAAGTAGGGTTCAAAAAAGCATCGGTTATTATCAACCGATGCTTTTTTCTTTAGTTCTTTTCTCTTGCTTTTGCTTTCAGGCGGAGTTGGGTGTCAAGGATTCGTTTTCTCAAACGAAGGCTTTGGGGAGTTACTTCCAAGAGTTCGTCATCTGCAAGGAACTCGATACACATTTCAAGACTGAGTCTTACGGGCGGGATAAGTTTCAGGGCTTCGTCACTGCCTGATGCACGGGTGTTGGTGAGCTGTTTCTTTTTGCAGACGTTGACCGCCATATCCTCAAGCTTGGGGTTCATGCCCACAATCATTCCCTCATAAACAGGTGTGCCCGGGTCGATAAACAGTGCACCTCTGTCCTGAACTTTAAATAGTCCGTAACCCACAGCTTCACCGGTTTCAAATGCGATAAGTGAACCGGTAAAACGTCTGGTTATATCGCCCTTATAAGGCTGATATTCATAGAAAACGGAGTTGAGGATACCCTCGCCCTTTGTGTCGGTAAGGAATTCATTGCGATAACCCAAAAGGCCTCTTGATGGAATCAGATATTCAAGACGCATACGGTCACCCTGAGGTGACATGTGGGTAAGTTCACCCTTGCGTGCTCCCATTTTTTCCATAACTGCCCCCATTGAAGTTTCAGGAACGTCAATAAGAAGTCGTTCAATGGGTTCATATTGCTTGCCGTCTATGGTTTTGTAGAGAACTTTAGGGGTGCTTACTGCAAATTCATAACCCTCGCGACGCATTGTCTCGATAAGGATTGAGATGTGCATTTCGCCTCTGCCCGCCACGTGGAAGGTGTCAGTGGTTTCGCCGTCTGTTACACGGAGTGAAACGTCTTTCAAAAGTTCTTTGTGAAGTCTTTCCCGGAGCTGTCTTGATGTTACAAACTTGCCCTCTCTGCCGGCAAAGGGACTGTCGTTTACGGAAAATGTCATTTCAATGGTGGGTTCGCCGATTTTCACAAAGGGCAATGGTTCAGGAGCCGTGACGGTTGTCACTGTGTCGCCGATTGAGATGTCAGTGATACCGGAAAAACAAACAATATCACCCACCTGAGCAGTCTCTACGGCAGTCCTGCCCAAACCATCAATCTGATAGATGTTTGTGATTTTTGCTTTGTATGGCTGGTGTTTTTGGTGATAGTCACATACCATAACCTCTTGATTTTGTTTCAGACTGCCGCGCTCAACCCTGCCTATAGCAATTCTGCCTACATAGTCATTGTAGTCGATTGAAGAAACAAGCATCTGGAGTTCACCTGTTTCGTCACCCTCTGGTGCGGGAATATAATTTTTGATGGTTTCAAAGAGTACGGTCAGGTCTTCGCCTTGTTTTGTGGGGCTAAGAGAGGCTGTGCCTGCACGGCCTGAACAATATATAATGGGACTGTCCAACTGTTCGTCATTGGCATTGAGGTCAAGAAGAAGTTCAAGAACTTCATCTCCGATTTCGTTAAGACGTGAGTCGGGGCGGTCAATTTTGTTCACAACGATGATGATTCTGTGTTTCATTTCCAGTGCTTTCTGGAGAACAAATCTGGTTTGGGGCATGGGGCCCTCTGCTGCGTCAACAAGAAGGATTACACCGTTCACCATTTTGAGGATACGTTCAACCTCGCCGCTGAAGTCAGCGTGTCCGGGGGTGTCAATGATATTCATTTTGATATCCTTGTAGTGAACAGAGGTGTTTTTGGCAAGGATTGTAATTCCGCGTTCTCTTTCGAGGTCGCCGTTGTCCATGACACGGTCTTCAACCACTTGGTTTTCACGATATACGCCGCCTTGTTTCAGCATTTCGTCAACAAGGGTGGTTTTGCCGTGGTCAACGTGGGCGATTATTGCAATATTTCTCAGGTCTTCTCTTTTCATAAGAATTTATCTCTCCTTATATGCCAACCATGTGGCAATGTGTTCGGTTTGGTTAAAATTTTTTCGCAATTATTTATTATATACTAATTTTCCCCGTTTGTCTATGGTAACAATGACGAATTTGGTCAGAGATTGACAATTTATCTGTTTGCTGTTAAAATAAAGAAAATAATGTTTGAAGGGAGAACACACATGAAAAATATGTTACAAGATTTTAAGAAGTTTGCATTTAAAGGCAATGTAATCGACATGGCTGTCGGCGTTATTATAGGCGGTGCTTTCAGCACCATTGTAAATTCGCTGGTTAATGACCTTATTATGCCTATATTTGGCGCTATTACTGCAGGAATGGACTTTAAGTCGTTGAAAGTTATACTGAGCGCAGCAACCGAAACAAAGCCTGAGGCGGCTATCCTTTACGGAAACTTTATTCAGAACGTGATTAACTTTTTGATAATTGCTTTCTCTATTTTTATGGTTATCCGTGCACTTACAAAGTTCAAAAAAGAGGAACCACCTGCACCGGAGCCTCCAAAGGGCCCCACACAGGAAGAGTTGCTTGCTGAAATACGTGATTTGCTGAAAACTTCAACAGTTCCTGCATTGGAAGAAGCAAAGGAATAATAATAAAAACCCCTCTAGGAGAGGGGTTTTTTTGTTGTCTTTTTGGAGCCGATAAGACAACAAAGGCTGAGAACAAAAACGGCAACCAAAACCGAAGCAATGGATGTCATAGAACACCGCAGGGGTGTAAAAACTTGATAGCTTGAGAAGACAGTCTGAGATATGGGGACCTTTTCCACAAGGACAAGGGTTATGAAAAATGACAGCAGACCCTGTGTTAGCTTGCCGCATATGTACGGGGTCAAGGATATGCCGAGGGGAGAGATAATAGATGATACTTGAAAGACCACCGATAATCCTGAAAAGGCAAGAAAAAATGAAATAATGCTTAGTTTCATGCTCAACTCTATATCCAACTGTGACAGAAGATTTATACCGCCGGTGATTTCTAAAAAAGAGTACACAAATGGAGTCAGGGGAGATGATGGGATTGCCTTGGTCAGAACGGCAAAAAACAATACAAATCCGCAGACTTTAAGAGTTGAAAATACAGAGTTATCAATTACGCTGCCCAGACCCAGGGTGGCGTTTTTTATGCCTATTTGTGGTGCGGAGGGGAGAGTAAGGGGAGTTTGGTTGTCTGAGCCTTTGTAAAATCTGAAGATAAGACCTACCAATAGGGCAGAGAGAACATGTGATGCATACAGAATATAGCCAAATCGGGCATTGCCCAGAAAACTCTGGCCTATCACCGCTATGACAAATAGGGGACCTGAATTGTTGCAGAAAGCTGTCATCCGTTCCGCCTCACATTTGGTGCATTGACCTGATGTATAAAGGTCCGTGGCGGAGGATGCACCCACCGGGTAGCCGCTGACTAGCCCTAAGATAAAGGTTATTGCTCCTGAACCGGGGAGATTGAAAAGGGGACGCATTATGGGTGATAAAAAGCGACTGCAAAGGGAGGAAAAACCCAGAACCGACAGCAACCCGCTGCAGACGAAAAATGGAAAAAGAGAGGGAATGATGGTGTCAAGACACAAATTTATTGCCTTGTCTGCTGCTGAGAGGGCGGCTTTTGGGAAAAGTACAAGGAAGATAGTAAGATACAGCACAAGGATGATAAACAGGATTTTCAATAACTTGGGGAATTGATTCTTCATAGCAAAAGTCCTTTTTAGTTTTTAGTCTATACATATTCATTAATCCATCGATTTAGGCATAAACTTTAGAAGATAGGGCAGGTGATTTGATTTGAAAAAGAAGAAAGATGAGGATAGGGCAACCATAAGGGAAAAGATGGCGGATGGTCTTGGTGCTTCAAAGGAGATTGTTCTGGATGTGCCTAAACTTGTTTTTATAGGAAATCGTGAAGTGGTAATTGAAAACTATAAGAGCATTGCAGAGTATACCGACAGAAAAATTGTGCTGGAGGCAAATCCGTGTGGGCTTAGGCTTTCGGGAGAATCTTTGGAAATAAAAAGTATCACCCGTGAAATGCTTTATATAACGGGCAAGATTGCAAAAACTGAGTTTTGCAGAGAGGAATGACGAAATGTGTCAATCACAAATATTGCAGGGTTTATAAAAGGTTATATGGTTATATACGCCGAGGGGTTCTTTTGCGAACGATTTTTGAATATCTGTATGCGGCGTGGAATTTATCTGTGGAATGTACGGCGTATGGGTGAAAACCGTTTATGTGCCTGCATAAGCATACAAGGATTTCGGGAAATTCGTCAGGTGGCAAGGAAGACAAGGACTCATATTACTGTGCGTCGGCGGTATGGGTTGCCCTTTTTGATGCACAGATATCGCAGGAGAAAACCAGTGATTGTTGGCGTGGTTTTGTTTTTTGTGCTTTTGTGGTATCTGTCAACCCACATTGTGGGGATTGACGTAGCGGGAAATCAGCGAATTGCAAGCACAGAAATAATAAGGGAGTTGAAAAATTTCGGAATCTATCACGGAGCGGCGGTAGGGAAGATTGACGAAAAACTGGTTAAAAACCAGATGATGACACGTTTTGATGATATTGCTTGGATTGGTGTGAATATAAAGGGGTCAAGAGCGTACATAGAAGTCAGGGAACGTCTGGACACCCATGTGGAAGTTGACAGGGATGTGCCCTGTGATATTGTGGCGGCAAAACAGGGATTGGTGCGGCTTTTGGAAGTGAAGAACGGACAGACAATGGTGAAGGTTGGGCAATTGGTGGAGAAAGGAGATTTGCTGGTCAGCGGCGTAATTGACAGCGAAAAGAAAGGGATGAGGTATGTACATTCATTCGGTGAAGTTTTTGCCGAAACCTCATACAAAAAGACCCGTGAATATCCTTTTGAATATATTGAGAAAATATATACAGGGGAGGAAAAATCAAGATACAGCCTTTCGGTTTTAGGAAAGGAAATCAGGTTGTTTTTGAAAGACAGTCAGCCCTTTGAACATTGTGATAAGACCCAGAATAGTAATGAATATCGAGCACCTGTTTCGTTTATACCCTCGGTTTTTGTGAACAGTCTCAAATATATTGAATATACCCCTGAAAGCCGGGTCAGGACTCTGGACGAGGCGGTGGAATTGGGCAGACAGGAACTATCGGCTGAACTGGAGAAGGAAGTCCCTCAAAGTGCGGAAATTCTTGATGTAAATGTTACATATCTGCCTGTTGGCAAAAAGGGGGTTTCGGTGATGGTGGAATACCTGTGTCGTGAGGATATTGGCGTGCAAAGACCGATTGACAAAATTGAAAATTTGAATTATGATATAATAGAGCAAGAATAAGCATTAAATGTGATATACTAAAGAGAAAAAACATTTGATTTAAGGAAGGTCACTTTGGATATGGAAAGACACATTGAAGTTGAAGGAATGGAAATTCTCATAAACCTTTTTGGGAATTTTGATGAAAATATAAGGCTGATTGAAAAAACCTTTGATGTTGCTGTTATCAACCGCGGTACTGAAGTCAAGATTGGTGGAGAACCCGAAATGGTGGATAAGGCGGTCAGGGTGATAAACAATCTTTTGGTTATGGCACATGGTGGAACTGCTATTGGAGAGCAGGAGGTCCGCTATGTTATGTCCCAGATTGAAGAGGGAAACGATGAAGAGCTGAAAGATTTGGGTCAGGATTGTGTTTGTATAACTTCAAGGGGAACCCCAATCCGTGCCAAAACCTTGGGACAGAAGAAGTATGTCA
Organism: Clostridia bacterium; assembly: GCA_045532055.1. Lineage (GTDB taxonomy): Bacteria > Bacillota > Clostridia > Monoglobales > Monoglobaceae > SIG440. The sequence continues at coordinate 6,769 of JAZSFF010000033.1, forward strand.
ATGCCATTGAGAAAAATTCCATTGTTTTTGGAATAGGTCCTGCCGGAACAGGCAAGACCTATCTTGCGGTGGCTATGGCGGTCAAGGCGTTCAAGAATAAGGAAGTCAACAAGATTATATTAACCAGACCTGCTGTTGAGGCAGGGGAAAGTCTGGGGTTCTTGCCAGGGGATATGCAGGACAAGGTTGACCCGTATCTGAGACCTCTCTATGATGCTCTTGGTGATATGCTGGGCGGTGAGGCTTTCCACAAGAATATCGAAAGGGGACTTATTGAAGTTGCACCTCTTGCTTATATGAGAGGGCGTACTCTGGATGATGCCTTTATTATCCTTGATGAGGCACAGAATACCACCCCCGAACAGATGAAGATGTTCCTTACCAGAATGGGATTTTCGTCAAAGATTGTGGTAACAGGGGATATAACCCAGATAGACCTGCCCAGAGACAAAAAATCAGGACTCCGTGATGCGGAGATTGTGCTGAAAAATGTGGAGGGCATTGAATTCATGTATCTCAGCGAGATGGACGTTGTAAGGCATCCTCTTGTTCAAAAAATAGTTAAGGCATACGAGAGAAAGGCCCTGGAGCGAGAGAGGGTTTCAAAGAATAACGGAAAAGGCAGAAGAGGCAATGAAAGTAGCTATCAGAAATAATCAGAAAAAATTCAAGGTCACAAAGGAAATCCGTGATTTAGTAAGGGCGGCAGTTAAGGCGTCCCTTGACTATATGGATTTTGGAACAAAGGCAGAAATCAGTCTGATGTTTACCGACAATGAGGAAATAAGGGAGCTGAACTGTGAACATCGCGGCATTGACCGTGCCACAGATGTGCTGTCTTTCCCTTTGCTTGAATATGACGAGGATGGGAATATTTTAGAGGAATATATGGACTTCAACCCAAACGGCGAGATGTTTTTGGGGGATATTGTGATTTCCCTTGAAAGAGCGGCGGAGCAGGCGGAGGAATACGGACATTCATTTGAAAGAGAGATTGGTTTTTTGACCGTACATTCAATGTTGCATCTTTTTGGCTATGACCACGAAACCCCTGAAGACGAGGAGGAAATGTTCGGATATCAGGAGGATATACTGAAAGAAATGGGGCTTAACAGATGAAACGGTGGGGATTTGGATTCAAGGATGCTTTAAGAGGCATTTTTTATGCTGTTGTGAATGAGCGGAATTTCAGAGTGCACATTGTGGCAATGCTGTCCGTTGTATATTTCGCATCGGTATTTGGAATTGAAAAGTGGCAATGGGCGACGATTATATTTGTTGTGGCACTTGTGATGGCGGCAGAACTTATAAACACCGCTTTTGAGAAAATTGTTGATAGGTTGTCACCCCAGAAGAGCGACTTTGCACGGATTGTCAAGGACTGTGGGGCGGCATCGGTGCTTGTCCTTGCGGTTGGGGCTGTGGCGTTGGCTGTGGTTTTATTCTGGGATGCTCAGGGTTGGCAAAGGGTTTGGACATACATAAAGGGTAGCTATGGCTGTCTGATAGTGTTTGTGGCTTTGGGTACAGGCTTTATATACATGAAAAAGGAGAACAAAAGATGAAATCAGGATTTGTGGCGATTACGGGAAGACCCAATGCGGGAAAGTCCACGCTTATGAATAAAATAATCGGCGAAAAGGTGGCTATTGTTTCAAACAAGCCTCAGACCACCAGAACCAAAATTTTAGGGGTTCATACACAGGATGACTGTCAGGTGGTGTTGATTGATACACCGGGAATTCACAAGCCCCACAACAAGCTGGGACAGAAAATGGAAAAGTATATATATACTGCCACACAGGATATTGATGTACTTCTTTATGTGGTTGATTGCAACCTCCATGAGAATGAATATGAGAAAGAGCGTCAGGCACTTATGGGCCTTAAAAAGGGCAACACCCCTGTAATTCTGGTGGTGAACAAGGTGGATACTGTGCCCAAACTTAATCTTTTGCCGGTGATTGACAGGCTGAAAGGACTTTATGATTTCCACGGAATAGTTCCTGTTTCGGCACAGAAAGGTGTAAATGTTGATCAACTACTTGAAGAAATTAAGGCACTTTTGCCTGAGGGTCCTCAGTTCTTTCCTGGTGATGTAATTACTGACCAGCCGGAAAGACAAATTGTGGCAGAGTTTATCCGTGAAAAGACCCTTAGGCTGCTTAATCAGGAGATACCTCATGGCGTTGCGGTGGAAATCGAGAAGATGCACAAACGTGACAACGGAACATATGAGATTCTGGCAGCCATATACTGCGAAAGACAGAACCACAAGGCTATCATAATCGGCAAAAAAGGAGAAAAGCTGAAAGACATTGGCAGCCGTGCAAGACAGGATATCGAGAGATTTTTAGGTTCTAAAGTTTATCTTGAACTGTGGGTCAAGGTGAAAGAGGACTGGCGGAATAAAGAGGCGTTTATGAACAACATTGGCTTTGAATAAACGTCAGTTTTTGGAATTTATGGGTTAAATATATCAGTATTTTCACAAAAGATTTTTCTCAAACTAATTTTACAAACGGAGGAAGATTTTTATGGGAAAACTGACAAATCTGGCATGGAAGGCTTTTGAAAAAACAGGCGGCGTCAAGGAATATCTTAAGTACAAGACGCACCAGCGGTATGACATGGAAGTCGGTGAGGAATTTGGGATTGTTGAAAACCCAAGGGATTGTAACAAAAACCACAAAATACAGTGAAACAAGCCTTATCGTCACCATAATCACAAAGGATTTTGGGAAGATTTCGGCAATAGCGAATAATGTGCGGAGCGGTCGGTCCCATATGCTCATGGGACTGCAGCTTTTTGCGTTCAGCGAGCTTGTTATGTACAGCAGCCGCAGCAAAAACGGCCTTTACAAGCTGAATGAAATGACGGTCATTGAGAGTTTTGCAGGAATTCGTGATTCTTTGGAAAAATTGGCATATGCCGCATATTTTGCGGAAGCGGCAAACAATGCCGTGGCAGAGGATAGTCCCGATGAAGAAATCCTCAGGTTGTTGCTTAATACCCTTTTTGCGTTGGAGCGGGATTTATACCCTTTCCCAAAGATAAAGACTGTTTTTGAGTGGCGCCTTGCCGCCGCATCAGGATACGAACCGCAGCTTGAAAACTGTGGCGGTTGCGGAAAGAGTATGAAGGGCATGGAGGCGCTTTTGTCCCTTTCGGAGGGCCAGATTTTTTGCCCGGACTGCGGAAAAGAACATACCGGGTGTGCCGGACTGACATGGGGCATGTGCAAGGCGGTTGACTACATATGTCAGGCGGAAAGCCAGAGAATATTTGCCTTTGAGTCAGGGGAGAGGACAGTTGATTACCTTAGTCAGGTAAGTGAGAGATATTTGAAAATTCAGCTTGATAAGGAATTTTCCACCCTTGACTATCTTAAAAAGGTTACGAATTTGGAGTAGTTTAAAATGAAAGACAGAATACAAAAAATGTTTCTTGAAAATGGGATAACAGAGGTTGGTTTTTGTCGTGTTGAAAAAGAGGACAACCCCTTTGGACTGGGTTTTGCAATATCCTTTGCCGTGCCCCTTTCGGACGCGGTTGTAGACGGAATATCTGATTCACCAACCCATACATATTTTCATCATTACAGAACGATAAATACCTTTATTGACAACATATCACTAAAAATCGGTCTTGTGCTTGCTGGGGCGGGATACAAGTATGTTTGTGTTCCGGCGTCCCAGTCAGTAAACGGACTTCAGGGGATTTTTTCTCACAAGTTTGCTGCAAGCCTTTCGGGACTTGGAACTGTGGGCAAAAGTGGTTTGTTCTTGTCCCAAAAATTTGGACCACGTGTGAGGTTGGGTACAATTCTCACCGACTGTCCATTTGATGTGGTGAATGCCAAACCAAAGTCGGTTTGCGGTGAATGCCGTCTTTGTGCAGAAAGCTGTCCCGCCATGGCAATCAGCGGCCTGGAGTGGAAAGCAGGGGACGAGAGAGAAGTAATTATTGATGCAAAAGCCTGCAGTGATTATATGAAAAAGGCATTCCAACATATAGGACGGGGTGCAGTTTGTGGAATTTGCATGAGAGTTTGCCCCAAGGGCAAGAATTAGTTGAACAATGATTAAAAAACAGCCGATGCTTTTTGCATCGGCTGTTTGCGTTTTTAGAAGCTGTCATAAAACACAACTTCGTCAATGGGGCGCACCTTTGAATGCATCTCAATAGGTGCGGCACTTTCGTGGGGATAACCCATCACCAGAAGAGCATGCGGAATGATGTTGTGGGGGATATTGAATTCTGACCGCATTGCGTTGGGGTCAAAGTGCATCACCCAGCATGAACCAACCCCAAGGTTCTTTGCCTCAAGCATCATATGTGTTGCGACAATGCTTGCATCAACAGGTGCAGATGTTGCTCCGTCATAGGGGCGAGTCCATGTTTCGTCTTTGTTGTAACAAACCAGCATAGCACAGGGGGCGTCAAAATGACACTTTGTACACCGCTTTAATTTTGAAATTGTTTCATCATTGTTCAACACAAGAATTCTTTGTGGCTGAAAGTTGCAACCCGTGGGTGCAATGTGCCCTGAGGTTATGATTTTATCAATGACTTCCTGTTCCAGATGTTTGTTGTCAAATTTTCTCACCGAGTATCTTTCGGTGATTACTTTTTCAAAGTCCATATTTTCATCTCCTTATTTTGCAATCAACATTTTGAACCATTCAAGAACAGATTCCCGAAATGATTTTTTCTTTGTGTTAACGGGATAGTTTCCTATAAGATTTTTTAAATGATTAAACTTTCTTTCGATTTTTCCTATATTTTCAAGTGCATGACATTCGTTGTTTATGTGTTGGTGACTTTTATTCAGTTTTATCTTCAATTCGCTGTCTGTTATGCCAGGGTTGGCTTTTATGGTTTCAAAAATCTGGTCTTTTACGTGCATATAGAACACCTCCATGTAGTTACATTATAGCATTGAGGAGGACATAAAGTCAATTCGTAAGGTGTGTTGTTTTTTGAGACGTATGATAGATGGTGTGAAAATGGTGACATATATTCCCCTTTTCTGAATAAACTTTGTAAAAAAGTATTGGGAGGATATATATGAAAAAGTCTATATGCCTTTGGCAATTTGTGGGCTTTGTTTTTTCCAGTGTTCTTGGGGTTTTATTGCATTTTCTCTTTGACTGGACAGGCGGCAGCGTAAGTGTTGCACCTTTTTCTGCAGTGAACGAGTCCATATGGGAACATATGAAATTGTTATTTTTCCCTATGTTTGCCTTTGCTATTATAGAAAATCGGTATATGGGCAAGGGATCCCCATATTTCTGGCGCATAAAGCTTATAGGTATAGTGTTGGGGGTGGTGCTCATACCCGTATTTTATTACACAATCAACGGAGCTTTTGGCAAAGCTCCCGACTGGGTAAATATAGTTATCTTTTTTGTGTCGGCAGGCGTTAGCTATGTTGCTGAAAACTGGCTTTTTAAACAAGCGTTTATAAATTGCAAATGGAACAGCAAAGCACTATTTACTTTGTGGATGATTGCGTTGATATTTGTAATTTTTACCTTTTTTCCACCAGAAGTCCCCTTGTTCCGTGACCCTGTTACAGGTGGATACCACAATATTTTTCACAACTCAACAGAATAAAAAACCGTGAACTGTCAAGTTCACGGTTTTTGTTGGCGGAGATGGAGAGATTTGAACTCTGGCGCCGGTATTGCAGACCTACCGGATTTCGAGCTGTTAGACAGTCTTTTTAGATAGACGAAATAAGCGGAAGTTAAAGGAACTTAAAAAGCAATAAAAACCGCATAAAATCAAGGCTTTGAGGGATTAAAAACCTTCAAAGCCTTTGCTGTTCTCGCTAATTTCGTATTGCCACTTTTTGATGCGTTTTTTGGGTTTTCGCTAGAAAAGTGCTAGAAAAATGTTAGAAAAAATATATGAAAGGATAAAACAGTTTTGCAGAATAACTTTACCTTGAAAACAAACAATAAATAAGGGTAAATTTTCTTAATATATTGACATTTCCCTTAATATGTGATAATATTTAAGGGAAAGAAAGGAGGTTAAGGGCATGAGAATATTTAATTATTCGATAATCAAAGAACATAAATGGGATTCTGAAATTCTCGGTCTTGTAGCTAGCATATATAAAGAAGCTGGAAAACAGGACTTCTATTTAAAGATGCGCCCGGAAGAGCTTGAAAAACTTGTGGAAATCGCAAAGGTACAAAGCACAGAGTCTTCCAATGCAATCGAAGGTATCGTTACAACAAATACACGTATTAAACAACTTGTAGCAGAAAAAACGACTCCCAGAACCCGTGATGAACAAGAAATT
>JAZSFF010000040.1:0-14512 GCA_045532055.1 Clostridia bacterium
GGCGTAGAGACAGTGGAGGATGCACTTCAGGGAGCAATGGATATTATTGCAGAGATAATCTCCGACAATGCTGAACACAGAAAGAAAATCCGTGAAATTACCACAAAAACTGGTATTCTTTGTTCCAAGGCGGCAACAGAAGAAGACTCTGTCTACAGATTGTATTATGATTTTGCAGAGCCTGTGACAAAGGCGGTTCCCCACCGAATTTTGGCGGTTGACCGTGGCGAAAAGGAGAAGTTTTTGTTTGTTTCTGTCTCCTGTGATGAGGAAAAGATTATTGAATATCTTAAAAAAGCGGAAATCACTGACAAAAGTTCAATCACCGCATATTTGGTGGAGGCGGCGGCAGAGGACGCATATACCCGTCTGATTCAGCCCAGCATTGAACGTGAAATACGCAACGAACTCACCGATATGGCACAAGAACAGGCGATGCAGGTCTTTAAAGTTAATCTTAAAAATCTTCTTATGCAAGCACCTATTCGTGGTCAGGTTGTTTTGGGTCTTGACCCCGGCTACCGCACTGGTTGTAAGGTGGGGGTTGTTGACGAAACGGGAAAGGTTCTGGATACTGGAGTTATTTATATAACCCACTCTGAGGCACAAAAAGAGTCTGCAAAAGCGTTGATAAAAGGTTTAATCAAAAAGCACGGCATCACTTTGATTTCAATCGGCAACGGAACAGCCTCAAAGGAAACCGAAATCTTTGCTGCAAACCTTATAAAAGAAATCCCCGAAGACGTGAAATATATAATGACCAACGAGGCAGGTGCGTCGGTTTATTCTGCATCAAAGCTGGCAACAGAGGAGTTCCCTGATTTTGACGTAACACAGAGAAGCGCTATATCCATTGCCAGACGTGTTCAGGACCCCTTGGCGGAGCTTGTCAAGATTGAGCCAAAGGCAATCGGCGTGGGTCAGTATCAGCACGATATGAACCAAAAACGTCTCGGTGAGGTCTTAGGAGGCGTGGTGGAAGACTGCGTAAACAGCGTTGGCGTTGACCTAAATACTGCATCGGCACCGCTGTTGCAATACATTTCGGGCATAAATATGACAATTGCTAACAATATTGTAAAATACAGGGAAGAAGAGGGCAGGTTTACAAGTCGTACACAGCTCAAAAAGGTTGGTAAGCTGGGACCTAAGGCTTTTCAGCAGTGTGCGGGCTTTTTGAGAATTGCAGGGGGCAAGAACGTGTTTGATAACACGGCTGTTCATCCTGAGGCATATGATGCTGCCACAAAACTCATTGAATATCTGGGATACACAATAAAAGATGTTGAGGAAAATCAGCTTTCTGACATAAAGGACAGAATGAAAGACAAGGATTTGACGGCTCTGGCAGAGGAGTTGGGGATTGGTGTTCCCACCTTGCGCGATATTGTGGACGAAATCATCAAGCCGGGGCGCGACCCAAGAGATTCGGTGGAACAACCTCTTCTTCGTGAAGATGTAATGAGTATGGAAGACTTGAAACCGGATATGATTCTTACGGGAACGGTACGAAACGTAATAGATTTTGGTGCTTTCGTGGATATCGGCGTTCATCAGGATGGGTTGGTACACATTTCGCAGCTCAGTGATAAGTTCGTAAAGCATCCTATGGACGTGGTTTCTATAGGCGATATCGTAAAGGTAAAGGTTCTTGAAGTGGATATCAACAAAAAACGTATTTCCCTGACCATGAAAGGCATTTAAGGAGAGGAGCATATCAATTGAAATCTTTTTATAAAAGCTTTTTTATACTTATGATTCCCATGGCTCTGAAAGAGCTGATTGCGGCGTTTATAAATCTTCTCGATACGGTTATGCTGGGAAATTTTGGAAAAGATGTAATTGCTGCGGTGGGAATAGCAAATCAGTGGTATTTTCTGTTTACGGTACTTGTTTTTGGCATGTGTGGCGGAGCGGGAGTTTTTGCCTCTCAGTACTGGGGAGCCAGAGATTTGAATAAGGTGCGAAAGGTTCTGGGCATAAACCTTGTCCTCGTTACCTTGCTTTCGGCGGTGTTTATCCTTGTGTCGGTGATTATACCGGAGGTTGTTATAAAAACATTCAGGAAAGACCCTGCAGTTGTGGAATATGGTATAAAGTATCTTAGGCTTGCCTGTTTCTCCTACTTTTTCTCTGGCGTGACAGCAGCATATGACATGAGTCTTTGTTGCAGTGAAAACGCAAATATTCCCTTTATTTCCCGATTTGTGGGACTTTTTGTCAATCTTGTGATGAACTGGGTCCTTATATTCGGAAAGCTGGGTTTCCCTGCACTTGGGGTTGAGGGCGCTGCAATAGCGACAATAATTGCCAGAATGTCAGAGCTTGCCATTATACTTGGTGTAATATATGGAAAGAAATTGGTCCAGGCGGCGAAAATATCAGAGTTGGTATCAATACCAAAAGGAATGCTGGGGGGTTACTTCAAGGCGGCGTTGCCTGTGACCATTAATGAGGGCGCGTGGGCGCTGGGTACTGTCACATATTCTTGGGTGTTTTCCCAAATAAGCACCGACGCAATGGTTGTTATAACTATTGTCCAGAATATCGAAAGACTGCTCCTTGTGTTTTTCCACGGAGGTGGAAATGCTGCAGGAATTCTTATAGGTAAGCTGGTGGGTGGCGGAGATTATAAAGAGGCATACACAGTGTCTAAAAAACTTTGTCTTATGAACACGGTGTTTGCTCTGTGCGTGTCTGTTCTCTTTGTTTTCGCAAGGCCGTTGGTTCTGATTCCATACAACATAACGCCTGAAATCTATAAAGAGGCCCTGAATATATTGTTCCTGACCGCAATTATTATGAACGTAAAAGCCTTGACCTTTTATTTCATAGTAGGCGTTTTCAGAAATGGGGGCGACACCAAGCATGCGGCAATCATAGACATGGCCTCTATGTGGCTTGTGGGTGTGCCTTTGGTAATAATTACAGGTGTTTTCTTCAAAATGCCGCTTGAACACATTTACATGATGATGATGGGCGAAGAATTTATAAAGCTGGCGTTATCTATTCCTTGGTTTGTCAGCAAAAAATGGATAAGAAATCTCGTAAAAGAATAAAATGTTTCACGTGAAACATTGCCGCATGGTCCAGTGTTGGGCTGTGCGGTTTTTCTGTTGTTTCACGTGAAACAATTTTTGTGAAATGTGGGATTTTCTATTGTATTTTTTCAAAAAAGTGTTATAATTAGGATATATTGAAAGAATTAATCAAGGAGAATTCAAATGGGAAAGGTTATTGCTATTGCAAATCAGAAAGGTGGCGTGGGAAAAACCACCACGGCCGTTAATTTGAGTGCTTGCCTTGGGAAAAAGGGAAAAAAGACTTTGCTTATAGACATAGACCCTCAGGGAAACACAACCAGTGGCGTTGGGGTTGACCCCAGAGGGGTTGAAAAGTCGGTTTATGACTGCATTATAAATGATGTCCCAATGAGTGAAGTCCTTGTGGACACGGGGTTTGACAATTTGTGGGTTTGTCCTGCCAACATCAATCTTGCAGGAGCAGAACTTGAATTGGTAACCAAAGAAAACCGCGAATATGTTCTCAAAAATGCTATCAGTGAGATTAAGGACCAGTTTGATTTTATATTCATTGACTGCCCTCCGTCGTTGGGTCTTATAACCCTCAATTCCTTTTCGGCGGCAGACACCATTCTGGTGCCCATCCAGTGTGAATATTATGCGCTTGAGGGGTTAAGCCAGCTTACCAATACAATAAAAATGGTTAAAAAGAAACTTAACCCTGAGCTTGAGCTGGAGGGGGTTTTGCTTACCATGTTTGATGCAAGGACAAACCTCTCTATTCAAGTGGTTGCTGAGGTTAAGAAATTCTTCCGTGATAAGGTTTATGGGACAATTATTCCCCGCAACGTAAGGCTTTCGGAGGCTCCCAGTTTTGGCCAGCCGGTGATTGAATATGACAAACATTCAAAGGGTGCGGAGTGTTATAACGACCTTGCGGAAGAAGTTATAGAGAGAAACGAGGCATAAGGTTTGCTTTGTGAAAGGAAGTGAAAGGTTTGGCAGAAAAGAAAACAACGAAAAAGGGTCTTGGAAGAGGCTTGGGTGCGTTTTTTGACGATATTGAGGAAAACACCGCAGAGAAAGCACCTCAAAAGCCGGAAGAAAAGAGCGGAGTAAAGATTCTCAAGCTCAGGGATATTGAACCCAACCCTGACCAACCCAGAAAGAACTTTGAAAAGGACAAGTTGGAGGCCTTGGCAGCGTCTATAAAGGAACACGGAATAGTTCAGCCAATTGTTGTAAAGCCTAGGAAAAACGGTATGTATACAATAGTTGCAGGTGAACGCAGATGGCGTGCGGCGCACATTGCCGGGCTTAACGAGGTACCCTGTGTAGAGGGTGATTATACCGAAAAACAGATTATGGAGCTTGCTCTCGTCGAGAATTTGCAAAGAGAAGACCTCAATCCCATTGAAGAATCTGAGGGTTACAGAAAACTGATGGATACCTTTGGGCTTACTCAGGAAGATGTTGCTGTGCGAGTAGGCAAAAGCCGCAGTGCTGTTGCTAATGCCCTGAGGCTCAATGGTCTTTCGGAAAAAATAAAGACTATGGTGATTAAGGGCGACCTTACCTCTGGCCATGCAAGGGCGCTTCTTGCTCTTGAAAAAGAGGCCGACAGATTGGTGTTGGCTGAAAGGATAGTTGCGGAGGGGCTTAATGTCCGTCAAGTCGAAAAGTTGGCAACCAACTCTGTTGTTAAAGAAAAATTAACCCCGCCACAAATCGACAGAAATACAGAAAAATATTTCAAAGATTTGGAAAGGGATATTTCCAGACGACTGGGAGCAAAAGTTTCAATCAAGAACGGAAAAAAACGTGGAAAAATTGAGATTGAATATTTTAGCCCTCAAGAACTGGAAGGAATTCTGGAAAAAATAAAATAGCAAGAATTTTTACAGAATTTTACAAAAATCCACCTACAAAACCATGCCTTAATCGTTTAAAACAGATTGCGACAATAAACAGATATTAAAAAGGGCAAAAATTGGTTTAAAGGGCAAAAATTTAGCTTTTAGAGCAATGGGCGAAAAGGAGAGAAAATGAAAAGGGATTATAAAAGAGTTTGCGTTTATGGAATCATTATGTTGCTGTGCGTGGTGGTGATTGTGGTTGTTGGGTGGTTGTCACAGAAGAAAATTGATGTTCAGGAGATAGAGTATCAGAATTTGATTACAGCCAACCAGAACAGCATCCGAACTCTGGAGGAAAAAATTTCTAAACTGGAAAAAGAAAACAAGGAGTTAAAGGAACAAATTTCCCAATCCATGATGTTGCAGTCGGATGTAACTACATCAAATCAAGCGCTTGCTGACCTTAAGGAAATTTATGATGCATTCAAAAATGGCAAAAAGGAACAAGCCAGGACAGCGTTTAAAAAAATTGAGCCTATGGGTTTTGATGATGCGGCGCTTGCTTATTATGAAATATTAAAAGACATGTTGGAAAACTAAACAGAAAAAACAGCCGCAAAAGTGTGGCAGAATGGAGAATATTATGATAGACATTAAAATTTTAAGAAATGAACCTGAAAAGCTGATTGAGGCATTGAAGAGAAGAAAGGAAACCAGAATTGATATTGACCATCTTTTGGACCTTGACAAACAGCGTCGTGAGCTTGTTTTCAGCGTTGAGCAGATGAAAAACAAGCAGAACACCATTTCAAAGCAGATTCCTGCATTGAAGAAAGAGGGCAAGGATACAACAGAGATTTTTGCTGAAATGAAGGTTCTTTCTGATGAAATCAAAAAGATTGACGAGCAGGTGAGGGTTATCGACGAGGAAATCGAAACCATTATGTATACAATCCCCAACATTGCAAATCCTACTGTTCCTGAGGGTGATACAGACGAGGATAACATTGAGGTAAGACGCTTTATGGAGCCTACCCAGTTTGATTTTGAGCCAAAAGCTCATTGGGATTTGGGTGAAGATTTGGGCATTCTTGACGCTGCAACTGCCGCAAAAATCACAGGTACCAGATTCACTGTCTACAAGGGTGCGGGTGCACAGCTTGAAAGAGCGGTTATCAATTTTTATCTTGACACACATACCCGTCAGAATGGGTATGAGGAGATTTTTCCGCCCTTTATGGTGCACAGAAACAGCATGATTGGCACAGGTCAGTTGCCTAAGTTTGAAGAGGATGCATTCAAGGTTGCAAACACCGAATATTTCATGGTTCCAACGGCTGAGGTGCCTGTCACAAACATGCACAGAGATGAGATTTTGGATGGCAGCAAGCTGCCAATTAAATACTGTGCGTACACTGCGTGTTTCAGGGCAGAGGCAGGAAGTGCGGGAAGAGATACCAGAGGTCTTATCCGTCAGCATCAGTTCAACAAAGTTGAGCTTGTGAAATTTGCAAACCCCGAAAATTCTTATGAAGAGCTTGAAAGCTTGGTAAATGATGCAGAATCTGTTCTCAAGCTCCTGAAACTCCCATACCGTGTGGTAAAAATCTGTATCGGTGACCTTGGATTTACTGCAGCAATGAAGTATGACATTGAGGTTTGGATGCCCAGCTATGGAAGATTTGTTGAGATTTCTTCCTGCTCAAACTTTGAGGACTTCCAGGCAAGACGTGCCAACATCAAGTTCAAGAACAATGTCAAGGACAAGGCGCAGCTTGTTCATACTCTCAATGGTTCAGGTGTGGCAATCGGCAGAACAGTTGCGGCAATTCTAGAGAATTATCAGAATGCAGACGGCAGCATTACTGTTCCTGAAGTTTTGAGACCTTATCTTGGTGGAAAAGAAGTTATTACAGGAGAAAACTAAAATAATAATATAATATGTCGGGTTGTTGCATATGCAGCAACCCGATTTTTTTGTATTGTATTTCTCACGGGGAAAATGCTTCCCCTAAGATAAAAAAGTATTGTAATTTATTTAGCTTTGTGATATAATAAATATGCCAAACAAAATCTAATATTTTACTTATCGAAGCATTTTTCTTTTAGGTAAAAATGCACATTCTTTTCATATGCTTTGGTAAGTTATGATTTTGTTTGGCGACAAATGGAGTGATGCATTTTTCGGTGTGTCACTTCGTGGCACACTTTTTTATTTAAAGTGTGCACGCACGCTCTGATTGTTGCGAGACAAACTACATAGCAAAATCCCCGGTAGATGCCGGGGATTTGCTTTTTTGTATTCAAAATTAAAAAATTTTCTTTTGTTCCAACAAAAAAGAAAAAATCCAGAATGCTTTTTGCATGCCAGACTTTTTGCAACATAAATTCCTTGTATTTTCACAAAATAAATATGAAAAGGAGATATTGGTCCAATGATGAATTTTGTAAAAATTTGTTTTTTGCTTTTGTGCGTATCTTCAAGAATTTCAAAAAACGTCTATACTCCTGTCCTTGTACAACAAACTTCTCAATCCTTTGTGCAGACAGCGGATTTCTACCACGCATAAATGCAACAAAAAGCGGTAAACTGATATTAGTTTACCGCTTTTATCATTTTTAATACAATTTTTAAATAACGAACTTGTCGTGAATAACCTGAACAGCCTTTTCCGCATTGTTCACATTGATAAGAACAGAAATCTTGGTTTCTGATGTGGAAATCATGTGAATGTTGATGTTTGCCTCATAAAGTGCTTCAAACATTTTTGCAGCAACACCTGGGTTGTTCACCATGCCGGCGCCAACGATTGAAACCTTGCTGATATCTTCGCGGTGTGTAATCTCCTCATAGCAAAGGCTTGCCTTTTCTGCCTCGAGCATATTCAAAGCCTCTTCAAGGTGATTTTTTGTAACGGTGAAGGAAATATCCTTCTTTCCGCCACGGCCTATTGACTGCAAGATTACATCAACATTTATATGTTTGTTTGCAAGCAAAGAAAATACTTTGAATGCAATGCCGGGTTTGTCTTCAAGACCAATGATTGCAATACGTGCTACGTCGTTGTCACGAGCAACACCTCTGATTAACATTTTTTCCACGGAAACCGCCTCCTTAACAATAGTTCCATCAATTTTTTCAAAACTGGATTTAACTTCAAGTTTTACGCCATACTTCTTAGCCATTTCAACCGAGCGGTTGTGGAGCACGTTTGCGCCAAGGCTTGCAAGGTCAAGCATTTCATCGTATGTGATTTCGTCAAGTTTCTTTGCGGACTTGACAATACGGGGGTCTGCTGTATAAACACCGTCAACGTCTGTGTAGATTTCGCACTTGTCTGCGTGAATTGCTGCAGCGATTGCAACAGCTGATGTATCACTTCCGCCACGGCCAAGAGTTGTTATGTTGTCATACTTGTCAAGACCCTGAAAACCTGCTACAATAACGATTTTTTTCTGATTGATTTCGGCCAGAATTCTTTCGGTATCAATCTTGTTTATGCGGGCATTGCCGGCTGTTGAGTTTGTCTGAAAGCCTGCCTGCCAGCCTGTAAGAGAGATAACCGGTGCACCAATCTTTTCAATGGCCATTGCAAGGAGAGCAATGGAAATCTGTTCGCCGGATGAAAGAAGCATATCCATCTCACGTTTTGAGGGTGCAGAGTTGATTTCATGGGCCTTATCAATAAGGTCATCGGTTGTATCGCCCTGTGCGGAAACAACCACAACCACCGAATTGCCCTGACGGTATGTGTCAACAACACGGCTAGCCACATTGTTGACCTTTGCAGCATCGGCAACCGAGCTGCCGCCGAATTTCTGAACAATAATTGCCAATTTAAAAACCTCCGATACTGTTTATATTTTCAGCAACACTCAAGTGTTTTCAAAACACTGGGAGTGTTTGGTTTGCTAAAGTTTTATTCACCAATCAGTCTTAATTTGCCCAATGCCTTGCAACCCTCAAACTCAACGGATTTTATAAAGCTGTTGAGTTCATCATTGGTAAGGGGTGCGGTGATTACGGCAAATTCGTTTTTATATTCTTCCTCATCAAATGCAACAATCTTGCAATCAGCAAGGTTGGAAACACGATTTCCGGAAAATCTTACATAATAGGGATACTTCTGCATTTTTCCCTCTGACTGATTTTCTTCTTGGTATTCTTTCCATTTTATGATGATGTTTACGCCTTTGTGCTTGATTGCGTCCACAACGTCTGCAACCACTGCGTTTGCTGTGGGGAGCTTGCCGGCACCTCGGCCATAGAACATAACGTCACCCAAATCCTCGCCTTTTACAATAATTCCGTTGAAAACATCGTTAATGCCAGCAAGGGGGTTGCTCTTGGGAACAAACGCCGGGAAAACAGCAGCATAAACTCCGCCGTCCTCTGCCTTTGTTGCGTGTCCAATAAGCTTGATTGCATAGCCAAGACGGTCAGCATATGCAACGTCTGCTGCTGTTATTTTTGAAATACCCTCTGTAGGGATTCTTTCGGTAAGAACAGCCTTGCCAAATGCCAATGCAGACAGAATGGCGATCTTGCGGCATGTATCGTGACCCTCAACATCTGCTGTTGGGTCTGCCTCGGCATAGCCTTTCTGCTGTGCTGCACGGAGAGCATTTTCAAAGGTCTCGCCGTTTTGGAACATCTGTGTCAGGATGTAGTTGGTTGTTCCGTTGAGGATACCGAAAACATCGGTTGCTTCACCTGCGGTGAGGCATGAAAACATTGGTCTGATAATGGGAATGCCACCGCCAACAGAAGCCTCAAAGAGGTAGTTTAGCTTTCTTTCTCTTGCGATTTTGATAAGCTCTGTACCATGTGCTGCAACAAGCTCTTTGTTTGAGGTTATAACGCTTTTTCCTGCCAAGAGGAGCTGCTTTGAAAACTGGTATGCAGGATTAACGCCGCCCATTGTTTCAACAACAACGCCAACCTCCGGGTCGTTAAGGATATCATTGAAATCCTTTGTAAAGCAATCAAACTCACTGTCAGGGAAATCACGCAGGTCAAGAATATGTGCAATTTCGATGGGTTCGCCGCATTTTTTAATGAGGGTTTCCTGATTTTTGGTAACAACCTCTCCGACGCCCGAACCAACAACACCAAAGCCCATAATTGCGATTTTCATATGTCATCAATTCCTTTCAAAAAAAGTACCTGAATTATATCAAAATGACGTGACGCATCAAAATAGAATAATTAATACAATAATACAACAAAAACTCCGTATAGTCAAGGAGTTTTTGCCATTTTTATGCACTAAAAAGAGCCTCAAAAAACAATGTTTTTTTATATTATCTAACAAGGCGGATGATTTGGGTCATCTCTTCCTTTGTTTTTGCCTGCATAATCAGTTCTCTCAGCTTTGCACCACCGGGCTTGCCTTTGATATACCATGCCATGTGTTTGCGCGCCTCCTGAATGCCTCGGTATTCGCCCTTGTATGCGACCAAAAGCTCAAGATGTTCAAGCATTTTTTCCGCTCTTTCTTCAAGGGTTGGGGGTGGGAGTTTTTCGCCGGTTTTTAAAAAGTGGATGATTTGACCGAAAATCCAGGGGTTTCCTTGTGCTCCTCTGCCAATCATGATCCCGTCGCAGCCGGTATACTGCAGCATGTGAAGGGCGCTTTCTTCGTCCACAATATCTCCGTTGCCGATAACCGGGATTGATACGGCCTCCTTCACGGCTTTTATTATGTCCAGGTCGGCTTCGCCGCTGTAGAATTGCTGACGGGTCCTGCCATGGACGGTTATTGCTGCAGCCCCGTTTTGCTCTGCAATCTTTGCCATTTCCACCGCGTTGACGGAATCCTCGTCCCAGCCTTTGCGAATTTTTACAGTTACAGGAACGTCAACCACCTCCGTAACTGCAGCAACAATCTCCCCTGCAAGAATGGGGTCTCTGGAAAGTGCCGAGCCGTCACCGTTGCCCGTAATTTTTGGGGCGGGACAGCCCATGTTGATGTCAATTAGTTCTGCACCAGATTCCAAAGACTTTGATGAAATGGCTGCCAGAACTTGTGGTTCGTGCCCGAAAATCTGGGTTGCAACTGGTTTTTCAATACCATCGGTCTCCAGAAGACCGGCGGTCTTTTTGCTGTTGTAAAAAAGCCCCTTGCCTGACACCATTTCGGTGTACATAAGTCCCGGACCAAAGGGTTTTACTATCATACGAAAGGCTTTATCGGTGACCCCTGCCATGGGTGCCAGGAGTACGTTGTTTTCAAGTTGAAGATTTTTTATTTTAAGCATATGCTGCTTCCTTTTTCATAGAGTTAGGTTTTCCTTTTAATTATATTCATTATTTGCCCTTTTGTCAATGGATATAAGCCGTTTCTGACTTGACACAGAGGTTTTTTGGGAGTATAATTGTTCAAAACGGGGGAGAATTTTTGCTCTTTCAAAAGATTAATGAAATTTGGAGTAATTATTATGGATTATTCAAGATTCAAAGATTTAAAACGCGTGGTTATCAAGGTGGGAACATCTTCTTTGACCTACGAAACAGGAAAATTGAATATAAAAAAGTTGGAGAGCATTGTGCGGGTGGTATCCGATTTGAAAAATCGGGGCATTGAGGTGGTTCTGGTGTCCAGCGGTGCTGTGGGTGCAGGCGTGGGCAAGCTTAACCTTGCTGAAAAACCAACTGACACAAGAAAAAAACAGGCTCTTGCTGCCATTGGTCAGGCGACGTTGGTTTCTATGTATGATAGGTTTTTCTCAGAATACGGACATCAGGCGGCTCAGGTGCTTTTGACCAAGTTTATTCTTGACGATGAAGAGAGGTATCAGAATACAAAAAACACTTTTGAAACCATGTTTGAGTATGGGGTTATACCCATTGTCAATGAAAATGACGTTATTTCCACATATGAGCTGGAATTTGGCGACAACGACACCCTATCGGCTCTCATTGCAAAGCTGGTTGATGCTCAGCTCCTTATTTTGCTTTCTGACATAGACGGTCTCTATACCGCAAATCCCCAGGAAGATGAGGGGGCGGAGCTGATTTCGGTGGTTGAGGAAATTGATGAAAAAATTTATGCTATTGCAGGGGGTGCAGGCAGCCGCAGAGGAACCGGCGGCATGAAAACCAAACTGAAAGCCGCAGAAATTGTGAACGCACGTGGGATTGATATGATTATCAGCAACGGGGCATATCCCGAAAGAATTTATGATATTTTTGACGGCAAAGCGACAGGAACCCTGTTTGTATGTAAAAAATAAGGGTTTTTGTGAATAAAACCCCCAAGTTTTGTTAAAATATTGTCAAAAAACTATTGAAAAATTGAAATACCTGTGGTATCATGTTATACATGGGAGAAGTTGAAGATTTTGGAAGATGTTTTTTGCTTCTTGAAGTTAAAGATTATTTTGTTTATCATATAAGGAGGTACTAAGAATGACCAACAACAAAAAAGCACTTGCTTGGATTGAAGAAATGAAAGCCCTTTGCAAGCCCTCAAATGTGGTTTGGATTGACGGCTCTAAAGAACAGCTTGAGGCCCTTCGTGAGGAAGCTGTTGAAAGCGGCGAAATGATAAAGCTTAACCAGGAAAAGCTTCCCGGATGCTATTATCACAGAACAGCAGAGAATGACGTTGCCCGTGTAGAGGACAGAACATTTATCTGTACAGAAACAAAGGAAGAGGCAGGCCCAATCAACAACTGGATGGCACCTGCTGAGATGTATGCAAAACTCAACGCACTTTATGACGGCTCAATGGAAGGCCGCACAATGTACATTATCCCATATTCAATGGGTCCTGTTGGCTCACCTTTCTCAAAGATTGGTATTGAGCTTACAGACAGCATTTATGTTGTTCTCAACATGGACATCATGACAAGAGTGGGAAAAGACGTGCTTGACGCACTTGGCGAAGACGGCGATTTTGTAAAATGCCTCCATGCTAAGCGTGACGTTAACCCTGACGAAAGATACATTGTTCACTTCCCACAGGACAACACAATCATGTCCGTAAACTCAGCTTACGGCGGAAACGTTCTCCTTGGCAAAAAGTGTTTCGCTCTTCGTATCGCGTCATATCAGGGAATGAAAGAGGGCTGGATGGCAGAGCATATGCTTATCCTCGGATTGGAAAATCCCAAGGGCGAAGTTAAATACATCTGTGCTGCTTTCCCCTCAGCTTGTGGTAAAACAAACCTGGCTATGCTTATCCCTCCTGCATTCCTCAAGGAACAGGGCTACAAAGTATGGACAGTAGGTGACGATATTGCTTGGCTCCGTGTTGGCGAGGATGGCAGACTTTATGCCATCAACCCTGAAGCTGGTTTCTTCGGCGTTGCTCCCGGTACTTCTGTGAAGTCAAATTTCAATGCTTTGGAGGCAACAAAGAAAGATACAATCTTCACAAACGTTGCAATAAATGAAGAAGATATGACTGTTTGGTGGGAAGGCCTTGACAAGAATCCTCCCTCAAAGGCAATCGAGTGGAAAGGTGCTAAGGTTGACGGCAAAGAATATACAGCAGAAGGCAACAAATTGGCACATCCCAACTCAAGATTTACAGCTCCTGCAAAGAACTGTCCCTGCATTTCTCCTGAATTCGAGAATCCTCAGGGTGTTCCCATTTCAGCAATTGTATTCGGCGGCCGCCGTGCAAAGACTGCTCCGCTGGTATATCAGGCTCGTGACTGGGATCACGGTGTATTTGTGGGTGCAACAATGGCATCTGAAACAACTGCAGCAGCAGCAGGTGCAGTAGGCGTTGTAAGACGTGACCCCATGGCTATGCGTCCTTTTGTTGGATATAATATGGCTGATTACTTCCAGCACTGGTACGATATGGGCAAGAAGATTGCAAATCCGCCCAAGATCTTTAATGTAAACTGGTTCAGACTTGATGACGAAGGCAACTTCATGTGGCCTGGCTTTGGTGACAATATGCGTGTTCTCAACTGGATTCTTGACCGTTGCGAGGGCAAGGTTGATGCGGTTGAAACAGAAATCGGTTATGTTCCCAACAAGAAAGACCTCCAGCTTGACGGTCTTGACCTCAGCGACGAGGTTGTTGACGAACTTCTTTCAATCGATGTTGAGGCATGGAAAGAAGACCTTGCAAACCAGAGAGAATTCTTTGCACAGTTTGGCGACAGACTTCCTCAGGAAATCAAGGACAGCATGGATCAGCTTGAGAAGAATCTTGGTTAATTGAAAAATTTAAAATGGAACCCCCGGTTTATCCGGGGGTTTTTTGTGTAACAGGCACAGTTTCCCTTTAACCGGGGAGGTTGCCGGAGTTTCGTGCATGCTGTATATTTTAAGGGGGTCAAACCCCCTTATACCCCCTTACCGCTGTAGACCTTGTTTCCCAGGGGGAAAGGTTCCCCCTGGCACCCCTTTTTCCGCTGTTCCAGTTTCGTGCATATGTAAGTGTTCATATTTTTTCATTTCGCTGACGCTCGGATACTCGATATATATCGAGTGCGCTCGCTAAAACCGGCGGATGAAAAAGGGAACTGATATCCGCCGGTTTTCACCTCATTCAAAAATATTCACAAACATCTGCATCTCAACTCTCACTAACGCGGCTTTTCTCTCGCCCCTCTCTGCGGGTCTTTAAGACCCCAAAGGAATACCTTGGCAAATATTCCGCGTTAAGC